>JABGPL010000033.1 GCA_018644935.1 Calditrichota bacterium | reverse complement strand
GGTTGACCGGGTTGGTGATCTGCTAGTTCCACTGCGAAAGGGTTTCGTACCGCTCAAGGACGTTGCGACTATCGAGATCGGTTCAGGTCCGACCAAGATCAGCCGTAAGAACAAACAACGCATGGTCACAATTTCTGCAAATATCGGGACAGGAACGGTTGGAGACGCTCAAAAGACAATCACGGAGGTTTTAGAACTCCCGACGATTCCCCCGGCGCAGCAGATAACGGATATCCTATCCGGCAAAAGCAGCGTTGCCCCTCGACCCAGCCCGAAGCTCCCTGCCGGAGTTACAGTATTCTTCGGTGGAGAAGCCGAGATGATGGCTGAGGTTTTCTCGAGTCTATTCCAGGCACTCGTTCTCGCAATCATCCTGACCTACATGCTGCTTGCAGCTATCCTCGAGAGCTATCGTTTCCCGTTCATCATCATGATGACGTTACCACTGGCACTAATTGGGGTGTCAATGGGCTTGCTCATTGGTGGCAAAACAGTATCAATGATCGCACTGATGTCGATTGTGATGCTGGTGGGAATCGTGGTGAATAATGGAATTCTCTTAATAGATTACACAGTTCGCCTCCGCAAGGAGGGACGTGATCTCCAATCAGCTGTGCTCGAAGCATGCCCGATCAGATTACGGCCTATTATAATGAGCACAGTCGCAACCTCGCTCGGAATGTTGCCCTTGGCACTTGGATTCGGTGCAGCTGGTGAAATGCGCAGCCCAATGGCGGTTGTGGCAATTGGTGGGTTGATAGTCTCGACGGTGTTGACGTTGTTTGTGATTCCGGTATTGTTCGTGCTGTTTGAAGGGAAAGGGGAAAGGAAGAGGTTGGCGGGTTCGTAGTGGCGAATAATTATTCGTCCTATCGGACAAGTGGTAGATTTTCCTTTGACAAAGTATATTTGTTTCAATTGTTGTAAAAATCCAGATAAACGGAGTGAAAGATGGCAATCAAGCGTTGGAAGGAAGAGTACAGTGTAGGTATTGAGCTATTTGATAATCAACACAAAAAAATGTTCGGATTTCTCAACGATCTCAATAATGCGTTAGCTGAGGATGAGGAGAAAAAGGTCTTAGCCGCCATCTTACTTGGTCTAATCGCCTATGCAAAGGACCACTTTAAGGATGAAGAGATCAACCTGAAGAAGTATAACTACCCTGAATATGACGAACATAAGAAAGAACATGAGGATCTTACGAAAGAAGTCCTGAAGTTTGTGGAAGAATTCAAATCTGGAAATTTGGATATTACCATGGACGTAATATATTTCCTTATATCATGGATCGTTGACCATATTGAGGGATCTGACAAAAAATACACCCAGTTCCTGAAAGGAAAGAAAATTACCGGCAAAGCGGATATCCAGAAAGCTAATGCTGAACAACCAAAAGGCAAAGCCGAACAACCATCAACTAACACTAGTCAACCGTCAGTCAAAACAGCCCAACCGCAAATAAAGCCTGATCAACTGACTGGCAAAGAAGACCAAATTAAAGTTTAAGCTGAATAGAAAGAAGGCGAAGCAGAGTGACAGGAAAATAAATCGGTCAGATTGAGGAGGGGGGTGACAAATCTCCCAAGGTCGAGTAAGACTATAAATGAATTGAGGAAACGATCCTGCGGGATCGTTTCCCTATTGTAGGGTGGAATCTTCTTCCGTCGGACTTATTAATAAATGGTATCAGTCGATTAAGAATTCAACCCTTTTCTATGCGAAAGGGCACGTGGTGATGTGCCCCTAACGAGAATTTACCTTGTAATTTAAAATCTGGTTATGGATTGTATATGGTTTTTATATTTTGGGGTGATTCGTGAATCACCCTTTCGGTCGCCTACACTGTCATCATTCCTTCTTCTCCAGCCTAACCGCCGTCCCATAGGCGAGTAATTCCGCAGCTCCCTGCATAACCGCTGAAGTTGTGAAGCGGAGACATACTATACCGTCGGCACCAAGTGTTTTGGCTTGTCTGACCATTCTGTCGTAGGATTGTTCGCGGGATTCGGCGAGCATCTTTGTGTATTCTGTGATTTCTCCACCGACGAGGGTTCGTAGCTGGGCGATGATGTCTTTGCCGACGTGCCGGGCGCGTATAGTGTTGCCTCTTACCAATCCGAGAGTTTTGGTTATTTTGTAATCTGCAAATTCGTCCTGTGTTGTAATACGCATTATTAATCTCCTTAGATATCTATGTTTTTTGAATAGTGGTCATCCTCTGTGTTCTCCAGCCGGTCTTTAACAACCTTGGCAAACAGAAACCCGATTCCAATGATTACCAGGAAACCGATTAAACCAAACGGGAAAGCTGCAATCATTCCTACAAAAACCGCTACCAGCCAACATATTGCCACAATCCCCAGAAATACATATCCGATTACTTCCATAGTTAGAGCTCCGTTTTGAACTATTTAATGGAAGGTAACATTTATTCGTTGATTTGTCAATTAAGTGGGAAACTGGGTTTCGATAAATGGTGACCCTTTTGAGTATGATTCACGATTTAAGGAAAAAAAATGAAATCTGGAATAAACTATAAAAAACACTTGCACAACTATACAACTGAACGTATTTTGTAAGAAACGTTTAGCTAATACATGGATTCTTCATGGATAAAAAAAGCGCTATTCTTAAAGCAGCTCAGAAACTATTCTCACAATTTGGTCTAAAGAAAGTCACGACTGATGATATCGCTTTTGAAGGGCAGATTTCAAAAGCCACTGTTTATAAATACTATAGGAATAAATCAGAGATCTTTCAGGCTGTAATTGCAATGGAGACTGACTTGATGGTCCAAGCGATCAAGGATGCAGTTGGCAGAGAAGTCGAAGTTGAGAACAAACTCAAGGCCTATTTAAATACAAAAATTAACAAGATACATAAACTTATCAACTTTTATAAAGTAACTCGCGAAAGTCGGGATGAATACTGGCCATTTATTGCGGAAGTGCGAGGATATTTTATGGAACAGGAGAAAGAAATTGTTAGGGGTATTCTGGTAACAGGCAAAAACAAAGGTGTCTTGAAGCCGATGGACGTAAATCTTCAAGCGCATATATTTGTTATTTCTATGAAAGCCATAGAATATCCATGGGCAATTGAGGGTCAGAACGTAACTCTTCAGGAAATTGTCGATCTAGTTATAGATACGTTACTTAATGGTCTGAGAAAGCACTAATCCAACAAAGGTAATATTGGTTCCCATGATTCAATCGAAAGATGGTTGTTCCCAGAGAAGGAAAAATAGTTAATGAATGTACCACAACTAAACATAGGCAATCTTTCTGCAAAATTGCCAATTATCCAGGGTGGCATGGGCGTTCGGGTTTCACTTGCCCCTCTGGCGGCAGCAGTCGCTAATGAGGGTGGAATCGGGACAATTTCCAGCATTGGTTTAGCAGATGTAAAACTTTCCGGGGCAAATTTCCTGAGAAACTCACTAGAAGCACTCCGCAAAGAAATTCGTCTTGCTCAGAGTATTACTCAGGGCCATCTGGCTGTCAATGTCATGGGAGTGACCTGCAATGCCTACGACTTAGTACGAACCGCCGTGGAGGAAGGAATTGAAATGATTGCCTTTGGAGCGGGTTTACCTTTAAAACTGCCGGCTCTGGTTGAAGATCCAGATGTAAATCTGGTTCCAATCATCAGCTCTCCGAGGGCAGCTTCTTTAATTCTACGCACTTGGCATAAAAAATATAATCGAAGCGTTAGTGCATTTATCCTGGAAGGTCCTCTGGCAGGAGGGCACCTTGGTTTTTCCACTGAACAACTTCAACATCCGGAACAGTTTACACATGAGATTTTATTGCCTGAACTTTTATTGGCTGTGAAACCCTTTGAAGATATATATGGAAAAAAGATCCCTGTGATTGCGGCTGGAGGAATTTTCTCAGGATTTGATATTGCCAGAATGCTGCAATTAGGGGCTTCGGGAGTTCAGATGGGCACTCGTTTTGTTTGTACGGAGGAGTGTAGTGTCTCATCCGAATTCAAGCAGGCGTATCTTGATGCGAAAGAAGAGGACATTATTATCGTCAAAAGTCCAGTTGGGATGCCTGGTCGCGCAATTCGCAATCGATTTATTCGGAGTGTTGAAAATAGAGAAAAGGGACGTATTAAATGCGCCTTCAGGTGTTTATCGGCATGCAAAATTGAAAACGCCAGATATTGTATAGCTGAAGCTCTGCTTAACTCGTATAGTGGGGATGTCGATAGAGGACTGATCTTCTGCGGACAGAATGCCAGCCGCATAAAGCACATTGTGACAGTTAAGCGACTTATGGATGAGCTTGTGATTGAATTGGAACAGAATTTGACCAGCAAGACTCAACATCAGGAGATGACTCAAGCTTACCAACAGGTGTCGTTATAGAACTTAGTTTTGGGACTTGCACTGACATGAACATAACTAAAGTTATTATGCCAAAACAAACTTATACCCCGCTCCATACTGTGTCAAAATGTACTTCGGTTTTTTGGGATCGGTTTCGAAGTATTTGCGAAGGCGCAATATCAGATTATCGATTGTTCGGTTAGTGCGGTCATATTCATATCCCCAGATGCTCTCTATTACCTGATCACGAGTAACAACGGAATCTTTGTTATCAATCAGTAGCTTTAGCAGCATCACTTCTTTCTGGGTTAAGGTTATCTCACCTTGTTCAGTTTCTGCTTTGTAGGCTGAAAAATCAATCTGGTTATGCCCAAATTCGTATACATCACCTGTTTGAGGAGGTTCGCTATACCAGATCTGTCTGCGCAGGATGGCGTTGATGCGGAGGATTAGTTCGCGAACGTCGAATGGTTTGGTTATGTAATCGTCACCTCCTAACTCCAGCCCTCTGATCCTGTCGTCGGTTTTGTTAAGTGCGGTAAGGAACAATATGGGGATTCTGTTTCCGGTAGCCCGGACTCGTCTGCAAACCTCAAATCCGTCAATCCCGGGCAGCATGACATCTAAGAGGACAATATCCGGGGTTAATGTTGCGATTTTATCGACGGCATCTCCACCGTTGTAAACAATTGTTGTCCTGTGCCCATTAGCAGATAGGTTCAGTTGCAAACCACGAGCGATGGATTCTTCATCCTCCACAATCAGTATATGCTTATCCATCATTAGATCCTGAAGCTATAGGTATTCTCACTGTAAACACCGCCCCTTTTCCAGGTCCATCGCTGTGTGCTGTTATTGATCCGCCAAAGTTGCTGGTGATTTCTCGAGCGAGGTATAATCCCAGACCTGATCCTTTTGAATTACGCGTTTTCTCATCGCCAATTCGATAGAATCTTTCAAATATCACATTCCTTTCCAATTTCTCAAAACCAATGCCATTATCTGATACGCTAAGTTCGATAGTCTTTTTTGAGGCACTCAAATTCACTAATATCTCTGCATTATCCTGTGTATATTTTACCGCATTTTCTACTAAGTTTGTAATGAGTATTCTCCAGTTTTCTGCATCCACACGTGCAAACACTTTTGGAGGAAGATCTACCTTGATTTCAGGTAAAGTCTCACTCGATAACATTTCAGTGAAAGTGGCTATGGCAATTTTTGTTTCTTGTGCGAGATCAATAATCGTTGGAATTGGTGGCTTATCAACAACTCTGATCCGAGCCTGCAGTAGCTTATCAATCAATGAATCAAGTCTATTCAGATTATCGGTGAGTGAAGAATGCGCCTCCGCCACTTGTTCCGGCTTTATCTCAGGAATTTTCAGGGCATCAACAAATAGGTGCATTGCTGTAAGCGGTGTTTTAAGCTCGTGCGTTATTGACGCGAGGAAATTCGAGAAATGACGCTCGATCTGTGCTTCACGTCTTAAAGTCCAATAAATATACAATAGTCCAAGAAGAACAATGAATGTGAAAAATGCTCCCTCGAAGACAATTATCCGGATTATACGAGAAGTATAATCCTCTAATTCCTTAATGGCAGAAACTCTAACGAAAATGGTATCATTCGATGTGTCATAATCGAGATCAGGGAATATCTCAGCAAGCCATCTCCTGAATTGCTCGGGATCATCTACCCCATTTGTTTCAGCGCAATGCTTCGCAGCAGCGATCTCTTGAAGCCAACTTTGATTCTGATTTCTCGTTAGGTTGTCGCCAACTCTGATCTGGAGAATTATCCACCACGAAACTTGTGCCACAGCAAAAAGTGATACCAACAAAAATAACACCAATCTGGGACGTGATACCCGAATACTCATTAGATGATCAAATTTCCATTTTTTTACATGTTTAAGTTCACATGAAGTTAACAACTTCACAGAATTGACGCAAGTCAGGATTGGACTGTTTGTGTATATATCAATTTTGGTTTCACAATGAGTATCAGTGATTTGTCTATACAAGGATAAAACACTTCTTAATAGCATTGGAATGTAGGACTTTACGCGTTATATTAGTTCAAATTTCGAGGGGACATCTAAGACAACGAATCTAACTTCAAATCCAAAGTTTCTCTTGGTCGTAATGTTTGAAAATGCGGTTTAGCTGCATTACCTAACAGATAAACGAGATTTAGCGCAACACCACCGATGATATAGTGTTATGTTAACCTCGATAATTTCTAAAGATGTAGATAACTCAGGAGCCTTTAATGCTACGCTTGCAGGTAATTATCTTCCTTTTGATAAGCCTTTTCACAATATCCATAGTAAATGCACAGCCAGCAAACCATCAGCTTTCAAAGCCGTTTTCACACGAAAAGAAAGTATATTTAGATGAAAAAGCCAAAAAGCTATACTGGCCGATGGCTTTACCATTCTATGTAAGGTTATCTGCCTCTCCAGAGGATGGCGCACCGTCTTTTTTACTCGATCAGGTTTCACCTGATGCAAAGAGTAATACAAAAGTTGATGTGAGTGAAGGAATCCAGTTAGAGATCCCGGGAAGGCAGTTTATTCGGTGGTTTAACTATGTAACTGAAGAAGAACTGATGCTCAAGTTTTATGCTGACGGAGATGCACCAAAATCTTCAGAGGCTTTCGTAAATGCACCTATTTTCACATCAGGAAAGAATACCTTTTACGGGAAAGGATTGCAATGCAACGTTTCTTCTGAAGATGATTTTGCAGGAGTAGAGAAGACCTATTATTCGATTGATGGCAGAGCGTTTGCAGCATATACAGAAGCCCTGAAGTTTAACACCGAGAAAAATGTCAACCTGAGATACTATGCTGTCGATAAAGTCGGGAATGCCAGCAAATCATCGACAGTCCTTTTTACTGTAGATTTAACAAATCCGGTTTCCACTCACGAAACTGTACACAATTTTTCAAGCAATACTCTATCTCCGAGTACTACAATAAAACTTAGCAGCACTGACGCAATTTCCGGTGTTCAAAACATCTATTATTTTTTTGATGATCAAGCCAGTCCCTCAGTTTACAAAGGTGCAAATATCAAACTTGATCACTTGAGTGATGGTATACATACCCTGCATTATTACGCAATTGATCAGGTTGAAAACCGTGAAGCTACTATCGACTATGTGTTTTACATGGATAAAACTCCATCCGTCCCCGAAATTGCTGTTGTTGGAGATAAGTATCCTGATAAATCTGGCGACTTTGTTTCGCCTCGCTCAACCATCACACTGTCGGCAACCGATAACAAAATTGGAGTGGATTACATCGAATACAAGATCAATAAGGATAAATTTATAAAGTATGGTGGACCATTTGTTGCTCCTTTTAACACTGGGTTGTTCAGCGTTAGATATCGAACCGCTGATAGACTTGCAAACTTGAGCCAAACGAAAAAAATAGATTATCAAATGGACTTTACTCCCCCAACGAGTTCTTTCAAAATTACTGGTCCAAGCCTTCAAAAGCAAAGCGTAATCTGGATGACGAACGATACCGATATTTCATTCAGCTCTAAAGATGATGGTGCAGGAGTTCAAAAAATTGAATATCAAATTGGAACCGATGCTTTGGTCTCATTCGAAAAACCTTTCAGAATTCCAAATGAAGGACAATATCTGACTCGCTACTGGAGTACTGATAATGTGAACAACAGGATTGAAAACGAAGCATTGCTACTAATTGTGGACAATTCACCACCAGAAATTATTGAGTCGTTCAGCCTCACACCAACAGATTCCATTTCAGGTAAAAATGGTGAAACTATCAATGTTTACCCACGTTTCCTTTCAATTTTCTTTGCAGGTATTGACAGGTCTGTGGGAATAGAGAGTATTAAGTACTCTATTAATGGTGGTGAAGAAGTTGAATATGGAAGTCCGTTACTTTTTAAGAAGGACGGAACATATCGGGTGAAAGTTATGGCGACAGATTATATCGGCAATACTACAAGCAAAAACTTCACAGTCGCTGTCAGGAATTGATGAAACCGGGTATTTCACCAGACTGTAATGTACTCAGGTGTCTCCTTGTTTTTCTAATCGTTTCATTTCTATTGATCGGGAGTGTTTTTAGCCAGGATTCATCTGCGGTTTATCCACTCAAACATGAGAAGCGTATTTATGTTGATGAGAGTGGTACTCTGTATGTGCCGGAAGCAGCACAAACTTATCTTCACATCTCTATGTCGCCGGACGATTCAACTAAATCGATTCCACTTTATGATGAGAAATCAAAAGAAAATGCAAGTCCATTGCAGTTGTCTGAAGGAAAGAACACCTTTAGAAACCCACTTTCTGGTGATTCTGAGTCACAACAATATTTAGTCTATGCAGACGGTTCAGCCCCTTCAACAACAGCGAATTTTGAAGGAAGTGTTAAGTACAGCTCTTCCCAATCTATGTATTACGGACCAAATCTCGCCTTCTCATTAACAAGTTTTGACCAACTTTCTGGTGTGCAGGGGACCTACCTTTCCAGGAGAGGAGACGAATTTAGCTTAATAAGCGAATTGTCATTTGATTTCACCTCGGACGCAAAACACCATTTTCAATTTTACTCAGTTGATAATGTTGGGAATGTTGAGGCAATAAAATCAACCAAGTTCTTTGTAGATGTAACTCCACCTTTATCCGAATTTCATGTAAAAGGTATATTCGACGGGACCAACCTATCTTCAAGTGCAACAATTGCTCTATCCAGCACTGATAATCTGTCCGGAGTTAGGAATATCCTTTACCGGATTGACGAAGGAGAGGAGATGATATACGGTAGAGAAATTTCCGTTGAAAAGCTCTCGGATGGTGAACATACACTCCAATTTCATGCTGTAGATAATGTTGATAATGTTGGTGAAAGACACGTCTATGCTTTTTACCATGATTCAACTCCACCAGAAATCGTTCTTTCAATCGAAGGTGATAAGGACGTAACGGAACATACCGTTTTTGTCTCCGGAAAGACCTCAATTAGCCTATCAACCTTTGATAATCGGCCAGGAGCAACAACAACATATTTTCAGGTTGATCAGGACTCCCAGAGGATCTATACTAAACAATTCGACATACCCAATGAGAGTGGAATTCACAAGATTGGGTATTTTGCAGTCGATAAAGTTCAAAACATGAGTAAGAGACAGGTAAAGAGAGTTTACATGGACCTGACTGCTCCTGAAACCGATTATGATGCGACCGGAACAGTTTTCTGGAATGTGGATACAATCATTGTCACCAAAGAGACAAAAATTTCTCTGGTGACTTCTGATATGGAATCGGGAATAAAAGAGATCAGATATGGAGTAAATGATAACAATGGATTGATTTATGATAAACCAATATCATTTGAAAGTGATGGAAACTATAGATTAACATACTTTGCCATTGATCGTGTAAATAACCGCGAAAAGCCAGGAGAACTGTGGATTAGAGTTGATAACAGCCCAAAGTTGACAAATGCTGTCACACCTGAATTGAAACATCGGAAACTGTGGATTGAAGCTGAAGGCAAGGGATTAATGGGCTCAACAGGGCTACCCTTCTACTTAAAAATTTCTGCCTCGCCAGATGATACTGCAAGATCATTTCTTTTAGATATGAGTAGCCTGATTACAAAAGATACACAACCAATGTATTTTGATCGAATGGGGACCAATGTCATTTCGGTTAAAGCTACAGCTGAGCCGGTGTCATTTCGAGTTAATATTGATGGTGAAGCTCCAAAAAGCTCGTCTAAATTTACTGGAGCAAAAAAGTTTAAAAGTGGTGGGAATACATATTTCGGTCCTGGGTTGATAGTTGATCTTGAGGCAGATGATAATAGAAACGGTATCCGATCAGGTCTTCAAAAGATACTCTTTTCAATTGATGGTTCAGAGTTTGGTTTATATCAACAGCCATTGGACTTCTTCTCACGCGAGAAAGTCTACAAATTGTTATATAATTCTGTGGATAGCGTTGGTAATACCGAAGAGATTCACGAGACTGAATTTATAGTGGATATTACTTCACCCAAGACGAAACATGTGATTAGTGGTTCGTACTATGGGAATACATTTTCATCCAGAACCATTGTAACTCTTAGTACTTCCGATAATCTCTGTGGAACTAAGAATGTCTTTTACCATTTTGACGAGGAAGACCAGCGTAGTTACAACAAGCCATTATCTTCAACCAGCTTTCAGAATCTTTCTGAGGGGAGTCACACACTTTCCTATCATTCAGTCGATAACGTCGGAAATGTTGAGAAAACAAAGTCCCTCACATTTATTTTAGATCACTCACCGCCCGGAGTCGTTTATACACTACTTGGAGACAAAAGTGAAAACAACAATCTTAAATTTGTCCATAGGAACGTTCGGATCAGGTTGACAGCATCTGAGCAGGAGACAGGTGTACAATCTATAAATTATCAGATCAATGGAGGGAAATCTGTTGCATACACATCTGCTTTCCAATTACCTGAAACCGGTAGTAAGCACACCATTTCTTTCAGCAGTACAGACCTATCAGGTAACACCAGTAACCGACAGACGGAGGTTCTATACCTTGACTTAGCTCCGCCAGAGACCAGATTCCGCCTTGACGGAGTAGTATTCCAAAGCCCAAATCAGCTTTATGTGAATTCTGAAACACAGCTTGTTTTATCTTCTATTGATAAGGAATCAGGTGTTCGCCAGATTCAACATCGATTTGATAACGGAAAACCAGTGAAGTACTCGAATCCACTTCAAATTGCCCGTGATGGTCTCCATGAAATTGAGTATTGGGCGACCGACAGAGTGAAGAATAGAGAAGAAATATCTAGCTTTGAATTGTTTGTTGATAACAAACCGCCTGATATTGACATTACCTATAGTGGTGGAGCAAAGACAGGAAAGAATGGTGAGATCGTCCTCTCAGAAGATGACATGATTTATATATCCACAAATGATGATTTCACTGGCGTGGAAAGGGTAGTGTATAAGATTAACGATGGTAAAGAAAAGCTTTATCGAAAACCACTTACCAACTTCAGAGCGGGGAAAAATTTTAAAATTGATGTTATTGCTTTTGATCAGGTAAGCAATCGCAGTCAGAAGTCTATCACAATCAGAGTTGAGTAGAGTCACTATGCTAAAAAACTTACTGATAGTATTAATCATTCTGATAAGTTACACACCTTGTGAGTCTGCCGAATCGACAACCTCTGACATTTACATAAGGAACTTTACTCCAGATGAATACCATGCCAGCAGTCAGAACTGGGCAGTAGTACAGGATAGACGTGGGATTATGTATTTCGGTAACTCGGATGGAATTCTCGAATTTGACGGAAATACCTGGCATCTCATTACATTGCCGGATAGCTCAGGTGTGCATTGTCTTGAGCTTGATGAAAAAGGTAGAATCTATGTAGGTGGTGAAGGTGAGATCGGCTTCCTGGCTCCTGGGGTAGAGGGGAGCATGGACTATATCTCTTTCAGAGATAAAATACCTGAAGCGTTCCAGCATTCATCAGATGAGATATTCTCTATCCAGTTCACTTCTGAGGGCATTGTTTTCTTAGCCGACAAGCTGATGTATATCCTGCACAATGACAGAATTAATGTGATTGAATCTGAAGATTACTACTTCAGCGCTGTCTGTATAGATAATTCCCTTAATGTAATTGATGGAGCTAAGGGATTACTGCATTTGAAGAATGGCATCCTTGAACCAAAATTGGAAAGCGGTGATTTTAGGTCTTACTTGATGCTGCCTTATATCAATGACAAGATAATTATTGTGTTGCCTGATGGCAGAATAGTTACACATGATGGAAAGGACGATCAGTTTGGACTAGAATCATTCTCAGCTTTGCCTGAACTAGATCTTGGTATATTCATGGGACTCGAAATAAAGAGTGCGGCGTTACTTAGTAATAATTGTATTGCTTTTGGGACGATTAAGAACGGTTGTTTTATTTTAGATTCAAGTGGAGAGATCAAATACCATTTAAAACAATCAAACGGATTGGTTTCCGATAATGTTCTCGCTTTGAGTACAGATGATAAAGGTAATATTTGGCTATGTTCGGGTGATGGTATTTCTTTCATTAATCTTGATTGTGCTTCAGGATTTTCAAATCAGAGTGACCGGGATGTTTCGAATCAGGATACTTCGGGTATATCTGGCAGATCAGAGGCAATCTTCACAACTGTTATTCGTCAAATCGTTAGTACCAAATACGATTCGCTGATATTTGGAGGTGCTTATTATAAAACGGTGGGTGGTGTACAGGTTTTAGAACAAGCGGATTTATTACTCGGAGTATTTCCCTTTGATGATAATGCCTTCAGAATTTCGTACTCTTCTACTTATTATAAAGATATAGAAAAAATTGAATACCAGACATATCTTGAGGGATTGGAAGATGACTGGCTAAAATGGTCAAATCGTACGAGGAGAGAGTTTACCAACCTGTATTGGGGAGATTACACTTTTCATGTTCGAGCCAGAAATGCAAATGGTGATATTAGTGCTGAGGCAACTTATTCCTTCACTATCAAGACTCCCTGGTTTGAAGCGTGGTGGTTTTATGCTTCACAAATCGCTTTTATCCTGACGCTGCTGTTTATATCTGGTTATCTCAGTCGATATGGGAAGGCTCAAAAACTGTCGGATAGCCTAACTAATATTGTTGTGATTATCATTTTCAAGTACACAATAGTGTTAATGGGACCTTTTTTAGGAGTGTTCTCTGCCGGGATTGGATTTTTCAAGGTAATAATGAATGTGGCACTAGCTTTTGTTTTGCTACCCAGCCAAAAATTTATACGAAAACAACTAAAAAGAATAGTTCAAAAAGAGCTCCAGAACACCCTTCGCAAGAAGTTAAAAAATCGCGAGTTGGGTCCAGGGCGGCACAAAAAATGATATTTAAGACCTATTGTGTGAAATTGATCAGTAAATTCTGGAGAATTGTAAAATCTTGGAAATCATGTTCCAAATATTCCACTCAATGCATCCTGTTGTTCCTCCTGATTTTCAATGGGAATACGTCAGCGCAAGTTAACACTGAAACGATGCGAAAGGCTGAGGTCGAGTGTGGTTTGAAAACGACCGGATCGTTTGACCTTGATCTGAAGAAGGGAAACACCAATTTCGTTAGTTATGGGGCAGGAATTCGACTCGATTATTGGGAAGGAATTTACCAATCTTTCGCGGTTGCAAGTTTAAAAATTGCCGAAAAGGATGAAACCGAGTTTCTTAACAAATCCTTTATTCATATACGAGGGATGCGGAGAACTTCCAAGTACGTCACGACCGAAATGTTTGCGCAAATAGAGTGGAACAAATTCCTCAATCTGAAATTGAGGAGATTGCTGGGAGGTGGTTTCAGAATTCATCTGTTAGATAAGTCTGAAGCTTTATCACTTCATCTTGGATTAGGAGTTATGTACGAGGGAGAGCAAAACACCATTTCGTCCGAAGCAGACAAAAACATCCTCCGATCCAGTAATTATATCACAGGAGGTTGTGATTTAAAGGAAAACATAAATCTTTTAACTACAGGTTATTTTCAGCCAGATATGAGTGATCCGGCTGATTTCCGTTTTATTATGGAGAGCAGTCTGAATGTGGAAATGTCAGAGCACTTCACATTCTCGACAGCTCTTAAATACCGTTATGACAGTCAACCATCTGCGGGATTGGAAGACTACGACCTTAATGTTACAAATGGAATAAAGCTGACATTTTAGTAATTCAAAGTTGACAATCCTACCTAGCGAGACCTATAGATTATCTGCTCCTCCACCCCAACCGCTTATCATCTTAATCTCATGGCGCTGTACAGCAGGTTTGATTTCCTTGTTTTCGAGATGAGTAAGGCAGCTTTTCCATAATTTTTCGCTATATAGATAACGTTGTTTCATGTCATCAATCTGCATTCTTACCCAATATTCAGCTGACCACGAATTCACACCCATAAATCTGATCCAGGGCTCACCAATAATACCTTCAGTCGCAAGAGCCGCTGTGTTGAGAATCTTCTTTATCTTATCTGGAGCATGGTGCGCTTCAACGTGAATTGTAAGCCCTGCCCAATAAAGGCTTTCCGGGAGATCAAAATTCTCAATAACTGCTTCGGAGGCTTTACTGTTTGGAAGACTTATTGTGTTTCCAAAAAAAGTTTCAATTCGGGTAGTTCGCCAGTTTATGTCAATGACTTGTCCTTCTACGCTCGAATCTATTTTAATCCAATCCCCAATCCTGAAAGATCTTTCTACATTTATTGCAACCCCAGCGATGACGTCTGATATATTTACCTTAATCAAGAGGCCGATGATTATAGCGAGCAGAACAGAAGTAGCCAATAAGCCTGTTGCTGCAAAGTCGAGAACGAAAGTGATTACCCCAAAAAAAGCCAAACAGACGAGAACTATTCCAACTATCCTTCTAATCAGCGTAGGAATAATCTGTTGAGTCCGTTCTTCTAACGGTTTCCAAAGGAATCTGTCGATTCCAATTATAATCATGCATGTAGGGACGAACCACCATGCAACGTCAAATGTGAACTTCAGAACACTCAAATAAGTTTTTCCTACTGCTCCTGCGACACCTCTCACAAAAACCGCTTCAGCAGATAATAGTAACAAGATGGTAAAGAAAGATTGAACCCCCCAGATAATTCGTAATGCGAAATTCGAGTGAATTTTTCTGACGAGGATGAAAAGGATTAGGGATACTGCACCACTGAAAAACAAAAAGAACAATCCCTGTGCACTTGGAAGAGCAGTCCTGACCCCAATGGTATCCTCCTTAACGAGAACGCCAAAATTAAAGCGTGAGTAATCAACCATTCCACTTGGAATGTTTATAAATTCGGGTCTCCCCATTGTGCTGATATCAACTAAATCCTGATAAATCCTAACTTTATCCAATATCCAGCCATGACCGGGACTGAGCACCTGAGTTTGTATCATTTGATCTATCGGATCTCTTCCTTCAGTTATTCCCATCCCCACAAGGTCAGTGACGAATATTAAATTATTCCTTGTTAATGAACGATGGCGGAAGTTAATCCCAAGTATATGCTTGCCATAGGGTGGTGGTATTGAAAAGAAATCAGTTCTAAATTCACCTTTGACATTATACCGTCGATAGAAAAACTCCCTGTTAACATATTCCTCGACTGGTTCACCAATATCGATATCTCCAACAGCATTAATGAATTCGATATTCTCTATATCAATATCACTTGTGTATCTGAACCATAGGTCGAAGTCCAATAAGCAGGTATAATCAAAAAAATTTGGCTTAGTGATTTCGTTTAAGGTTATTGCCGTATAGACCACATCGGTCTTGTATAAATATCGACCCTCGACTAATGTAACCTTGCCATCTTTAACAGCTTTATTTATATCATAGATCTCATGGATATCTCGAATTTCTCGAAACTGTGTCAATGCTGATATAGCTTTACCATTGCGATACATGCCAATGAAGATTGGTTTTTCTCGGTCTCCATCTTCATTGAAATAATTATAACCGGTTACACCGGGAATTGCATCCTTGATATCATTCAGGCCGGCAAGATAATCTCTGATTTTTTGGCGATCTTCCCTTAATGAGGCTTCTTTAACTACAACATCAGTACTTAAAATTGCTTGAATTATAACTTTAGCAGCATCATAAGAAAATGCTGGGCGCCAATCAGGTTCAGAATCATAAGTGTGAACGTACTTTTCTTTAAAATGTATTGTGGCTTCATCTGCACTATCATAAAGAAGGGGGCTGGATACGTAGACTCCATTTGAGTAATAACCGGGAGCTTGCTTCTCTTTTGAAAATTCAGAGAATCCGAGATAAAATGATTCGGAAGCAAATGCTGCGGGAACAACAATCAGATTTTTGAGGTCAGCATCTTTGATGAGTTTGACAAGTTTAACCCCTTCAGCAGCATGAGTTGACAGAAAAACAACACCAGGGAAACCGGAAGATTTTAACTCATTTACGATGTTTTCGAGAGTAATGTCAAGGTTTGGATCATTCACCTCGAAACGGAAGTTATATTCCATTTCGATGTCAAATGATTGAGATGTCTCTGTGAATACATCTGCGAGGAAAGAACCATAAGGCAGGTCTTCCTGGATAATGCAAATTCGATCTTTTTTTATGATTTTATTTACATAGTTAGCCAGAAAGCTACCTTGAAGATTATCATTAAACGTATTTCTGAAATACCAATCGTTGCTGGGAGTAACATCAACAACTGTAGAGTATGGAGTAATGGCTGGGATACCATTTTCTTTGTATACTTCCCCGGCATAAATTGAGCATGAGCTGTAATGGTGTCCTATTACCGCAATTGCACGGTTGTCCTTGACAATCTCTAACGCTCTTTCCCTGGCGAGGAGAGAATCATTTTCATCATCATATATGTCAAGAACGACCTCCCTCCCATTAATTCCACCATTTTCATTGATCTCGTTCAGATAGAGGTTAATGCCTCGAACCAGTGATTCGCCAGCCTTATTGTCTTTTCCGGACATGTCACCGACTGTGGCGATATGGATATTATTATCTGATTCTGCAACGGCAAGTTGAACGAGCAGCAAGAGGCAAATGATCACTTTACCTGTGAATAAATATTTATTTTTTAACTTTATCACCTTCAATCTCCCCACTTCCAGTGAAAGCTGGTTTAAATTGGATTGGATATCAACTCCGTATGAACTGGATTTGAAACCAATCGTTTTCCTTAGCAATGATTTGTATAAATACGTAAAAGATGTTCACGATGCAAGTAAGAAAAATACAAACATGAATTTAGATTGATTTTTCCATCTAACTATTTCCATAATTGTGCTCACCTACCGTTCATGCAAAAAATGCTCAAACTCTGAGGTATCACGAAATTCGTTAAGGTGTACCTCTTTGTTGATCAACATCCTTCTCATCTTTTCTTCAAGCTCTATTACTGCCATTTTCAATCCATCTAATCCACCAGAAGTGAATGCCGTGAACAGGTCTGGAAAATTGAAATTATGATATGATTGATTGAAGTCTGCATAGATGTTTAAATTGGTTGAATTGATGCCAGTTTCTGAAAGCTTCAGAAAAGAACTCAGTTCATGTTGTACTTGATGTGCTGTATAAATGGCTGTGTCCTGATCTCCATGATCACAGGCGGATATTATTTTGTTGAACGAACTTTTTACTTCTTCAAAGTAACCATTAAATATACTCGAATAAGTGACATCCTGCCTTGTGTTTTTCTGTTCGGTCAGGATTAAGGACTTTGTTGATGAAACCAATTTGTCACATATTTTCATAATCTGGATACAATCCGCACTGAGGGTGATTCCATCAAGCAGCTCTTTCAAATTTTTTGGTTTGAGGGGAAGTGATAGAACCTCATTCATGCTTTTTCCCCACCCTGTAGAAAAATATGTTTGGTTGAGAAGTGCGAGGCTGAACATTACAGATTTGGTTACTTTTAAGGCTTCAAAACGACAGGATATAGGGTCATTTTTCATGATACATTCCTTCATGTTATATAGGTGTATATAACATTTTCCAATATTGTCTACAGCCTTACCTATCATCACTGTCCTGTTTTCAGGCTTACAGAGAAGGGCGATTTTTTCTCTCAGACCATTGAAACGGGCAAGTTCGTCATCAGATCTCGAATACAACACCCTGGATTCTGCGATAACTGAGACTAGTTCAGTATCAAAAGAAGCTATTTTTCCAGCGCGTTCCCAGCTAATAGGCCAGAAATCGAAACCGATTCGATCAAGGATAAACTGAATACTCGCTTTATGAGCCTCTCTCGTTCGAGGTATAAAAAAGAAATCCATATCTGAAGTCACAGTTGCTGTTCCAGCTGCATAAGAGCCGTAGTAGGCGATTATCGAAATGTCATCAGCATATTTCGCTTTGGCATTTTCGACAATTATATCCGCAATTTTGAATACGTCTGCCATGGTATTCCTCAAGTTTTTTTAATCTTCTTCATATTTTCGCTTTAACTCTTCAACTACCGTTGGATCAGCTAACGTGGTGACATCACCAAGTACGCTCCCTGATGCAATATCCCGAAGCAGGCGTCGCATTATCTTTCCTGAACGGGTTTTTGGGAGATCGTGAGCAAATATTATTTGTTCCGGTCTTGCAAGTGCCCCGATTTTCTTCACGACATGGGCTTTTAAAATATCAACCAGTTCCGGAGAGGTTCTAATATCTCCTCCAACCGTGACAAATGCCACAATACCTTGTCCTTTCAGTTCATGTGTAATCCCAACCACGGCAGATTCTACAACTGAATTGTGGTCTACCAAAGCACTTTCGATCTCCATTGTAGATAATCGATGCCCTGCAACATTGATGACATCATCAATGCGTCCGAGAATCCAGTAATATGAATCCTTGTCTATTTTTGCACCATCACCGGGAAAGTAAATATTTTTCCATTTTGACCAATAGGTTTCGATGTAGCGATCGTGATCACCCCATATCGTGCGGAGCATACCGGGCCATGGTTCGAGAATTGCGAGGTACCCACCTCCGTGTTCAACCTCATTGCCATCATCATCGAGGATTGCCGCCTTAATACTTGGAAAAGGCTGTGTAGCGGAGCCGGGCTTTGTTGTGATCAATCCTGGGAGTGGGGCAATCATAATATGTCCGGTCTCAGTTTGCCACCAGGTATCGACAATAGGGCATTTCTCTCCACCGATGTGCTTGTGATACCACATCCAGGCTTCCGGATTTATGGGTTCGCCTACGGTGCCGAGTAATCGAAGCGAAGATAAGTCATGTTTCACAGTCCACTTTTCACCCCATTTCATGAATGCGCGAATAGCAGTTGGGGCTGTATAGAAAACCGTTACGCCATGATTTTCGACAATTTTCCAAACCCTGTCAGGATCTGGCCAATTCGGAGCTCCTTCATACATCACCTGTGTTGCGCCATTCGATAGTGGTCCATAAACAATATACGAGTGTCCCGTAACCCAACCGATATCTGCCGTACACCAATAGCAATCATTGGGTTTTAGATCGAAAACCAGTTTTGTTGTCGCGTACACACCAACAAGATATCCAGCGATTGTGTGCATGATTCCTTTCGGTTTACCAGTTGTACCGGAAGTATAGAGGATATACAACGGGTCTTCACTGTCCATTTCTTCCGCAGGGCAGTTAAAATCAGCCTCATCAATTAGCCTGTGCCACCAGTGATCCCGGTTTTCCTGGAAGTGGATCGGGAAATTTCCACGTTTGACAACGACAACGTGTTCTATCGAGGGGCAATCCTTAAGAGCTTCATCGGCATCGTGCTTTAGCTGGACAATTTGTCCGCGACGATAGCCTCCGTCAGCTGTAATCAGAACTTTCGCTTCAGCGTCATTTATACGTTCACTCAGGGCTTCGGCAGAGAATCCACCAAAAACAACTGAGTGAATAGCACCAATTCGAGCACAGCTAAGCACAGCAATAACAAGCTCTGGAATCATCGGCATGTAGAGCGCAACCCTATCACCTTTCTTAACGCCGAGTGATTTCAATGCATTTGCAAAACGGCAAACCTCCCGGTACAGGTCCCAATAAGTTAATGTTCTTTTATCACCGGGTTCACCTTCCCAAATTAGGGCAGCTTTGTTTCTTGCGTCTGTTTTGATATGGACATCAAGGCAGGATTCTGTGATGTTTAACTTCCCACCCACGAACCACTTAGAATCAGGTGGGTTCCAATCAAGAACTTTATCCCAGGGCTTTCGCCATACTAACTCACGAGCATATCTTTCCCAAAACGCTTCGGGATTAGATGTAGCCTTTTCGTATATTTCCTGATCATTAGCATTTGCCTGTGCTTGAAATTTAGCGGTAGGTTTGAACTCTCGTTCTTCAGTGAGCAGAGTATCGATGGAAGTGAGTTTATGTCCTGATTGCGACACTTAAGTCTCCTTTTTGGTTTGACATCAATGGTGCAACATTATTCAATTAATAACAATACTTAACGTCTAAGGCAAGGAATAAATTGTCTATTTCACAACATATTGAAATTTATAGCTCTATATTATTGTGAGAGAGCTGGTTAATAAATATTGTTTAATCAAGTCAGTTCAGCTAATTCAACGCAGTATTGAGGGGGAGATGGAGGGAGAATGCTATTAAGTGCAATCTTCCTTTAACCTGTTGTGGTGGGATGTTTTCTTAGATTTATAAGCAATGTACCGAGGAGAGATCGCACCCCGGGTACATTGCTTAGGAAAGCTGATTCTAAATTCACATTTATGGTCAATCAATCGGAATGTAGATATCCATATTGGTTTTACCTTCCTTTTCAATTACTTCTTCAAGACAATATCGTGTTTGAGACCATTTCCCTTTACAGTATCCGTTCTTAACCCAGGCACTCAACTTTTTCCAGCCGGTTGGAATGCTATCAAAGGGATCTGCAAACGGTTCAGTAATACGCAAAACAGCATATTCATCTTCCGGAATTTCCTTGATAACAACATAATCAGATTCCCTCCAATCTTCCGGAATTGACAACCAAAACTCGTAACCTCTCATACCGAGTTTCTTCTGTGCATCACTAACCGGGTAATCAAATCCAAAACCCCTTTGATCCGGAAGGGCAGGGGAGGACTGTTTCTTTGCCCACTGGTGCATATAATCAACCACCTGAATCTCCGGATAGCGACTTATTACAATAAACGAACCGACCCGCATCTTCGGTAATTTCCTGATTTCAACTTCACTGAAAATTTCTGACATGGTAAACTCCCGTATGATTTTTGATCTCGATGTGCTCTGAATGTGGATTGTCCTTTGAAATTGCAATATACTGTTCATTTGGGCAAGTGTCAATATGTGCAGTATTGAAATTTACATTTGAAGGAGTTTTATGATTCAAGTTCGCAAACCGTGAGTTTCATTTCACAGTACCATGCGCACATGGCATGGATATTGAGGGATGTATAAAGAAATCAAGAGATCAAAACCCCGACATTGCAGAATATCGGGGTTTGCGAAAGTGGTCTTTCATGAAATGGAATCAATCTAACTGTTTTGTCTAAGTCCATCAATGAGATTTCCGGTCACAACTAATGCCTGATTTGAGTATGACGATGTTATACCATCACTATAGGCATGCACTCGGTAGCAGTAAGTTCTGTCTGGAGCCAGGTCATTATCGGTAAAATAAACTACGCCCGCTTCGACATCTCCGATAATGTTCCAAGGACCATTAAGACCTAGTTTCCGTTCAATTCTGAAACCGGATTCATTTTCAGAGTTATCATGCCATACTAACGTACTGACTGAATTAAGATTACCCGGTGTTGAAATGATTAACCTGGCGTAGAGGTTTGTTGGGGCAGGGACTATCATCCATTCGGTTCGTTCAGATTGTTCAACCATTGATATCTCG
Source organism: Calditrichota bacterium (assembly GCA_018644935.1). Taxonomy (GTDB): domain Bacteria; phylum Electryoneota; class AABM5-125-24; order Hatepunaeales; family Hatepunaeaceae; genus JABGPL01. The sequence continues at coordinate 20,156 of JABGPL010000033.1, read as the reverse complement.
TTCGGATCAGATTTGGTGTATTTATCTTCCTCTATCTGACCAGGAGGTTGTTCCGATGGTGCTGTAAGATTAGCTGTTGAACAACCCACAAAACTGACCAGAAAAACCAGAGAAATTGCGAGGAGATAAGCACGCGGTGCATTTCGATGACTGTACATTTTGACCTCCGATTAATTTTGTTGTTTTTCTTTTGTCTTTACTCATTAGACCGGGCATAGGATGAGAAGGTTGCATTCGAGAGATTCAAAAATAAAAAAAGTCACTCGATTTTCAAAGGAGTGACTTTTCTATGCGGAGGATGAGGGACTCGAACCCCCAAGTGCGCAAACACGGCGGTTTTCAAGACCGCTGCCTTACCAATTAGGCTAATCCTCCTGGTTGGTTCGAAATTAATCGAACATTTAGTATACGTATTTATTTTTGGGTTGTCAAGATTGTTGAGAGGTTTTTCGTAAAGTCGGGACACCTGACAGCAATCGGAATCTGGCGGACGAGGGTGTCTGCAAGCACAATGAAGGTCGAGGAGGACATGTGAATAGGTGCGACCAAATAGGATAGGCACCCTGCCTGCCGCTCAAGCGGAGCGTGAGTTGTTTTAAATACCAGTGAAATGGTGAATCCGTCTGTCGGCGAATCGTCGAACAGAAATGTTCGACCTACTTATTAAATGGGTCCTGGGGCATTTTTACGCGGACTAAGCCGATACCTCTTTTCTCAAATAACAGATAGCCTTTGTCGAGGATGTGGAAGAACAGGTCGCGGGTGACTTCTACGTCTTTACGGCAGTAGGATGCTACTTTTTCGACTTCCCCGTTTTTCCACCATTCAAGTGATTGTAAGCCATCAGCGCTTTTGGAAGCACCCAATGTGCCGGAAGCGACTGAATTCAGCTTCAGGCGGTGTCCAAGGGCACTTGTGATATGTACTAGCATATCATATGAGTTGATCTTTCGGAAATCGAATCCGGAATAGGCGCGTAAAACTTCATAATCGAACCGAACTTGATTGAAACCGACGACGAGATCTGCGGATTTCAGGACATCGACCAGTTTCTCTGCATCCTTTTCCTCAAAGTCAAGCCATTCATCACCGGGGAAACGATAGCAAACTCCCCATGCCAGACCCATAGCTTTGATATTTCCCCAACCTCCTACATCGTCTGCACTGCGCTGAGTCTCAAGATCGAATATGACACAAGTTTTTGAGCTGTCCCAGGACCTCGGCACTTTAGCAGCTTTCGGATATTCAGGTTTGGGTGAAAGTGGATTTTGCATTGGTTTTGCAACACCAGGACTTTTTACCTGAATCTCACCCATCTTCGGTGGCTTCAGCCGTTTCTCGAGCTCCCGTTCGCCTGCGAGAACTGCGAGTACTAACTCCGATGCTCTTTTATCGAGCGGTATATTCCCATGTCCGCATTTTGGTGAATGTATGCAGGATGGACAGCCGATTTCACAGGTACATTCCGATACAAGTGTATGAGTTCTTTTTACCAACTCGGGAAAAACTTCATAGATCCGGGCAGCCAGCCCGATCCCACCGGGATAACCATCATACATAAAGACCGAAGGACCCTCGAGCTGTGGATGGGCTACTTGTGAATATCCTCCCATATCATTCCGATCACACAATGCAAAAAGAGGGGAGAGGGCGAGTAGGGCATGCTCTACGCCATGTATCCCACCACGGAAGTGAATGTTCTCCCGCTTCGCCATTTCTGCTGATTCTTTCGGAATCGAGATTGCCAACCCGATGGTCTCAAACGATGTTGGAGGAAATTCGAGCTCATGCTGAGAAAGCAGCTCCATCGTCACAAACTTCCGTTTCTGGAAACCAACGAGCTGCTCGGTGACTTTCAACCGAACAAGCTCAACAAATCCTTCGGCGAGTTCCATTTTCTTTAGGTTCTTGAGGATTTCTGTTTCCTTCTCAAACATCGGAGCAGTATAATGACTGGCACGGAATTCCTCAACGACGACCTTCTTAGATTTCATGTCCAGATCATGGACCAGATACTGTTTGGCTCGATGCAGGTATACAGCTCCTTTGTGGCACTCAGCAAAGACCGACCTTCCACTGACAGAACCCAGATTTCGGTTTGTTCCCTTTATTTCAATTGTGTACTGTTCACCGGTGGTGCGGATGTTCACGGTTCTTTGCGGACGACGGCGCGAGCTGAAGTAGCGGTCACCGGCTGCGCCGAGCAGCAAATGCCCACTTTCTGCTAATTCTTCGATAAGTGGTTTGTGCATTGGCGAATCCCACATCGGGTCGCTCCGGACTATCGGGATTTCCTGAGCTGCACAGAGCAGGTGAGGGCGAATGATGTATTCGTTGCTCTTGTCCACAATAGCTTTTTCTACGGGACGCGCAAAAAAATCTTTCGGGTTCTTAATGAAGTATTGATCGAGTTGATCATGTCCGGCGACAAGGCAGATTGCCGCAGGTAAATTGCCTCGTCCCACGCGTCCTGCACGCTGCCAGGTCGTCGCAATCGTTCCGGGGTAACCCACAAGAATACAGACATCCAAACCACCGATGTCGATTCCGAGCTCGAGTGCTGAGGTGGAGATGACGCCATTGAGTTTGCCTGATATAAGATTGGATTCAATCTCACGCCGTTCTTCCGGCATGAAGCCGGCGCGGTATGAACTGACCTTCGCCCCGAGTTTGCCAGCGGTTCGATTGAGCCACATGTGCAATAATTCAGTGGTGCGTCGTGCCTTTGTGAATGCGATGACCTTTAGATCTGACCTGAGGGCTGCAATGAATAATTGGAGAGCAAAGGAGAGATAACTGGCCTCGGGATTGAAGAAAAGAAAATGGCGTCTGTTCATCGGAGCACCGCTCTTATTGATAATTTCAAATGGCAACCCGGTCAGTTCCTGCGCCAGTTCTTTTGCACCAGCGATTGTTGCTGAAGTCGTTATGAATTGTGGATCACCACCGTAATAGCGGCATAATCGTATAAGCCTGTGTAATACGTGCAGGAGGTGACTGCCGAATATCCCCCGATATACATGAAGCTCATCGAGCACAATAAACTTCAATCCCCTTAGTAAATCTTCCCATGAAGAATGATATGAGAGCATCCCTAAATGCAACATATCAGGATTTGTAATTAAAACGTTCGGTGGCTTTTTGCGCATAGCAGCACGTTGGCTGGTCGGTGTGTCACCATCGTAAATCCCTACTGATATTTTGCTCTCCCAGCCGGAGGTTCTAATCAATTTCTTTAACTTCTTTGCCTGATCCTGCTCAAGAGCTTTCAGGGGGAACATGTAAATGGCGTGTGCGTCTTTATCTTTGGAGAGAGCTTCTAAAATGGGCAGGTTGTAAAGCAGGCTTTTCCCGCTGGCTGTAGGTGTAACTGCAACAACGTTTTTGCCTTTTCTGACAAGATCGATTGCGTTAGCTTGGTGGGTGTACAACTGTGAGATTCCTTCTCCTGCGAGACCGGACTCCAGTTCCTCGGGCAGGGGAGAAGATGGAGTGCTCCTCTTTGCTCTGATTGGGCTGAGTTCTTCATGGTGCGCTAGAGAGGACAGCAGACCTTCGTCGTTCTTAATCCCGTTTATAAAGTCCTTTAATGCCATTCTAATCCAGATGTAAGAATGAGGAAACTAATATTTTTTATCGTCGAAATAAAGACTCCCAATATTCGGTTTTTGGAAATGAACGCGGACGCAGATGACAATGAGCGTGATCAGGAATTTGTCGCTGTTCCCAATCGATCACCCACGGAGTTTTTTTCGGATTGGCAATGAGGACATCTCCTCCATAAATGCTTAGAAGATCTGTGTTCTCTGCAAGCGGAACCTGATTCTCCATTATTAGTTTTCTGAAGTACTTTCTGACATGATCTTTTTCATTATCGAGGAACCTTGAACGATGTAGCTTCAACACTGCCATTGGTATATGGCAAACAATACAATCAGTGACAATTATTTTTTCATCTTCATAGACCAGTCTGGTCAGAATTTCACTATCGAAAACTAGACGGCAAAGTGGACAATCTGGGTCGTATTTCTTTATCATAGCGTTTTTTTGCTTTTTCTGCTCGGTTATAGAAATCGGGGCTAGTCAATAAGTTAAAAGTCAGAGCCGACGCTGGTACAGCCGGTATGTTCTGAATTTTTCGGCTCCAATCATTTTTGCGGCTCGAATCATTTTCTTATTGTCCTCAAATATCGGTGAAAGTTCAAATGAATCGTACTTTTTATCTTTTGTGTTTTCCCAGGTCTTATAATACAGAGCAGTTTCTATACCCCTATAGCGAAAATTTGGTAATACGCCGAGAAGGACAGATCGGAGATGTTTGATTTTACGCGAATACCACAGTATTACAGGATATCCAAAAGGAAAAACCCTTCCATTCAGGTGTTTCAAAACGCTGTTGTAATCTGGTAGAGAGATTGAAAAGCCGACCGGGTTGCCCTCTACCTCTGCAATCAGGACTAAACTTGGATCGATAATTCGTTTAAGTGACTTGAAGAAGAAATCGATCTCAGGCAAAGATATAGAAGCAAATCCCCAGCTTTTTTTCCACGATTGATTGTAAACTGATCTGATTATTTTAATTTCCCGATCCAGATTTTTCATATCCAGTATACGAATGCTTGCTTTGCATCTGTTCAGTACTTTATCACTTGCTTCAGTCAATTTTTGGGAAACGTTGTCTTTCAATACTCGATATGCATATTGGTCTATCGCTTTTGAAAAACCAGCACCTTCCATCAAATCCGGATAATATGGTGGATTCCATACCATTCTGATCGATGGTGGTATTTCGTATGAATCCATTAAGACGCCCATTTCACCGTGAATAGATGGATTGGTGGGTCCTATCATTCCGACCATTCCCTCATCTCGCAACCATTGTGAGGCGGTGTTGAAAAGTGCGATTGAAATATCTCGGTCTTCAACACAGTCGAAAAAACCAAATTGTCCGATAGCCTTATTCCGAGCTGTAATGAACTCATGATCCACTATACCGGCGATTCTGCCCAGAGTATGACCATTGACCTGTGCCAAAAACAACTGGATATCCGCATGCTTAAAAAAAGGATGTCTCGCTTGGTCAAAATCTTTTTTTACTGTTGAAAAAAGAGGTGCAATCCACGCGCGCCAGCGACTATGCAGTTTGTATGGTAATTTAATAAATTCGTCCCGGTCGGTTGCTGACAGGACCGGTTTTATTTTAATTGACATTGTGAGAGTCTGTTCGCAATGGTTTTAATCTTATTGACTTACCCGGATGTAATTTTGAATTTCGTTCCCGGTATTTCATTTTAGTAACTTCTCAACTTCAGCGTTTACTTCCTGAGGTGAGACATAAAATCGTTCCCCATCCCATCGATTCTTTATTTCAATCTGATCTTTGCTAAGATTTCGGGAAGACACAACAACGTGTACAGGTATGCCAAGCAGGTCCGCATCTTTTAGTTTTACACCTGGTCGGGCTGATCTGTCATCCAATAATACAGAAAAACCTGCCTCTCTAAGTTGGGAGTAAATTTGCGTCGCTGAAATAACTATGTTATCGTCATCAGCGAGAGGTATCACACAAACTTCTATTGGTGCTATTGAATTGTGCCATCTTATCCCATCCTTGTCGGCATTCTGCTCAATGTTTGCTGCCAGTATCCTGTCTATTCCTATGCCATAGCTACCCATTACAATCGGTAGTTTTTCTCCCTTTTTATTGAGAAAATCCGCACTCATTGCTAATGAATATTTAGTCCCGAGCTTGAAAATGTGTCCAATTTCGATTGCCTTAAACATCCTGATGTCTTTTTCACACTCCGGGCAATTTTCACCAGCTCGAACCCGTCGCAGGTCAGCATATTCGGTTGGTTTAACATCACGTTCAAGATCAAGCCCCATCACATGATAATCAGTGCGATTCGCTCCAGTTACCATCCCAATTGTGTTCTTAAGCCGAAAATCTGCAAAGATTGGGAGTTTGTGATTGCCATGAGGTCCAAGGAAACCGATCTCGGCTTTCATGTATTCAAGGACTTCCTCCCCATCAGCCGGTCGAACCTGATCACCTGCAATCCTTGTGAATTTCGATTCTGAGAGCTCGTCTTCACCTGAGACGAGTGCAATAACTGGTTTCTTACCCGCGAAGTAAATAAGTGTTTTAATCATTCGACTTTGCGGTACTCCAAGGAATTTTGATACTTCCTCAACTGTTCGCTGATCAGGGGTGGAAACTTCTCGCAGAGTTTCGGCTTTACCGCAAGATATCGGTTCGGATTTTGAGCTGGCGACTTCGATATTAGAGGAATATCCACAATGTTCACACCGAACAATTTCATCCTCTCCAGCTTCTGATTCAATCATGAATTCCTGTGATTGACCGCCGCCCATTAACCCGGATGATGCCCCTACTACAAAGAAATTCAAACCACACCGCTCAAATATTCTATTATAAGCAGTCTGATGCATTTCATAGCTTCGATTAAGCCCGTTTTCATCTCGATCAAGTGAATAAGCATCCTTCATCAAGAATTGTCTGGCTCTAAGCATCCCACCGCGTGGTCTCGGCTCATCCCTGAATTTGGTTTGGATCTGATACCAAATCTGTGGTAAATCGCGCCAGCTTCGAATTTGCCCACGCGCAGTTGAACAGATAATTTCCTCATGTGTTGGGGCGAGGCTGTAGATTTGTCCTTTGCGGTCAGAGAGACGGAACATCTCATCACCGAAATCCTTGTTTCGACCAGTTTCGTTCCAGAGGTTTATCGGTGTCATTGAAGGCAAGAGTAATTCCTGACCGCCAATTCGATTCATCTCTTCGCGGACAATCCTGCTTGTCTTTTGAACTGCGGACCAACCGAGCGGGAGATAAGAATAAATCCCTGCTGAAACCATACGAATCAAACCTGCTCGAAGCATAAGTTTGTGTGAGGTAGCTATTGCATCTGAGGGATATTCCCGCAATGTTGGAGCGAAATAATTTGTACGTTTCATGGGAACATTGATTTTTGGGAAAAATACCAAACAATAAGTTAATCTAAACACACATCATTTGCAAGCTCACTCTGGTCACTTTAGGAAACTGAATAGTGTCTTCTCTGTTGCCTGTCTAATTTACAAATAAACTTACAATTTCGATGAACTTTGCTTTCAGACATTGAAAATGTAATTACTTATTGTTTATATTTATCTTCTGGCAATTTTCACGCGAGAGTTTTTAGATTTCTCCGTATAATTGCAAAGAGGTTGTAATTGCAGGTAAAGTCATTGGGATGAACATCCCTAATGTGCTACTGGTATTAACTTCGGGCAAATTCCGGGAGTTGGTATAGCTATCAGAGATACTTTGGAGACAGGATTTTATGCCACACACAATATGTGAGAAAATACTTGCTCAAAAAGCAGGTTTGGGGGAAGTTTTTCCAGGTCAACTCGTGACTGCGAAACCTGATATGGTAATGTCACATGACAATGCAGGGCTTGTAATTCGTCAATTCCGCCAAATTGGTGCGAAAAATGTTTTCGATCCATCAAAGATCATTATCCCACTAGATCATCGTGTACCTGCTGAGTCAGAGCAGACTGCGACTGCACATAAATCGATTCGAGAATTTGTAAAAGAACAGAATATACAGAATTTTTATGATGTCCGTGAAGGGATCTGTCATCAGGTTATGGTCGAAAAAGGTCATGTATTACCGGGTGAACTGGTACTTGGGACGGATTCGCATACCACAAGTTATGGATGTGTAGGTGCAATATCATCGGGCATTGGTGCAACTGAAATGGCTGCACTATGGGCGACAGGTGAAATCTGGCTTCGAGTTCCGGACACGCTAAAGGTAGTTGTCAACGGTGAATTTCCAGGTGGTGTTGGTCCGAAAGATCTAATCCTATACATAATTGGACAAGTCAGTGCTAAAGGTGCTGATTATATGGCTATTGAGTATTACGGTCCCACAATAGAATCTATGTCAGTTTCAGGCAGGTTTACTGTCTGCAACATGTCTATGGAGATGGGAGCTAAGTTCGCAACTGTACCTGCTGATGAAAAAACTGTGAAATATGTGTCCTCTCTCGCAGATAGACCATATCAACCTGTTTACGCCGACAATGATGCTGTCTATTCAAGAGAATTAATTGTTGATGCTTCAAAGTTAGTTCCTCAGATTGCTATTCCACACCGGGTTGATAACGTTGTTCCTATTTCTGAAGTTTCAGGTTTAGATATAAATCAGGTTGTGATAGGTTCATGCACCAATGGCAGGATAGATGATCTTGAAATTGCAGCAAATATCATGGACGGCAAACAAGTATCGAGTGATATCAGATTGCTCGTTATTCCTGGGTCCAGATCAATTTATTTGGAAGCAATGGAACTTGGTTTACTGAAGACATTTGTTGAAGCTGGTGCATTAGTCCTGAATCCGGGCTGTGGACCTTGCCTCGGAGCGCATCAAGGTATACTTGCCCCGGGAGAGAGGTGTCTTGCGACAACTAATAGGAATTTCAAGGGCAGGATGGGTTCCACTTCGGCAGAGGTTTACCTGAGTAATCCGAAAGTTGCTGCCATGGTTGCAATTTCCGGAAAGATACCGACATTAGATGAGTATAATTCAGAACTTGATTGAATTTTATGCAGATGAGTAATATGAAAAAAGCTCACTTCATTGTTGAAGGTCGTGTTCAGGGGGTCAGTTTCCGGTGGTTTGTGAGAGATTCAGCTATACAGCTGGGGCTCACGGGGACAGTTAAAAATCTCTCTGATGGATCCGTGGACGTATATGTGGAAGGGGCAGAGAGTAGGATTTTAGATTTGGTGCAAATCATGCGGAAAGGGAATGGTATTAGTAGAGTTGATGGCATACATGAAAAATGGGAGGATTCCACTCAGGAATGGCAAACTTTTACAATTCTTTTTTAGGACAAACTTTTGAGTGAACAACCAAAACTCCTGATATTTGACATTGACGGTACGCTAATGTCTACAGGAGGTTTGACAGGTGTAGCATTTGAATTGGCTATCGAGGAGCTTTACGGAGTTAAGAACTCAACTAACGGGATTGAACCATTTGGGTTGACCGACCAGTTGATTTTTTCAAAGATCCTTCAAAACAATAATATACCCTACGAAAACGGTGCGGAGGAATTCGAACGGTTTTGTGAGAAGTACATCATCCACCTGGGGATTCAGCTAAATAACTCAAGCAAACCAATGTTACTCCCTGGCGTTAAGAGGCTGTTGCAAAAACTGAAGGACGACAAGAAAGTCTTTTTAGCTCTCGAAACAGGTAATATTGAGCCAAGTGCTTTTTTGAAACTGCACAGTCTTGGAGTAATTAGCCATTTTCCTATTGGTGGGTTTGGAAGCGACAGTATGGACAGGGCAAAAATTATTGAGCTCGCATTCAGAAGAGCTCAAGCACATTACCGGGTACCATTTTCAATTAAAGAAACCTGGGTAATTGGCGATACACCAAATGACATAAATGCCGGGCAACAATTAGGAATCAATACGATTTCAGTTGCTACTGGTGTATTTGGAGTTGAGCAATTGAGTCACCATCGCCCAAATGCCATTTTTGACGATTTTACAGACTGGGAGAGGTTTCTTAATGTAATTCACAGGCAGGTTACCGAATTCGTACCCAATCCCGGTTTTGAACCAAAGCCAGAATTTAAGCCAGAATTTAAACCCGAAATTGGTGATAACATCGTTTCGGGAGATAAGCCTGATTCTACAGATATCATTGTGGATATGGGTTATCCCTGGGATGAGTGATTGAGGTCTGTATATGTTTGAAGCAATTACAAAAACTGCTATAGTTGTACCTGGATTTCTGTTTGAAATGACTGTAGCCTTCATCTGCGGTGGGTTGATCGGACTCGCAGGAGGGACTCGTCATCGAGTATCAGGTTTGAGGAATAATATTCTTGTTTGTATTGGGATAGTGATGTATTTAAATATCCCGGAACTAATTTCATTGAACTCTGATTTATCAATCATTTGTGATCCCAACCAAATGGCCTCATTTTTGGTGATTGGAATGGCAATTCTGTGTGCCGGTATCTTAATTGGAAACTCAACTGACAAATCTGCTGGAATGCAGGACGTATCTAGTATCTGGATGGTAGGTGCTATTGGTATAATTATCGGTCTGGATTTATGGTTACTTGCTCTATTGGTAACAGGATTGGTTCTACTGATAATGACTATGTTACAGTGGTTAGAGAAAGGGTTCACAAGTCAACCGGACAAACTGCTTTTGAAACTTATAGTTAGAAATGACGATTCAGCTCTTCGAGAGAAGATTAGCAATATTCTTGAAACACACGGAGTTCAGCTAATGGGTTTCCACGCTGAGCAGGGAGCTGCTGGAGTTAAACTCACAATACAGGGTTCAAATGAGCTTGAGGACGTGAGACCGCTTTTAGGCAAACTCTGGACGGTCGAGGGGGTTACTGATGTCGAACATTAATCTTGTAATTTCTATTAACTAACTCCAATCATCATTACTTAAAAGCGAGTCTGGACTTTTCGCTCCTCCGTTCCCGAACATATTTCTTGATTGTGTTTGTAAATACTCTAATACGACATCAAGTTGTATCGGTTTAGGCATGTAATCAACTGCTCCCAATTTCATTGCTTCTTTTGCTACACCCAAATCGTGCATTCCGCTTATCATCACTACTTGTGCTGTTTTGTCAATTTCACGGATACCACGCAGAACCTCCATTCCACTCATCCCGGGCATCATAACATCGAGAAATACAAAATGGGGAGAAAAAGACTGCATTTTTTCCAATGCGGCTTCACCATCATTGGCATATTTAGCAGTATACCCAGAAGAAGTAAAAAAGTGGATCAGCATTTCGCAGACATCAACTTCATCGTCTATCACTAATATGCGGATTTGATCCATTGTATGATCCATCAGTTAGGTTTCAAAATAAACTTAGTGAAGTTAAGATAAATAATGCTGTAGTAAAAATCAAGTCTATTACGGGGGTTGTTAGAATAAACAGGTCAACTATCTGTCATATTCCATTGGTAGCAAACCATGATAGCACAAATAGTACTGTCGCATTATTTGAAATTGATGGTTCGTTACACAGGTAGTCATTCCTGTCATCGTGATAAACTGCATCCAAATGTTGAAGGTGAATATACTTATCCGGGGCATCTAATGATATCTGAGAACTCTTGAAAATCTCATATGACACATAGCCAGCAGCGAACCCTCCGATTAAGGGGATTTTTTTTATGTATGAGATTTGATGATGGAAATTTTTCGGATACAATGAACCGAAACCACCAATAAGACAAATTCCGTGAGGATTCTGACCGAGTATAAAATCACGATTGGAAATCGCAAGCGACTGGAAATCGTTTTTCCCAGTAACTTCTTTATACAATAATGAGAGCATTGCAACCCCAATCTGAATTGATCCTGATCCCCATGTGTAACTTTCCAATGGAAATCCATAGGGGTTTTTTGAAGAATTATCCTTGAAGTAATTCAAAGTTTGCTCAATCTTTGAAAGACTTTCTGAGTCATATTCGGCAAGTCGAAGATGAGCCAGACCATCCAAATCTCCCCAGGAAATCCAATGAGTTGGTTTGTTCTTAGATAAAAACTGTTGTGCCTCTCTGAAAAAGGAGCTGTCTCCGGTTGTTCTGTACAGCTCAGCAGCAGCAAGTCCGAGGTTGTCCCATGCGCTTTGATCATAGTAAACGGTATCCGGTCCGGAAGAAGATTCTGGTATTGCAGATTTTGCCAAGTCATATGTTTGTCGCGCTTGGTGTAGAAGTTGGAATCCGTATTTATATGATTCCAGATCTGTATAGATTTTTGATGCCAACGCCATCGTTGCCGAATAGATACCGCACAGAGCTTTAGATGGTAAATCATATGCCGGGCGATTTATTACTAACGGATCGGCTTCAGGGAGTCTCCATCCAACAGTTTGGTCCTGATTATTCTGTACCTGTATTAGTAATCGGGTAGATCGATAGTGCATTTTCATTAACCAATCCAAGCCAATTCGAGCTTCGTCCAGTAGATCATTAAATCCATTATTGTCGTTATCTGGAATTGCTTCACGATTGTATTCGTAGGTTAGGAGAAGCAGATATGTTGCATATGCAGTAGTGTTGAGGAATTTTGTGTAGTCTCCTGCATCATGCCACCCTCCGGACACATCAATTGCGCGTCCATTAATGGGTCCACCGATTACTTTTGTGGCGTCTTTTAAATGACATGGTTTGTGATATTGTGGGTTTGTATCGCCACATCTCTGTGTTTGGAAAAACCTAAGTAGAGATTCTGCAATGGGCTGAAAAGTCAACGAGTCAATTTTAAAGGATTGAGAGATTGAAGCACCATATCTCAGTTTATATCTTCCCGGAGTTGTTACTGATGAAAAATCAGCTTTATAGTAATTGGAAAATGCAAGATATTCGCCCCAAAAATGCTGTAATCTTCCATTAAATATAACATTATCAGAGCCATTAATAATCTGGAAGTTCATGTCCTGCAAAGACTCATTTGACAAAACAAATGCGTTTTTTTGTTCATCAGGTAAGAATCCAATCTGATTAAACCGTACATATTGATTTGCTATAGCACGATATGGAAGCACATGTAGGCAAATTAACAGTAGTATCAGAAATTGAGTTCTGAAATGAACGGACCACTTTTTATGTTTAATCATCACCTGTGTCTGACAAAATTGAACTGTACTATTTTCCATAAAATAACGAGATAATTCATTTCGAACAAGCGATCTTGACCGGACATTTTATAGAATTAAATTTAGCAATTTATTGAAGATACTTGTATATCATGACTAACTCTCATATATTTTAACCTGCTGTACTCTTCAAACCATTGAATTCTGATAGGGTAAAACTTGAAAAGACAACTCCAAGCATCTTTCTTAGGCGGGATAAAGCTCGTTTGGAAAGGAAAAATCCTCACACAATTTGCAACAAAAAAAGTACTGGGACTTTTCTGTTATTTTCTTGATAGTCCTGAGACTGAGTTTGCACGTGATAATTTAATGCTGCTTTTCTGGGGAGAACATTCTGATACTCAAGCGCGTTATAATCTTCGATATGCCCTGTGGAATATCCGCAAATTGTTTAAGGAGTCTGAGAAGGATGTTGATCCGTTAATTACATCAAGAACTTCTTGTAGGATAAATCCAGATTTTTTATATACTACAGATACACAAATATTCAGCGAGGCTATTTCGACATCGGATCGTGAAAACCGTGTTGAGCAATTAATAAAAGTAGACCAGCTTTATAAAGGGCTATTTCTTGATGGGTTTGCATTGCGGAATCTCTCGGAATGGGAGGAGTGGCTTTTTCAACGCCGTGAGGATTTCAAACAGCAGTTTATGAACGCAGCTGTCGAGCTGGGAAACCACTACTTGATGAGTCATGAACCAACCTTAGCCATTCCATTATTTACAAAGGCATTGCATGCAACACAGGATTTTGAACCAGCGCACGATGGGATGATTCGGGCTTATGCCGATCAAGGGAAATTATCCAATGCTTTGCATCATTACAACCGATACGTAGATATAATGCGGAGAACATTTAATGCTCCACCACGTCCTGATATACAGGCACTAAGTGAGTCTCTTAGAACGGGAGAATATTCTCAGACAGGCCAAAAGGCATCTGATGATTCATTTCTGTATTCATCCGGAGTTAATGTTCAAACACAGGTGGAGAAGGAAGCTGTTGAGACCGATAAACATACAGAACAGGTAGCAGAAACTACTGAGATTGAAGATGACAATCTACCTGTGACGTCTGATTTCATAGGTCGTCAAACTGAAATAGCTGATTTTGATAAAGTATTAAATGAGGTTAAGGCAGGAAATGGTCAGGTATTAATTATTTCCGGCGAGATGGGTATTGGCAAAACGAGACTATTCAATGAGTTGATGAAAAAGCTCCCACCGGAATTTATGGTCGGGATCGGAGAAGCCGAGGAAATTCAATCCATTAGACCTTTAGAGGAAATTCTAAGAATCATTGAAGCTCTGAAAAATGATGATCGTTTACCACAGACATCAAGAGACAGCCTCGAAAAAATACTACATGAAAGTGATGACTTGAGTTATGAAAATAATATTGAGTCAGAGTATATCCCGCAAAAAATAAGAAAGTGGATTTCAGATCTCGCATCCCAATTCCCTATAGTTATCGCACTTGATGATATGCACTGGGTAAGTGAATCAGCACTGAAAATATTTGCTGCACTTTCTCAGGATATAAAGCGTATGCCTATGCTACTTGTGGGAATATTCAGGACTTTTGAATTTCAATCCGAAGATGAAATCGCCTCATCATTGATAAGTATTGCCCGAACTGGAAGGTTGTGGAGGATGGATCTTAGCAGTTTGAATCAGGAGGAGACGATTAGTCTGGTTCGACAGAAATCAACCAAACTAATCGATGTACTCAGTGAACAGGACTGGTCAAAGGTGTATAACTACAGCAACGGAATTCCGTTATATGCTTTAGAGCTCTCAACTTTTCTGGAAGAGGGATATATTGATGTGCTCGAAAATCCTATTCTCGATGGGAAACCTGATTTTAGAGCAAAATCAGATCAGAAGATAGTTCCTCCGTTAATGATCAAGATCAGTAAGCTGCGGATGAGTAAGCTGCCTAAGAATTTTGTTAGCATATTGAAAACAGCTTCTCTCATAATCGGTCACTTCAGCCTTGAGCTTATTAGTGCTCTTGAATCTTCAGATCAAGATGAATTTGAAGACCACCTTGTACGCCTTGAACAATTGAATTTCCTCCACCATATAGAAAGTGAAGATAAAATTCTCTTCAGTTTCAATCACCAAATGGTGAAATTGTCAATTGGGCAGTCATTGTCCCCAATGGAAAAAAGGCATATCTACAAAAAAATTATTTCGACAGTTGAGAAAATTGGAGAATCTGTAGGATCTGACGCGATGGCGTACTATCTGTTTAATGCCGGGGACCATATTGCAGCGATACCGCATTTAATCAAAAACATTGAATCAAGACTCAGCCTTGGAGATATCCAGAGCGGGATAGATTATTCAAGGATAGTGTATAAAATTGCCCGAGATAAGATAAAAACTAATCCACAGGAA
Source organism: Calditrichota bacterium (assembly GCA_018644935.1). Lineage (GTDB taxonomy): Bacteria > Electryoneota > AABM5-125-24 > Hatepunaeales > Hatepunaeaceae > JABGPL01. The sequence goes on along the minus strand of JABGPL010000033.1, from coordinate 5,015 downwards.
ATGATTCCTGTAATTTTTCAACATGTATCTCATCTCATCGGTCAAAACAAGATTAAAGAGGCCACAGATGCCCTAAATCAAATTCTTAATGAAAATCATTCAATGATGAATTCTGGCGTTCTGAAGGAGATTGTTCAAAAACATGAAGAAATGAAGACAATGCTCCGGAATGATCAGGAAGAAAAACCAAGAGGTCTACCGCCTTTGGTGCTTGTAACAACTCGCAGGGCATTGGCGAATACGAAACTACTTCAAGGGGATTATGAGGGTGCATTTAAGTTGTTAGCTGAGGCAGAAACAACTCTCGAATCACTACCGGATTCACCTGCCACACTGCGCGAAACTGGGATGGTTTTGCAAGTACGTGTGAAGCTGAAAATTGTTACAGGTGAATATGTTGAGGCTTTACGAATACTGAATAATGCAATGGGGTTAATGCTGTTGCATGGTACTACTGCTCAACTTGCTGAAATATGGAGATTACATGGAGAGGTTTATCTTAGACAGAACAATTTCAAACAGGCAACAAATGCCCTCAATCAATGTCTTGAACTTGCTGAACAAGATGAAAACAATGTTGAAACAGCCTATTGCAGACATTTACAGGGGTTGTTAATGTGGAAAATGGGAGACTTGGATGAAGCCGAGAGATTACTAAACCTTTCAATTGAAATCGGTGGATTATTACCAGAATTGGTGGAACACCTACCAGTTATACAGCTCGATCTCGCAAAGGTTTTGCAAGCAAAAGGCAAAACTGCAGGGGTAAGCAGGATTCTGGATGATATTGAGGCAGTTCACACTGGAAAAGAAAACGCTGAAATGCTCCAGGAGATAAAGAGAATTCGCAAACAGTTGTGAATCTGGCTGTTAATCTGTAAAAAAGCTGTGTCGTTGTTTACAAATCGCATGAGAATGATCCCAACTCTGTAAGAATTACAAAGCAATATCCTGTTCACTGATTTTATCAAGATAAATTGATGCGTTATCTCTCGGTCCGATGTTTTTTATTGTGAACTTGCATATTCCTCTCTCTTTAAGCCATAAAACATTTGTTGGGGTTGAACCAACCAGTTCGGAAGTCATATTTACCCGATCAATTTTTCCTGAAAGATATACCTCGAACTCAACATTCTGAATTGATCTGCTACCTTCGTTCGATAGGCTTATCATCATCCTCGTTGGTGTCATCTCTTTACTTGAAACTCTTAAATTTTGCCATGTGCTGAACCTATCAATAAGTTTACTCGTTGGTGCTCGCCAAAATCGCATTGAATCCATTTTAGAAGCCACCATATAGGGGAGATCGAAGGCATTAATGTCTTCGATTACATCAGGATCGAATATTCCCAGGTAAATTCCACCTGTACTTTGAATCCGAGACATTTCCCGAATTGCGGCGTTAAAATGTGAGCTCTTTCTTCTAAGTCCTTTTCTCGCCCATTCTTCTGTTGTTAACTGAGTCTTGGGCATAGTGCTCAAGTGTTTTTTTCCTCCCAATAGCCATTGAAAAGCACCAGCACTAACAAGGTTTCCAACAGGGCCATAATGTCGAGGATTTGGGTTTGCAAGCACAAATTGAATGTTTTCTCGAACTGCAGCTGGTAGGGTAAATTCGTCATAATTCCAGTCTGATGGGAAGTATCCATTTGGTTTTCTGCCGGAGATCCTCTCTACCCATTCGACTTGTGTGCCGAACCATCGGGTTTGATCTTTTAATGTGAGTCCGGAAAGTGGATTTTTTTTGGGGGTCGTGAGTATCAGATCATTTGTAGTATTTTCATCGAATAAAATGGTCTGAGCCGAAAATTCATCCAAAAGAATCAGGTCCATATTGATACCAGCTCGTTGGTTGATATCCATCATTCTATCTAACGATGTTGATGATCCTTTCACCTTTGTTAATAATCCCCCTCCAGCCTTATATCCTCTTGGCCATACCTTTGCCCTGACTACCGCATCGTTTTGAAGCCATTTCAGTGTATTTAGAACTAATTTTTGTAAAATAACGTGGTTGTTTTTCTGTTCCTGAATGGCTTCAGGAGTGAAACCGAACCATACATATTTACCATTCATATAATTGCCATGAGCAATTACGCTATTGGATCTCCGCAAATTTGTGGGAGCGTTTTTCCAATAGGGTTTAAACCAGAACGCGTCAGACTTTGATCTACCCTCCATCAGGTTCATTTTCACAAAACCATTATAGGTATAAAAATCGAGATGGGTTCCTGGTGAAATCATAGCAGTTAATGGTCCCTCATCGAGTAATACCGCACTTGTTCCTCCAGTTGGGTCCACAATTGATCCTGATGGTACGGCACCCATTAGTTGAGAGAGAAAACTGAATCCAACCCATTCACCCTTTTCGTTACGACATCCTGGCGACCAGCACATTAGAAGATTACCACCATCAGCGACAAATTCCTTGATCCCACGTTTCTCCTCGTCAGAGAGCAGAAGTGCTGCTGGTAAGATGAGGGTGACATATCCTTTGTATATATTTGTTAGTCCTTCTTCATAAATAACATCATAATTAAGATCAGATTTATAGAGGAGGTCCTCCCACCACTGGACAAATGGAACTTCTTCGTGAGTTTGGTTAATCTCGTCATACCATTTTTCATCCTTTCCAATAGGCGCTTTTAGTCCGGGTGAGTACCATAAAGTGTCTGCAGCATCCCAGGTTACAACTCGGTCAGTGTAGGGCCAAAGAGTTGAATCATCAGAAGCGGTCGAGTCCCGTCTAATATATATTTCGGTTCTAACCGGATTGACGAGAATTATACTTTTCTTGTCGGGGTCTTCATAGGATACCGTACCCCAGTTGAAAAGGCTAAATCTTCCGAGTGCCATTGCCATTACCCGAGTGTACCCCCACCACCCGACTGCGCCAAGCAATAGAATCCCAATAAAAAACTGGAAGAAGAATAAAGTCGCTCGATTGCTGAAATCACCAGTATCAGCACCATCGTCCACCTTTAGTATATATACTTCTTCTTCGTTTTTCTTTTTCTTCTTTTTTTTCGGCATGATTTGTCCTATTTCCAATCAGTAGCTACTGATTCATTTTCCATGTTTTTTGGTTTATCGGGAATTGTTGCAGTTGATTTTAATCCGCTCGGAGGCTTCTTTAGGTTCTTTTCAGATAATGATTTTGCTTGATTTCTTTGTTGTGGACGAACTTGTTTTTGTGCAGTTCTTGTTTTTTTGGGAATTGAAGCTGTCGATCTAAGTGAACCTCCATCACGAGGTTGAGGTTTTGTTTTCCTTGGTCCTGGCTTAGCACTAGTTTCTTGAGTCTTTGGTTTTTTCTTAAAGGCTTGATTGAGTTTTTTTGTTAGTTCTAAATCCTTGTCTGAAGAAACATTTGTTTTTCGTGTACTCGGAGGTCTAAGAGCCGAAACCTTCTCAGACTGTGGAGTTCTAAAAGTTCTTTCTGTCACCTTCCTCAAATTTGGGGGTTTTGGAGCTGTTGCTCTTTCAGATCCCGCAGATCGAAGTCTATTCTCATTTCCTCTCATCATTTGTGGCGGGGGAGGGGCAGTTATTCTGTCAGATCCCATGGATTGAAGTTTATTTTTGCTTCCCTTCCTCATCGGTGGCGGTGGCGGTGCAGTGGTTCTTTCAGATCCTTTTGACTGGAGTCTATTTTCAATTCCTCTTCTCATTTGTGGAGGTTTTGGTGCCGTAGCTCTCTCAGAGCCCAGAGACTGAATTAGGTTTTCCTTTCTCCTACCCAATTGAGGGGGTGGTGGTGCAGTTGCTTTATCGGACCCCAGTGTTTTTCGTCTATTTTCATTTCCTTTTACTATTTGTGGATGTTTTTGTACATTAACACTCTTATTCTGAATTGCCTGAATGGTTTTTGGAGGTATTTTTACCGCAACGGGTGTTTTTAAACCGGAAATCTTCCCAGAATGAACCACCTTTCTATTCAATACAGGTTTTTCTCCTATAATCGGATTTACTTTTGCAGCGATTTGCCCTGTTTGCGTTACTGGCTCAGTATTCTTAAGTTCTTCTCCATTTTTCGGAGGTTCAGGTTCAGAGACTATTACAGATTGTGCAGCCTTCTCAGGATTTTCAGGTATAATTTCATTTGTCTGAGGTTGTTCTTCAGAGATAGACTCAGCTGGAATTTCCACTGGTGTCTTATCAAGTTGCGTTTCTTCTACTAAGTCTGCTGATTCAGTGTTTGCTTCGGTTTGAATATCTACTTCTGTCTGTACCTGTGGCGTTTCTTGTGCGGCGTGAGTTGAATCAGTGCTTTCTTCTGTTTGTGCAATATGGGTGCTACTTTCAGGTGTCAATCCTTCTAATAAAGGTTCAGGTGCCGTAGCATTTCCGGTCAAACTCTCATCTGCAATTGACTGCGGAGCGGAGACTCTTCCTATCTGAATAACCTGACTGGCTTCTCTTCGTTTCCCCTTCAATCCTGGAGGTGGTGGGGCGGTAACTTTCCTCGGACGTATTGCCGGAGCACTTTTTTCAGGTGATTCCTCCAATTGATTAGGCTCAGGTTCTATATATGGTTGAACTTGAGCAACTGATTCTTCTGGATTCTGCTGCTGTACTGGGGGTATTTCCTTTTGTGGTACCTGTTTTTGCTCTTCCTTTTCTTCATTCAGTATGGCATCAGAATCTTCATTACTTATAAAGCCTGACATAATAAGATCATACAAGTCATCAGCTTGATCTTGAGAGACAGGTGCCCCTTGTATATCATCTGAAGTCGAAGGTGGAGGTGATTCATCAATTGATCGTCCATCGGGAAGTTGTTCTTCCTGAGCAGGTTCTACTTGAGCTGGTGCCACTGGAGCTGGTGCCACTGGAGCTGGTGCCACAGGAGCTGGTGCCACTGGAGCTGGTGCAACAGGAGCTGGTGCCACTGGAGCTGGTGCCACTGGAGCTGGCGCCACAGGAACAGGTGCCACTGGAGCTGGTGCAACAGGAGCTGGTGCAACAGGAGCTGGTGCAACAGGAGCTGGTGCAACAGGAGCTGGTGCAACAGG
>JABGPL010000032.1 GCA_018644935.1 Calditrichota bacterium | reverse complement strand
CTTCAAGCTGAGAATGGTTTACATCCAGTTCAATATGAAGCGATTATTGGAGATAACAACTATATAACCAATGGATTCCAGGTTGTTAGAATAACCGACATCACTGCTTCACCCGAGCAATTCGGGATCGTTGGTGTTTATCCAAATCCATTTAACAGCAGTACAAGTTTAACCTATAATTTGCCCGAAGCAGCCCTGGTTGAGGTCGCTCTTTACGATCTTGCAGGCAGGCAGGTGGCGGATATCGTATCAGGAAGTGCCCAGGCTGGTCAGCACACCTTCACGGTGGACGGTGCTGGACTATCCAGTGGTGTTTATGTTGTACAACTTCAGGCAAACGAAAAAGTATCTAAACGTAAATTAACTTTAATTAAGTAGCAGTATAGCTACCAAGAGCAGTCCGTCCGAGAGAAGGTAATGACCGAGAACCTTCTCGAACTGGCATTAATGAACTGAATACGTGAGACTGAAATCTTGATTTGGTGATTGAACCGGGAAAATATGATCTTTCCCGGTTCAGCCATTACTGCAGATCAGGCAAACTTCAGTCTCCAAAGAAAAGTGGAGCATGATATGTCTAAGATTAGTTGTCCGATTTATTTTCTGATATTTGCTTTCCTATTGATTGCATTTACCAACCCGGTTTTATCTCAAATTACTATCGAACCCTATGGCTTTGCCTTGTCGATTGCAGAGGGTGAGAACAATGAAGTTGAAATTGTCATTTCAAATACCGGGGATGATCCCGTTGTTTTTGAAATTAATTACGAAGCTGAATTCAGGATGCTCGCATTCAATCCTGAAATCGGTGAAATCGCTGGACAGGATATAGACGGAATCGTCGTAAATATAATTCCGGAGGATGCTGAAGCATGTGTATATGAATTCGAGGTTGAGATACATATTACCGATCCCGACGAGGAGGAGGGAGCACCGGCTATAATTCCCATTTCCGCAGTAATTTCCATCGCATCACCCACAGGCAGCCTGACCGGAGTTATCAGCAGCTCCCGAGACGGGGAGCTCATTCCAAATGCATCAATCAGAATGGATTGATACGACATAGTCCGTTACTCGGACGAGCAGGGAGAATATGCCTTTACTGATTTACCTGCGGGTGATTATGAGTTCACCATTTCAGCGGATGATTTCCTGAACCAAACCTTTGAAGTAAATATCGAGGCTGAGGAGGTCGAACTGGATTTCGAGTTGCCACAGGCTGAATGTGCGATTGATCCAGTCGAGATTGTAACCCAACTCGATCCCGGGCAGGTGATTCCATTTAACATTGTAGTTTCCAATACTGGCAACGGACCTCTAACCTATACAACAGAACGTCATTCAATGAGTGAATTCGCTCCCTGGGAGGTTCGCGAAGCGATCCCCTTCGGTGAGATACTCGAGGATGACGGAGTAAGAGGTACTATATTCACTAATGACATGTTTTATGTTGCAAGACGCAACCATCGGAATCCGATGATTAGTGTGCTGAATCGCGATAGAGAGTTGATTCGTGAATTTGCTCAACCTAATCGTGAAGGGGGTTATGGATTTACTGATCTTGCATTCGATGGTGAATGGATTTGGGGTGGAGGAACTCATGAAATAACAGCATTAAACCTTGATGGGGAAGTTATGCGTGATTTTGATGGACCCTTCAACCCAAACCAGTATTTTGCCTGGGATAGTGAACAAGAGTTGCTCTGGGTATCTAGTATCACATCACCCATATCCAGCATTGATCGCGATGGCAACGAGATTGATGAACTGGATGGACTCGATTTTAGGATTCATGGTCTCGCATTTTACGAGGATGATCCGGACGGATATCAGCTTTATATTTTTCATCATAATAATCGAGTTGCCGGACCAATCGTATACAAGATGAATACTGCCACTGGAGACACGTTATACGTTACAAATATCGTTGAGGAATCTTTTGATGTTGCATACATAACTAATGAATACGACAATCATGATTGGGTTTTTCTAATGCACCATTATGACCAGGACGCCGAATACCATCACGGAAACAGCATCCTACAGTTTGAAGGACGCAGAGACTGGATGAGTATTGATCCGGAAGAAGGTGTGATTGAAGCTGGTGAAGCAGGCGAATTTGAGCTGACAATTAATGAAATCGACCTGCCAGAGGGGGATTATGAGGGTGAAATAGTATTCATCCATGACGGAGTTGCTGGTGAAACCTATTTGCCTGTCTCTCTGGAAGTCGGAGAGGGTGATGACCCTGGGGAGGTTGTCCTCAACCTCGAGCAGGGCTGGAATATGGTGTCTGTCAATATTCAACCCGATCCTGACGATGTCACTGAGATAACTGCTGATCTGGTTGAAGCCGGTAGCTTGATTCTGATGAAGAACGGCATGGGACAGTTCTATTTCCCGGGACAGAATTTCAATGGTATCCCGGGATGGTTTGTTGATCAGGGTTATTTGATCAACATGGCGAGGGCGGATGAATTGACAATTATCGGAGATCCCGTCCGTTGGAATCAACCGATCCAACTTGAAGAGGGTTGGCAGATAATCAGTTACTACCCGAACCGGGTGGTTGAGGCTCCTCTCGCTCTTTCAGGGGTAGTCAATGCACTTAGACTTGCAAAAGACAATCACGGTCAGTTCTACAGTCCAGAATTCAGATTCAACAATATGGGGGATATGGCTCCCGGGCAGGGATATATGGTTGATATGCTCAGAGATGTCGAACTGGTTTACACAATTCGAGAAGGGGTAGCCGATAATTCCTCACCTTATCCAGAGCCAAGTCTATTTCCAATCCACCCTAATACAGGCGAGAATATGAGCCTGCTTGTACAATCCAATGCACTTTACGGTGAAATCGGGGTATATGCCAACGGAAATCTTGTCGGATCAGGTGTTATCCAGAATGGAAGGTGCGGTATTGCTGTTTGGGGTGATAATCCAGTGACTCCTGAAATTGATGGTGCTTTGAATGGCTATGTACTGGAGTTTTTGCTTCAAGATGGTAGTGGATTCCATACATGTCAAGTTGAGCCAATATCCGGTGATCTCCAGTATGTTACTGATGGATTTCAGGTTGTACAATTGCTCGAAATCATAGAGCCTCCCGAGCAGTTTGGGATTATGGATGTTCACCCAAATCCCTTTAACAGTACAGCAAGTTTAACGTACAATCTTTCTGAACCTGCCCGTGTAAAAATTGCACTATTTGACATCTCGGGCAGATTGGTTAAAGATATTTTGTCAGATAATGGACAGGCTGGAGTCCACACAATTTCAGTAGATGGATCAGAATTATCCAGTGGTATTTATATCGTGCAAATTTATGCAAACGAGCGTATAGCGAAACGCAAACTTACTCTGATTAAGTAAACATTAACGGAAAAGAGTCTGAAATAAATGCACTGTCATGTTTTATCCTGGCAGTGCATTTTATTTGTATAATAACAGCTATTTAGCATAAATTTAATGTGGATGGCAGGATTGTTTGAGTACAAATCATCCTATGATAGCAGAATAGATAACCGATTTGAACCTGGCTATAACTCCGAATGTGATGGTTGCATCATCAAGGGTGCAGAAAATGCGCAACAAAAGAGATGATTATTTTTGGTCAATCATTATTCAGTGTAGTGTAAGTATTGTAATATCAAGCTGATGTGATGAATCAAATATTTATGGTACACAAATTGCACATATGCAGTTAACAAACAACCTGACATACGTCGGATTCTAAAGTCGCCGAATTGGAGACTAAAGTATTTTACAACCCGGAGGAATTATGAAAGTTTCAAAGTTTCATTTCTTACTGCTTATCAGTTTAATAAGCGTTTCCCTGCTTAATGCACAAGATCACTTTGCAGTTCAGAGTGTCGGTCAAATTTACAATCATTGGGATGAAATAAACGATATCGAATTCTGCGGTGATTACTGCCTCGTCGCAGCGGGAATCTCTGGGTTGCAGATACTTGACGTTTCCGATCCTGCAAATCCCACAGAAGTATCTTCGTTCGGTCACATTAGAGCACGCGCCAGAGATCTCGCCGTCCAAAATGACTATGTCTATTTAACTGACGGAGCAGGGATTTTTACAATCGATATCAGCAATCCGGAAAATCCAGTTGAGATTAGTTTCCTGGACACTCCGGAATGGACACGCGCCCTAGTAGTATCCGAAGAGTATATTTATCACGTTTCTGAGGTTGCATTTCATATCGTCGATGTCAGCAATCCTGAATTTCCCTCTGAAACTGGCTTAAACCACGAAACGGATTACATGTCTGATATCGTTGTTGGCGGTGACTATGCATACTTAGCCTGTAAATCTTATATGGCGATAATGGATGTTTCAAATCCGGAAAATCCCCAAATTGCATCTACACTAAGACTCCCAATGGGAGTTCATGATGTCGAACTATTGGGTGATGTTCTGTATTGCAATGGCGGATCAGAGTTGTATGCGGTGGATGTTAGTGATCCCGTATCCCCTGAGATTATAAGTGCATATTTGGATATGGACATGATCTCTTCGGTTCATATCCAGGGCAACCTCGCATATGTCACCGGTTTTCAAAATCGATTGGAGATACTCGACGTTTCTGATCCCGCTAATATACAAATGCTGGTTGGTGTTGATACGGATTATTACCTGAGATCGATAGCAGTTTCAGAAGAATATATTTACGTTGGAGAACCAACGACATATCCAAATTTGAATGGTGGTCTGCATGTGTTCAATGTAAATCAGTTGGAAAATGTTGAAGAGGTTTATACACGTGATCGCGAAGGATTCGTCTTTGATGTCGCAGTTCAGGATGATTACGCTTACGTCGCTGATTGGAATGGCGGATTAAAAGTCGTTGATATCTTCGATCCTGAAAATCCTCAGGAAGTTTCAAGCTTGGCAACAACTGGTAATGCAAGTGGAGTGGACATTGAAGGCGATTTTATATATATCGCTGAGCACGATGGTGGGTTAACGGCAGTAAACATTGAAGATCCTGAAGATCCTTTTCAGGTCGGAAGAGTCAATTTCGGTGGGGCAGATTTCTATAGTGTTCAGGTGGTAGAAGAATACGCTTATGTTGCCTGTGGAGAACTTGGCTTGATTATTTTTGATGTGTCGCAACCCGATCAAATGGTTCAGGTTGGTCGTGAGAGATCTGGTGACTATGCTGTTGACGTTTTGGTTTCCGGAGACTATGCATATCTGGCTTTAGACCATCTGGGGTTTGCCATAATAGATATCTCAAACCCGGAAAGACCTCAATTAGTCAGGCAGTATCGTCAAATGAACGGAAATGCACAAGCTCTGCTTAAGAGAGATGATTTGATTTACAGTGCTTCATTGAATAACGGTGTTTTCATAGTAGACGTTTCAGATCCGAATAATCCTGTTGACGTTGCAAGAATAGAGACTCCAGGTGATGCATTAGGTCTCGCCTTTTCTGGAGATTACCTCCTGGTTGCTGATAATTATGAGGGGCTGTATGTTGCCGATATTTCCAATCCAGCGGAACCACGGAGTGTTGGATTCTATGATACTCCCGGAAACGCAGTAGGGGTCGTCTGTGATGGCGCAAGAGCTTTTGTCGCGGACTATACAAACCTTGGCATTTACGATATATCAGAAGAAAACTTTGTTAATAATTCTGACAAATCCTCTCCGGTAACAATGATGTTGATGGAGGCCTATCCAAACCCGTTCAACGGTACCGTGAACCTGAAGTTTGGTCTGCCAACTGCATCTGAGGTAAGCTTGAGCATATACAATCCGCTCGGACAAATGGTGAAATCACTATATGCTGGAAGAAAACCTGCAGGAGAGTTCACCGCGTCGTTCAATTCAGGTGATTTACCCACAGGTGCATATTACGCGAAACTATCAACACCCAACGCAACAATTTCGCGGAAGATCACACTTCTGAAGTAAGAATGTACACGCCACTGATATACATATCCGGTCCGACCGGATATGTATATCAAGCGAGGCACGATTGCCCCCACCATGTTTTCTCACTCAAACTCCTATGTTATTGTCATACTGAAATCGTAATGTGAACCTATCCAGAGGTTGACATTTCTCGATTTGTGTTGCATACTCTTATAGCACTGCATAGATGTGATTTTAGGTAGCCCGACCGGGGTAGAGGAAAAGTCTATCATGCCCTTGTAAACTGCAAAAAAGGGCTCAATAAATTGGACCCTACACGGATCAAAACAAGATTCAGAACAGAAGACTACAATTTCTTAAAACAATGAAACCAAAGTCAATTATGTGCGGAAGATTTTCACTAAACGTCGATGCGGCCGAGCTTCAGAAAATGATACCGGATCTCATGGTAGATGAAGAAGTTGTTGAACGGTTTAACATCGCACCAACTCAGCAGATTGCGACGGTGCTGAACACGCCGGAACGCAAACTGACATTCACCCATTGGGGGCTCATCCCGAGTTGGGCGAAGGACACAACAATGAGCAGCCGGATGATCAACGCTCGCGGCGAGACCGTACACGAAAAACCTTCATTTCGAGCACCATTCAGGAACAAACGGTGCCTGATACTGGCGGACGGCTTCTACGAGTGGCAGACAATTCCCGGTCAAAAGACAAAAATACCGATGTACTTCCGAATGAAATCCGGTCTGCCGTTTGCTTTTGCCGGGCTGTGGGACTGTTGGCGATCACCAGAAGACGAGACTATCGAATCCAGCACAATCATAACAATCCACCCCAACGAGTTAGTAGCACCAATCCATAACCGCATGCCGGTGATATTACCAAAAGAGAGAATCGACCTGTGGCTTTCTGACGCAAAACAATCAGTCGAAGATCTGCGGAAATGTCTTGTCCCATATCCAGCAGGGGAGATGGAGGCGTTTCGGGTTTCGACGAATGTTAACAGTGTGCGGAATGATGATTCATCGCTTTTGATGCCTTTGTTTGGGGGGTGAAGTGTTGGTATTATATGATCCCCAGCGTTTTGAGGTTATAAGGATTCGATAGTGGAATTCTTGCATAACATGTGACTGACAATGATAGAAATTAGGCTTGGGTTGAGATTGGTTTAACAGTAGGATTAGGTTTCACTGAAAATATTGGCTCAAATATAAACTGAATAAGCATATTGATATTGTTTATTCGTTATTGTATATTGCTGTTGCATATAGGAAGCCTGCAATGATTTACAAATTTATTGATACCATAAAACTATACGGAGCATATTTACAAGTGGTTGCTTTTTTAGTACTAACCACAATAGTCTGAGAAATTTATTTTAGGCATTGACATAAGCACTTCTTTTCTAAATAACTAAATTAGGAGATAAATGGTTTGAATCCAGAACTTAAATTCCACTCAATTGTAATAAGTGTTACGACTCTGATTGTTTTTTTTGTTTGGGTGAAATTAACAGATTTAATATCAAACCATCCCTTTACATCCATATTTGCATCTGGCTTAATATCATTAGGAATTTACAGATCGATTGCTGTTTTATTTTTAAGTTTATTTCAAAAAATTTCGCAGGTTAAGAAGTGGATATTGGGACCATACTACATGGAGGGTACATGGGTTGGATTTTTTGTTGGACATGAGAATAAAATCCGATTTATTTCTGAAACTCTCAAGCAAGATTTTAGAGAACTTATTTTTAGAGGAAAAGCATTTAAAGAAGAGGATGGCAAGTACCATGGTTCTTGGGTATCTGATAGTGTCAATATCAACGTGAAATCAGGATTACTTACATATACATATGAAGCAAACATCATTGACAATACATTTATCAACCCTGGGCTAGCACGTTTTAGTCTTGAAAGATCCTCCAAAGATGGACACCCTACTTGTATGATTGGTTTTTCCTCTGACCTTTTTAACAGAGCCAAACTCAAAGCAAATGAAGAGAAGATATCAGACAAAACAGATATTAGGATTGATGAAGCATTAAAAAAGGCAAAAGAGATTTACGAAAAAAACATTGGTCACATATAGTTTTTCTAATATTCAAAGATGGTAAAACTTATAGAGGTCGGTAGGTTCTTCTAACAACAAATCTCCAACCAATTAATTAAGTCGCGAGGCTCTCTGAAAGTGCTCATAATAAATATTAACCTCTTTCTTCGTTGACTTGATTAATTATCACAAATTTGCTATATTATGATTAAACCTATGACAAAAATCATATTTTTTGCGGATGACAATGCAAGAGCATCCGTTCTTGAGTGGCTGAATGGTCTGCCTAAGAAACCTCGTGCAAAAGGAATTGCTCGAATCTTCCGGTTGGAAGAATGTGGTTTTGAGCTCAGAAGACCGGAAGCTGATTATGTTCAGGACGGAGTATATGAACTGCGGTGGGCATTGGGACGAGTTAACTACCGTATTCTATATTTCTTTCACGGACGCGAGGTCGTGGTGCTGGCACATGGATTGACTAAAGAAGATGTAATCCCGGCAAGTGACCTGAAAATAGCAGTTCTTAGAAAAAGATCTTTTGAACAAAACCCAATAAAACATACATTTCAAACAAGATTAGACAATGAGTAAGAACAAAACATCATGCGCAACTGCCATACTTCGGGATCAGCTTTCTCGCGATGCAGAACTTTCCACTCTTGTGGAGGAGGAACGCAAACGATTACAACTGGCTGAGAAAATCCGTTCTGCTCGGCGGGAGGTCGGACTGACACAGGCACAGGTTGCTGAACAGATAGGGACCACTCAGTCTGCTATTGCTCGTCTTGAAAGTGGTGGGTACGAGCGTCTCTCGATTCGCACACTTCTCAAAGTTGCGTCAGTTTTGAACCGGCGTGTTAATGTTGATATGGTGCCTGTGGGGTAGATGGTAATACATCTCGTGCTGTCACCGCCCTCGTGTGACAGTAATAACAAAGGTTTAACTGGCAGAAGGGGGTGTCTGCCTGCGCGAGCATTCGCTCCTGAACTTTACCTTTCAATCAAAGGCTCATCTTCCCTAAACATCCCATTCCGCAAAAATTCTATCGTCTGATCCGCAACATCCTTATCATACCTGAGCATAGTATGTCCACTTTCGACAGTTATAATATCTGTCATCCCTTTGAGCTTGGCGGACTCCAGCGGTACTATTCCGTCATCATCTCCAGGGAGCACATCCTCATTTTTCCATTTTGCAATCCCGGCGATGATGCCAACCGGATAGTATGGATCACCGATAGATTTATGGAAACCTGTGCTGTCAGTGCCGAGCGCACGGGGCATAGGTCCTAAAATCTTCATCCACCATTTGTCACGGTATTTATCAACCAAAGCGGAGCCTTGATTAGGCGTTCCTATGAGGACTACTCTACCAAGATGTTCGACTTTGTTGCTGTCCAGATAGGCACGGATCAGTAATCCACCCATTGAATGCCCTACGAAGTGAATTGTCCGGTTGTCTTGCGGTAGACTGGCGGAGATCTGCTCAGAGATATCAAGCATTATCTCTTCGGGTGATTCAATCAAAGAATGGTAACCTATCTTTTCGACCGAGTAACCAGCATTCTCAAGCCTGGCAGCCATCAGCCACATGGCAGATTTGGGGCGACCAAGTCCGTGAAAAACATAAACAAATTCCGTTGTATCAGTTTCATCGGCACTGGCAATATCAAAGTAAAAGCAGGAAATGACTGTACAAACAAGAGTTACCAATAGTGTTTTTTCTAAAAACTTCATACTTTAATCCGAATTCCACGGGGTTTGAAAGGTGATGTTAATAAAACAGGTTGTCTACAAAACATATCGTGCTAATGCTGATTGTGCAATCTTCCTGTTTGATTGAGGGGAGATTGTTAAATGTTAATAAAAAAAGCATCATATTTAAAGCCAGTAAAATTTTCTTAAATTGTTATTGGCATTATGATTAATCTTTCAATAAATTGCAATTAGGGCAATTGGTAAGTTGATAAAGAAAATCTGATAAAGTGCAAACTCAATCAAAAGAGGAACTGACCAATGGGAGACAAAGGCGGAAAAAAGGACAAGGCAAAAGAGCAGAAGCAGAAGAAGAGCAAAGTGGATAAGAAATCAAAGAAGCAACAGGATAAGCAGCAGAAGAATACTTCAAGAGTTTGATAATCCAAACAGTGAATCAGGCATGGGAACCGCTATTCCCATGCCTGTGTTTTAAACGGTGGTGTCAGTTCGTAATTCCCTGAAGAAAAGGCATTATGGTATTATCCGCTGAACTAATGTGAATTATACCGACCTGGTAAATGACAGGAGTAGCCCGGAGCCCTTGTGGTCCGGGGAGTTAACAACACAAAAGAGGTTTGGATGATACGCGGGATTTTCTTTGATTTATACGGAACCCTTTTTATATATGGTGATATGAAAAAAGCATGGGCTGATTGGCTGCATCATTTTTTTATGTCACTTAAAGAACATGGTCTTACATTAACAAAAGGGGAGTTTTCAAAGGAATGTGAGCGGTTTTTTGACAGGGCAGAACCTGCTATAACCGATCAAAACCTGACACTTTTCGAGAAACGTGTCAAGTATATGTGCATCTCCCACCAAATTAACATCAGTGATAAAGACATTAGTTCTATCGCCGATTTGATCGTTGAAGTATGGCAACGTGAAATAGTACTTGACCCAACCACTGTGGGCGTGTTGCAGAAGCTTAAAAAAAAGATGAAGCTTTGCCTTGTAAGCAATTTTGACCACCCCCGTAATGTTCATAAGTACCTCTCACTATACGGAATAGATGGTCTTTTTGATAATATCACCATCTCTGGTGAAGTCGGGATAAAGAAGCCTGATCCTGAAATATTCGAGCAGTCTTTATCTGCAACTGGATTGTCACCGCATGAAGTAGCATATGTCGGAGATTCAGACGAGGATATTCAAGCGGCCATAGCAGCGGGGATGTTGCCCATTTTGATAGAGAGACTGGACAACAGCACAGACTCAACAACCCCTGACATTGAAGATGCACCCCAAATTTACAGCGTGAAAAAGATAGATCAGATCCATGGAAAGTTCCAGACAATTTCCAGTTTGGGGGAGCTGCTTTCGTTTATTTAAGTCATTATGCGGGGAAGTTTCATAGGTCGGGTTCTTAACCCGACGGTTTCAATACGAACAACAGAATTTGGCGGGATGAGATCCCGCGCCACGTTGTCTCATTGAACTTAAATCACATCTGAGGAGAACCATATCTGGACAAACCAAACAGTGTCCCCCAACTCCCCAACACCACAGTACCACAACACATCAGACCACTGACCTAAAACTTAACCCCAAGCGAAACACCAGCGAATTGCCTGTCAAGGTCTATCATCGGGTCCATGCTGAAGCTAAGCTGTTTGCCGTATTTGAACCTTACGCGGTCGCGTTTGGTTTCTATGGTGTGAATTCCATGAATCCAGTCGTATAGATGGCAGGCGATGATCGCTCCACCACCAAGAATCATTAAAGAAACGCCGAGTGCGCCTCCTTCATGTTCCTTGGGGAGTTTCCTTAGAGAATAACCGGTGTTTTCCTCTCCGTTTTCCTCGTATATAAGTACCGGGATTTTCTCATATCTCTCAGTTCCAATATCCACAGTCTCATAATCGGTGTCCAACCACCCGTCTCCTTCTTCAGTCATACTAGCCAAACCGCCCAGAATACTCAGTACGCCAATCCCGGATACTGCGAGCAGACGGTACCCGGTTTTCTTTTCACCGGCATAGAAATGCATCATTCCAGGCACAGGTACCAACGATGAAACCAGTATCCCGCTAAGCATTCTCCGGTTTGCGTCTTGATATTCCTCAAAAGTCATCTCCTCAGGAATGGCATGGAGCGGTGTTTCGTTCAACAAGTCTCCCTGAGCGAGCGTATTTGAAACATTCAGGAATAGACATGTTAAAAGAATAGTAAGACATATGAGTTTATGCATAATATCACCTTCATTGTTTTTTATTAGATCAACGTAACCCTGGTTATCCGAACCTGGAAAAAATTTGCGTTTCATGCAGAAATCAATGCCAGTACGGCACCTGCGGGGTCTTCGATTATACAGAAATCGCTTTTTCCCATTTTTCGTGGTCCATCAATTACTTTCCCCCCAAGTTCGATGCAGAGTTGTGCACTTTCCTGCACATCACTCACATTGACATATAGCAACCACTGAGGGGGAATTTTCGCATTGCTGCCCCGGGCATTACATATTCCAGCGACTGTTTCACCACTTGACTGGAGATTGATATTATGGTCGTTGTATTCTCCCATATCGTGCTCGGAAGAGGACCATCCCACAACTTTACAGTAGAAATCCTTTACTGAATCGGCATTGTCGACGGTTAGATCATGCCAGACAATTTTACCGATTGAACTGTTTTCTTTCTCGTTCATTTTTTTACCTATTTAAATCCATTAAATAGACCTGTGCCGTTCTAAAACAAGTTCCAAATTACTTGACCAACACGACCTTCGTGTTTGCGTGAAAATCATTGACATGCATTTGCACCACATACACACCATTCGCAAAACCATCGGCATTCCAGATGATTTGATGATGACCAGCTTCAAATTGGTCGTCTCTGATCAAGGCAATCAGTCGACCAGAGACGTCAAAAATTGAAATGGACACAAAACCGGATTTTGGTATATCAAAATCAAATCGGGTTGAGGAATTGAACGGATTCGGATATGCCGCTGAAAGGTTGTAGCTGATTGGCACGGATGTTTCCCCGGGAGCACTCGATTGTCCAATTTCCATGAGAACGCTAACAGTCAGATCCGGAGTGTTCGGGTCATTCGACAGAAAGTGCAGATCAGCCTCATAGGCACCTTCAATAAATTCAGTTGCGTCTACTGTAACAAAGATGTCTAAGTCAAAGTCTGGTTCAATCTCTCCATCTTCTGGATTGAATGTTAACCATTGTTTCTCACTGATCCCATCCTCGATAACGTACCAGATATCATTGACCGTGCAGTACCATAAATTTTCACCGTCGTGTTCAAGTCCGAATATATTTGCGCCGTTGATTTGGGTTTGTTGAAGGATTTGAGGATCATCAACGGAAACGTCAAACTGATAAAGTACCCTTGTTTCCCAATCAATCACCCATAGGTTACCGTCCTCGTGCTCAGAAACGTAAGCGAGTGAAAGGGGATTCCCCTCAAAGATATTATTGCAATTAATCTCTCGAATCAATTCACCTTCGACCGTGATTTGTCTAATTACAATGTTTCGGTCTCCATCTTCTTCACCTATTGAGTAATACCACAGATTTTCCCCGTCGAAAGTTACTCCTGTAGCCATCCAGCCCTGTACAACAATGGTCTGCTCAATTTGACCATTTCGGTCTAATCTGAGCAATCTTGCCATCCAATTGTCATCACCACCCTCAGATCCAACCCAGAATGATTCACCGTCATATGCCATGCCGTAATATTCTCTCTCTAACTCGACATTTTCAACAATTTCCGATGTCATGGGATCGAAGGCCATCATACCAGCCTCAGGGGATATTCCCCACATGAGTTCTCCATCATATGCTAACCCTGTCCAACCCCACTCACCAACGTTATGCTGACCAACAATTTCGCCAAGATCATCACGACGAGGTCCGGATTGGTTATTTACAGGCCTTATGAATGAACGTTCATTAAAATCCATTCCGGGTTCGGATATTATTTCGGATTCAATCATGAAACGCAGATTTGAATTCCCTGTATTTGATAGATTTAAAACATGTTCTTCCGAATCCCCAACTTCAAGTTGGGTTTCAATGGCTTGTTGATCCGCTTCGATTACCGGAGGCATAAACGTTCTGGCAATTACCGGGATAGAATAGTCTTCACCATCCGGAGAGTTCCAGACCACTACCATTTCTGACTCAAAAACGCCCTCATTTTCAGTTTCCAGAATGAAACTCAGAGCTATTTCTTCACCGGGATTTAGATCAAAGTTGGTCTGGTCGGCTGTGAAAACTTCCGATTCACTATAAATATCCTCAACAATAAGTTGTGCTGTACCGATGTTCGCAATCGTCACAGCAATTTCAAAAGCTCCACCGGTAAATAGATCGAGATAGGCTTCATTCCAGTTGATCACATCGGGGTATCCGACCTCTTCCTCCCAGACTGCCTCTATGATAGGTACTCCAGTAACATCCATCCTCACATTAATTGCAACATCATTATTTTCCGGGTCGTTACTTAGAATGTGAATTTCTGCCTCATACAGTCCTTCTATCAAACCTGTTGCGTCGATAGTTACGATGATATCTAAATCGCCCCCAGCTTCGATCTCACCCTCATCGGGCTCAGAACTCAACCAACTATTTTCACCAAGTCCATCATCAATAACATACCAGATTCGTCCCCCATTACAATACCACATGTTCTCACCATCATGTTCTAACCCGTAGGTCCCGTCTCCATCTCCCTGGTTACCTATTATTCCTGTCTGCTGGATAATTTCAGGATCATCTCTTGAAATATCAAGCTGGTTAAGTGTTCTTGCTTCCCAATTGATAGCCCAAATGTTGCCGCCTTCATGTTCAGGCACATAAGCGAGTGATAAAAAAAATCCCTCAAAAATATTGTTACAATTGACTTCCCGTAAAAGTTCTCCATCAGTTGTTATCTGTCTAATTATCATCTCAATCCTACCATCCGGGTCACCGTTAAAACTGTAATACCACAAGTTTTCACCATCATAAGCTACACCAGAAATCCACATTCCTGGTACTTCAAGTGTCTGGTTGATATTGCCCTCACGATCAATTCGCTGCAAAAAAGCTACTTCATCCCGATCAACGAGAGTGCCTGTCCAAAATGATTCCCCATCGTAGGCTAAACCCATGTGGAATCCATTTCTGTTAATGATTTCTACAACCTCTCCCTCAACAGGGTCAAGGGCAATCATTCCCTGTTCGGCACTAATGCCCCACATAAGTTCACCATCATAGGCTAAACCCGTCCAGCCGACTCCATCTAATTCATATTCTTCTATTCGATCACCAAAATCATCACGTCGGGGTCCAACGCGGTCTTTCCCATTGATCTTCCTTGCCGACCGATTTGCCAGATCCCTTCCGGGTTCTGCAACGATCTCGTGATTAACTGTGAAACGTAGTTCTTCATCACCCTCATTAAAGATATTGAAAAAGTGTTCTTCTATATCACCAGTATTAAGCATAGTTTCAATCTCATCAAGATCGATGGCTATAACCGGGTCAGCTAGAATTGTGGCTGGAACTGTTATACAAACGCTGAGCAAAATTAATATTAAAAGACGAATCGTTGTCATGGTAACCTCAGGTAAACTTAAACTTTGATATCTTTAAAAGATAATACTTATTTCCGGGTAAAAAAAGACAATATTGACCACCGACATAAATAGCGCATGCACGAGTCTGATGCAATTGAGAGTTGAGCCTGGGAAAAATTCATTTGTAGTCAGGTTAATTAGGTTCAAAAAAATGCTATGAATAATTTTTGGCAATTGAAGAATACAATTGTGGTTGGGGTTAAATACGTATTTTATAGAAAGTCCCATTGAAATCATGAGTTTGGTTTAAGGGACCATGTGTCTGTTAGATTAACATCTTAATGAATAATGCTCACAACCATGAACAACCCCAATTGAATATCGAAAACCTACAGCAGTCGACCAAAAAGTACGCCTCATCGGAAACGAAAAAGTCAATCATTCAAATCGTCGATAGCTTTCTGCCATACTTATTGCTTTGGATAGTAGCGATTGTTATCCTCAGAAGAGGGGTTTCTATCTGGTTTCTCCCGATTATAACCACGTTGATGTTAGTCTTTTACTTTCGGATCTTCATAATTTTCCATGATTGTTGCCATCATTCATTTTTTACATCATCGACTGCAAATAAGATAGTGGGCACTTTATTCGGAATTTTGACTTTCACTCCATATCAAAGCTGGGCTCGGGAGCATATTACTCATCACGCTACCGTTGCTGATCTGGATCGACGTGGGATTGGTGACATTACAACATGGACTGTTAATGAGTACTTAGTCGCCTCAAAATGGAAAAAATTTGCCTATCGGGTTTATCGCAATCCATTGGTTCTGTTTGGAATCGGACCAATCTGGGTGTTCTTCATTCTGCATAGATTACCACAGAGGGTTTCCGGGCGTGGGGTTAGGAACAGCATAATAATTACCAATCTTGCGCTGGCAGCAATCCTTGTTATTGCGAGCATTTCTATCGGAGTTAAGACTTACCTCTGGATTCAAGTTCCAGTTATCTATTTTGGTGGTATGATTGGGATATGGTTGTTTTATGTTCAACACCAATTTGAACCAGCCAACTGGTATCGTCATGAGGAGTGGGATTTTAAGAAAGCGGCACTCTATAGCAGTTCATATTACAAACTACCTGGAATTTTACAATGGATTACAGGAAATATTGGTTTGCATCATGTCCACCATTCAAACGCACGAATCCCAAATTATAAACTCCAGGCTTGTCTTGACAACACCTCACTTCTGCAAGAAATCAAGCCATTATCTATACGCAGCAGCTTAAAAACTATCAAATTAAGTTTGTGGGATGAAAACAAAAATACCCTTGTAAGTTTCAGAGAGATAAGGGGACAGTATACTTAATTCTTCAATCTATCGGATAGTCCAATCCGCTACAGGGTTTTCCGAACAATCTGCACATTGCCAATATCTGCCCTTGATGTTGGTAAATATGCGTTTGGGTGCGGATAATCACCTGGAGTGGACTCAGGTTTTTCTCCACTTTTCCCCATGTCATCATTGGGCGGACGGTTTCAAGTTCCGCTGTTGTAGTTGATGTGAGGAAGAGTTCAGTAGCATTGAATACTTCATCCCGGTATGTTTCAAGAGACTCTAACGAAGGAAAAATTAGAGAATCATCAAAATCATCAAGACTCCCCTTGAGTACTCCGATCCAATATTGCTCAGCACCAACAATATGATCCAACTGCAATTGTATGGTGGGGAATCCGAAGCCTTCCAACTCCTGATTTAGTTCTTTTTCCGTAAGATTATGGCAATGCTTCAGAAGCCCCTGTAAACTTCGGTGGGCTCGTGTATGAAAGTCGAGAAGAAATTCTTGTAATCTCAATTGAATCCTCTTGAATTGTTAAATGAATCTGCACCGCTTCCCTTTACAAATAATAGTTTTAATATAATCATCAGAGTTTTTAAAACCAACGAACCTGTTCTTTCGTCATTTTTCCAGTCAGACTCTTGCTAAAGTTGTAAATCAGTAATACATTCAATCCTAGTCTATAATAGGTGAAATTAATTACGCTTACGACCAGAAAGTGCATTAAGCATTTAACCAAAGAAATTCAACCAGGAGTAACAATGAAGATTTTTTTTAGTTTTCTTACTTTTGCTTTTGTTCTCAGTGTCCTGCTAATGTCGTGCTCATCAAAAGATCCTTCCTCCACCCAAGGCAGGGAGCGTATGCTGGATATGGTGGTTTCAATTGAAGATGAACTGATAATTAACATTCCAAATCCACCTCGGCTCTGTGATGATTTGGAAACCTGGAAAGGATATGTCCAATTGGAAGATTGTAGTCTCTATGTCGAGATAGAAGGGGAAGGAACACCTGTTGTGCTTTTGCATGGTGGACCGGGTTCAACGCATCATGCGTTTCATCCTCATTTTTCTCAGGCAAGTGATTCTCTCAAGTTGATATATTACGACCAGAGGGGTTGCGGAATTTCACAATACACTCCTGATGGTACATACACTTTATATCAGTCTGTCGAAGATCTTGAAAAACTGCGAATAGCTTTGGACATAAATAAATGGGTGGTTCTTGGTACCGGTTATGGTGGCACATTGGCTCAAGCTTACGCAGTTAAATTTCCCGAGAATTTATTGGGCTTAGTCTTTGTAACATCTACATTTGATGGTTTGCCAATAGATTTTGCGGGATCAAGACAATATGAATACATTTCGGCAGAGGAAATGGAAAAAATCAGGGAAATACATTATAGCAAAAATCTAAATGTTCAACAGAAAATATTTAACGCATTTGTAAATGGTGATTGGAAACGGCAGCATTTTTATAAACCTACCCGAGAGGAAATTGCGAGAAGCGCACGCTACGAATGGAATCATGATAAGATGTACCGTAATGATTTTTTCAATTCAATTCAGACACTCGATTTCCAGGATGTTTTCAGCAAGTGCCCAATCCCCGTCCTTATCATAGATGGTAAATGGACGCTCTCCTGGGACGAGAGTAAGCCACAGGCTTTTCAAATATGTTTCAAAGATGCAAAATTAGTCATTCTTGATGAGGCTGGGAATGATCCATCCAGAGATGCACCGGAAAAGTTTTTCGCAGAGTTGAGGGGATTTGCTAATGGTCTTGGCGATGTTCCAGAAGCGGAAATAGCAGCCTGGGACCGCTCGAAAGTAAGAATCGAAAAGGGTTTCGGAAACTCAATCCCGATTGAAAATGTATCCCATGAAGTTACCTACATAGCTGCGCGACTGGCACCGCCTGATTTTGATACATGGACATTTTTCTGGGTTGCTCCGAAGGTTGATAGTCATGCGACTTTCCAGTACGTCGTGCTAAAACCCAACGGTGATGAGTACTTCCGTCGCACAAGCAGCCTCAAACCAGGACAAAAAATCCGTTCAGATTTCATCAAAGGAAAAATTGGTGACGACCCCAAAGTATTTTACAACCAGTATGTTACGGTACAATTTGTTGTAAATATGGGTAAAATTAAGTTCCCTGAGGATATGCGATTCCGCTTTGAGTTTGGTAACACGGTTGTAGGTGCGGAACTTCAGTAGCGAAGTGAAACGAAAGCCAGGCAGAACGTGTGGGGATAGAATTTCGTTTGTCATACCTCTGAATGTGAAAATAAATAAACGCCGTGTGTTTAGTTCTGAATAGATTTGTAAATATTGATGCAGTTCTTGTTGGACGAAATACAATCAAGCGACCTAAATTTTTGGGATAAGCACTTGACAATCGAGCAAACCGTCAATAGATTCAATTGAAAGTGCATTGTTACAGAGTAGCACTCCGTTGTTCCCCGGGAAACCGATGGGTTAATTCACGGTTTAAACAAGAATGAACAATTTCACTACATTTACATACGTACATAACCTCAATGGGTAACTCTAAATGAACAGCATGAATGCCTATGCAACTCCTCAGTTAATCAGCTCGTTGTTTCTTCTTTCGCTGGGAATTGTGTCACTGCTTTCAGGACGAAAAGAACGTCTCTGGAGGATCTTCTCTGCTTTTTGTTTTCTGTTGATGTTCGGCGCCTGGTTTGCATTCTTGATCGCGAGTGGGAAAAGTGAGCTCGGAGGTGAGTTTGTCCTAGATAAGTTTGGTCTTGAGCTGGACTTTGTCTCATTGCACGCCAGACTTGCTCCAGTTTTCGGCTTCCTTTCGATTATGTTAGCAATCTTCTATTCAGTTGCAGTGATCGGGATGCCAATGAGTTTTAAAGTTTTTGGCAAGGATATTCTTTTCGACTTTAGCGATGATAGGTTCACAGTTAAAATATTTGGTTGGAAAATTAGTGAGCGAGTGTATCTATTCACAACAGTTATCGCAGCGGTGACTCTGTCTTTTGTTTTTATACATGCGACAACTGAGGTCTCGCTTACATCTATGGGGAACTGGCCAGGACTTGAGGTTAAATACAGCTCGCTTGGTTATATTCTTGCGGTATTTGTTTTTATCGGTATTGGGAAAATAATATACTTCCTGATCTATGGTTACCGGATTAATAAAGACGCTAACTACAGGAGTTTTATCCGTCTCAACATCATCGCCTTTATATTAACCTATGGTTCTGCGATGACACTCGGTGTGATTTTACCTTTGTTTGACATGCCGACTCAGCTCTACGCATCTTCACTATTCCCACTCTCCGTAGTGATCTTTTACGTTGCAATAATGAGATACCAATTTGCACGAGTCGAGGAATTGAATGTTAATCTCGAACGCAAGGTGGAAGAGCGTACGTCAGAGCTAAAAGATGCATTTACACGTATGGTTCAATCCGAGAAAATGGCATCGCTCGGACAACTTGTCGCAGGAGTTGCCCATGAGATTAACAATCCCGTAAGCGCAATTTCAAGCAGTCAGCAGAGTATGACACGCAGTGTTGCAAAACTCACAGATGCAATCAATGCTTCATCCATCGGAACTAATCAGAGCAATGAAGTTAGTCTTTCCCTGGAGGTTCTGAAAAAAACCAGTAATGTGATAACAGATGGCAGCAAAAGAATTGCTGGGATTGTTTCCAAATTGAAGAGTTTCGCAAAACTCGATGAGGCTGAGTTACAGAATGTCGATATCAATCATGGGATAAAGGAAACCTTAGCCCTGCTTGATCATGAGTTTAATAATCGGATTGTTGTAAATCAGAGTTTTGGTTCGCTTCCAAATATTACATGTAATCCCAGGCAACTGAATCAATTGTGGCTGAACTTGCTCATCAATGCCAGTGAAGCACAGCAGAATGGTGCTGGTGAAATTAACATAACAACTTCTCGAGAGGAAAGTGCAATTTCTGTGTCTATTGAAGACAGTGGACGAGGGATTGGGAAGGACGATTTAAAACAAGTTTTTGATCCCGGATTCACAACAAAAAGCAGGGGAACCGGGACAGGATTGGGATTAGCGATTTGCTACCAGATTGTTGAAGCACATAAAGGAAAAATCGAAGTAAAAAGCCAGATTGGAAAGGGAACAAAGGTAACTGTGTCACTCCCCGAAAACTCGTAATTTTGGATCACAATTGGCAAGACATTTTGAGGTCGAGGTGATTTTCAGATTTAATTCATCACTTAATCAGAAAAAGTTTCTGAGATCAACTCCTGTATTTAAGTGAATGAAATAAATCTCTGTATTGGGCTGCCTCATATTTGCGAGACCAAACGTTGTTTCCATCAGAATCGGTTCTCATCCTGCACCGTATAGTACTTTCAAGATCCCCAAGGTACCAAGGGGATATTGGACAGAATCGATATGTCATTATACAAACTCCTTTGTTAATGACTGAAAATGCTTAATCATAATCAAATATACACGTAAGATACCTTGTTTATGTGCATTCCAGTTGTTAATATTGGAAAATCTTGTCTCTGAATTCCAGACATTTAGTGGTTCAGAAATCTTTTTTTTACAGATGTCTACTAGCAGGAGGTAAAATGCGTTTGATTGTTATTTTTTTAGTTTTTGTTATTATGATTGGGATCTCAACGGCTCAAGAGATTCAGCTTCTCGGACACTACGATACAGAAGGGCAGGCCAGGGCGGTGGAGGTTTCAGGAAATTATGCTTATTTGGCAGATTATTATGGTGCCATGCCGATAATCTCAGTTGCCGATCCTCAAAATCCAGTGCTCGTGGCAAGTTGTGCCAATCCAGGTGCTGGCAAGGATCTGACGGTTTCAGGAAGTTATGCTTATGTCGTATGTTGGATTCGTGGATTGTCAATCAATTCCATAGAAGACCCGGAAAATCCGACAATGGTGGGATCGTATGATACGGAAGATGATGCCAAAGGTGTAGCAGTTGCCGGCAACTACGCTTATGTGGCTGATGGTGGTGATGGAGGGTTACGCATCATCTCAATTGAAGATCCTACCAATCCTGTCGAAGTCGGCTTCCTTGACACCCCTGGTGGAGCAAACGATGTTAAAATATCCGGTACCTATGCATATCTCGCAGATGGCAATTCAGGGGGATTTCGTATCCTGTCCGTTGCTGATCCAGCCAATCCAACAGAAGTTGGATTCTATGACGGAATAGGCAGAGCTTCTGGAATCGAGATATCGGGAGATTATGCATACGTTTCTTGCAGGGATCAGGGAGTATTCGTATTCTCAATTTCAAATCCGGAAAATCCGGAGTTAATTGGGACGTATGACACTGAAAATGCATATAATCTGGCAATTTCAGGGAGGACAGTCTACATAGCGGACAAAACAAGTGGTTTGAGAATAGTTTCATTTGAAGATTTTGAGAATCCCGTGGAATTAGCAGTATTCGACACAGATGGTGAAGCTTTAAATGTTGATTTAGTAGGTGGTATCGCGTATGTTGCGGATTATACAAACGGTCTTCTAATTCTTGATGTATCAGGATTTAATAATGTTCCCGAGGATAATTCAACCAATCCGGAAGGCTACAATTTAATTCAGGCATATCCAAACCCATTCAATAGTGTCGTTCAGATAGATTTTAATTTGAAACGCAGCAACGATATTGTTCTGCAAATGCTGGATGTTCAGGGTCGCGTGAACAGTGATATTCTACAGGGCTTTTATCAGGCAGGTTGGCATAATTTGGTGTGGAATGCTCAACGATTTGAGTCAGGAACATATTTATTGAGGTTGCAGTCGGGAAATGAAACCTCTTTAATGAAGGTTATGTTAATCAAGTAAGATCGGGGATTTTTCGAAATGGTGCTGTCTAAATCAGGCAGCACTATTTTTTTCTTTCACATTTTGTGCAGGCTTGGTATACTGTCCCCTTAATTACCGTGGAAACGAAAACGTAAATTTGCTGCCCTCGCCCATTTTTGAATAAACATTGACCTTACCCTTGTGTTCTTGAGCTACCTGATAACATATCGCTAAACCTAAGCCGGTTCCCACATTTACATCCCAGGCGGTGAAACCCGGGTCAAAGATTTTATTAATATCCTCTGGTGGAATTCCCCGTCCGTTATCCCAGACACTGAAATGAACTTTATCACCTTTGACCTCTGTGCTGAGCACAATTTCTCCTTCTTTTTCAATTGCAATGTTAGCATTACGGAGTAACTGGAAGCACAACTGATTTATCTTAGCTGGATAGCACGTTATCTTGGGCAAATCAGCAAAATTCTGGCTGATTTTAATCTCTGGTTTTAGGTGGAATTGGAACATTGCAAGGGTATTCTCTATACATTCATTGAAATCCACGCTTTGAAGCTCCGCCTCATCCAGCCGGGCAAAAATCTTTAACCTCTTTACTATTCCAGCAATTCGTTCACTACTACCTCGTATTACTTCACTCCCGTTTGAAATAATATTTAGAATTCGAGAGACGTTTTGTGTTTCACTGATTTTAATTCCGTGTTCACTTTCAAGTGTTTTTTTTAGCTTCTCTGAAGCAGAAGCAAGAGTGTCGTGGGTGCTATAAATCGCACCAACAGGATTATTCATTTCATGAGCAACACCAGCTACAAGATGCCCAAGAGCTGCCATTTTTTCAGTTTGAATCAGTTGTGATCTAGTCTCATTCAGGTGACGGGTTCGTTCTATTACTTTGTGCTCGAGGTTGAGATTCAGCTCAAGTACTTTATCTGATTGATAGTTTATAATTCCCACAAAAAAGACCACTGCCATCAGGGAAATTCCGATATAATTAACTGCTTGTGACAATACACCTGTTGCTGAGATAAAAACTATCCCTGCATAGCCGATTATCACCCATAATACTGCACCGAGAGCAAGTGTGAGAATGAATCGTCTCCGAGGTTTATTATCTGTCATTTTGTAGCTCTTAAAAACCATAGCCAGCATATAGAAAAACATGCCAGCAAAAAGAGGCATGATCACCATTCCATAGGGTCCCATTTCCGTATCCCAAATGTCTTTTGGAGCCTCAGGTATTTTAATCATCCACTGGGTAAAAATAGACAGCACCATGGCAATGACGAATATTAAAAGAGTGAAGATCTTAAAGTACTTAACTTTAATCCATAGAACCTTCGCGTCCATTCTTTTATCATAACCCGTGAAAGCAAAGAAAAACAACACTAACCCTATTGGAACCAAAATGCCTATTGGAAATACAATCCGCCCCCAGGCATGAATATTTTCTAAACTTCCATATTGAAACCAGAGAAAATAACTAAAACTGTCCAATGCCAATGCTAGAGTAAAGAAAGAGAAAATACGATTTATTTTCTCCCGCCCTCGAAGCATCCAGGTAATGACTGAAAGCAAAGCACAAAATATACCGGAAATCAGTAAGGGTACGGCATGAATGTTCATTACAGTGTTTCCAATTACGGGGAATGTTTAACGAAACCACTCTGAACATATGAAGGTGAAGGTAAGAATACAATACTTAAATCTTGTTGATTAAATAGAATCCTAATAAAAATTCAATCCTGAATATCCCATATATCCCCGTTAATAATTAAGAGGACGGTATACCTAACTCAATCATCCCTTAGCTAACACCTCGATGATCTCCTCGCAGCCGCCTCCACACACATAAGCAGCGTGGTCATTGACACTTCCAAACTTCCTTCCAACAATTTCTGAGCACTCGAATTTATAGTTGGTGCTCTTCAAGAATTCGTCAATTTTATCCTGGGCTTTAGGGTTTTTAAAATCAACTTTTCCAGTTTCTTCTTTGCTCTTCATGCCGAGAATCCATATCGCAGCCCCCAATGCCCCACATCCTCCTCCGCTTAAACCGATACCACCTGCGAGTCCTGCTGCCATTACAGCATGCCTGTCTGACATGCCCATTTTCTGTGCCAACAGTGAAACACAACTTACCGGAGAAGAAGGCACCTCGATGTTCTTATCGGACAATGTAATTTGTATGTCATTGAGTGCTATCGGTGCGTACCATCCAGCCATTCTGAAACAGCCTATAGTTCCACCTTTTATGAGGAAAACAAAGATCATTTTCATGGTCGATGAAGACTTGTCAATATCAGTTATTTCAAGACAATTAAATGTATTGTGTCGAACTTGGAAGGACTCTACTAACCTTTGTGATGCAATTATTGCCCTGGTTTCAGCTTCCGGACCAGCACCGTAGAGTTTATACGCCTGTGCGCCTGCTGCAAGCGACGCTCCCCAGATCATACCACACTGGTAGCCATGTTGCATTATACCGCCAGCTAAGGGCTGGGAGGCGTTCTCCTCGAGTACTAACGGATTATCAAAGGCACGATCGAGAAGGTTCACAACCGTTTCTGAGCATGTACCTAATTTAAGAAATGTACCCATTGCCTGCATTCGCGATATTCCGCTTTTTACCTTGGTCATTGTAATTCCACTTTTTTCTATCGTGTTTCAGCTCCAGGTCACCCCTAATTGAGGTGCTTGAAGACCTAACAATGTGAGGGTGCTTTTTGTTCCAGAAGATAATACTTATCTACTACGAGTACCATCTTTTCCTCGAAAAAAGCATTTATTCAGCTTGTATTACTCCTTGCTAATGGTTAGAATCCACCATATATTAATAAATAATCCAACTACGGAGATTTATATGAAGCTCTCTTTTTTGACACTAATAATCGTAGTCTTTTTTTTCGCAACAGCACAATCCTTTTCACAAGACAACATCGAACACATCCGCAACGTTCTCGAACGTGATCCATACGGGGTTACTCCTGACATAGAGATACAGGGTAACTACGCATATATTGCAGAAGAGCACCACGGGTTAAGAATCGTTGATATCTCCAATCCGCAGTTACCGATAGAAGTCGGAAGGCTCGACGCTGAGGTTTACGGAATTTCACTTGAAATTCGGGATCATTATGTTCTGCTTGTTGCGATGGGTGGTCTTTTAACCATTGACATTGAAGACCCTGAAAGTCCTGTAATTGTTAACACATATGAACTTCACGCTAATTGCCCATTTGCAAATATCATTCTCGACGATACCATAGCATATGTAAAAACAATCATGTTGGAAGAACGTGTCGATTTTATTGAGGAACCTTTGAAAATACTGGATATTTCAAACATTCTGGAGCCTGAAGAAATTAGTATAATTGAAAATGAGGACGATTTTGGGTTTGGGAAGCCAGGACTGGCGGTTTATGAAAATATTCTATTTGATGGTAATTATTACTACGACATATCAAATCCGCAAGAACCTGAATTGATCGGTCATCTCCTTTGGCCATCAATTAGTGATTTTGAAATCATTGATAACATTCTCTATTGTACATCTCATTTCAATGAACAATTTCGAATTTTTGACATAAATGATATCGAAAACCCAAGACTCCTTTTTTCTTCACATATTATCATGGGCGGGATGGGTATTGAGATAAGAGATGATCTTGCATACATCGCCTGGTCCAAAATGGGAATCATGGTATTCGACATCTCAGAGCCCGAAAACTCACACAGAATTGCTCAATTTAATAGACTCGAATGGGTGAGCGATTACTGGGATGATGATTTTGGTGCTTACGATATTGAACTTGAAGGTGATTTAGCGTATATCCAGACGATTGATAAAGGATTAAGAATAGTTTCCATTTCTAATATTGAAGAGATGCATGAAATCAGTAAATTAGATGGCAGGGCATTTGTTAATGATTTTGTTTTTTCAGATGACGAGATATTCATAGCATCTGGTACATATCAAAACTGGGGATATGTTGAGGGTGGATTATATGTGATGCAAACTGAGAATCCGGTTAATCCTGAACTGATTGGTGCAAAATTCGAGTCGAAAATATATGAAAAAATATCTAAAAGTGGAGACAAATTATTTTTAAACGGTTATGCTCATCGCAGTCCAACTTCTTTGGATGTGTTCGACGTATCTGATCCGGAAAGTCCGCAATTGGAAGCCACAACAGAACCGTTTCCGCGACTTGGTGACATCCAAATTCTGGACAATTTTATGCTGACGAATTATCAAAACGAAAATGTTCATTATCTGGCAATTTTTGATGTTTCAGATACCGATAGTATTAGATTGCTCAATGAGATACCTACGATGAGCGAGATTCATGCATTTGATAGAGATGCCAATCGTGTTTGTCTGGCAAATGCTGAGGCTGGCCTGCGAGTATTTGACTTAACAAATCCGGAACATTTTGTATTTCTGGGACTCTTGAATTTGGGAGACATAGCAATTGATGTGAGAATTTATGAAGATTACGCAATTGTGGCATGTTTAGAGGAAGGAGTAAAATTTGTAGATATCTCCAATCCGGAAGCATCGCAAGTAGTTAATACATATCAGCCTGAAAGCAATATCATCGGACTAGAGCTTCATGAAGATTTCGTTTTCCTGTTAGAAGAGAATAACATGATTGAAGTCTTGAACATATCTGATGTCAATAATCCTGAATTGCTTGGAATTGCGGAAACAGATGCCGAACCGACCAATGTGGCGGCCAATGGGCAGATTCTATATGTAGCTCAGGGACTGTATGATCCTGATTCAGATGGACCTTCAAGCCTTGGGATTTATGATTGTCACGGGTTGCTTGATGTTGATAATTCAACTGTAATACTTCCTGGAGATTGTAGTTTAATTGATGCCTTCCCAAACCCCTTCAACAGTAGCCTGAAAATCAATTATACTCTGCCTCATTACACAAACTTCCGATTGAGTGTTTTTAACATAAACGGTAAAGAGGTGAGTGTGCTGGGTTCAGGATATAAAAATTCTGGGGATCATTTCGCTCAATGGAATGCACCACAATCGCCATCTGGTTTATATTTTCTGAAGCTCGAAGCAGAAAACACGGTCCCGATACAGCGAAGAATTGTTTTAGTACGCTAAATAAATATGGGGACAGTATACTTAATTATCGCGTATCCTGTTTATTTTCAAGATTGTGGATCGAGCTACTCCTTGCCCAAGTTTCTTTACATACCTTAAACTATGTATCCTGAACGATTGAACAAAATAGATAGTTATCGATTAATTATACCCGGGCACGCGCAGGTTATAGATAAGTATACTGTCCCCATAATTATTTATTACCCTTCTGTAAACAGAAACTATAAGATTACTCACCACCCAGGTCCCAACTGCCAAAATTAGAAACCTCAATAGTGATGGAATTGCTGAGTATAGCATAGGTAATGCCAATGCACCCATAACTATCACATGAATTATGTATACGGAATAGGAGTTTGCGTTCAGAGCTTTGCTGATTTTAGTCTGTTTGTTCAGGTAGTTTTTGAATGAAATTATCAAGATGTAAAGCAAATATGCCAGAGAGAGCATATAATTTAGCCGAACCAACAGCGTATCGACAACTTCGGAAATCAGTGGGTCATCCGGTTTAATAAGGTTATAGATCACAAAGTAGATATAAATATTTAATGGTATCCAACTGGTGCAATGAAGTGTAATATCAAGTTTTTTATTCTTCCAATCGGATTCAAATACTTTGAGTTTGAAACAAACAACTCCTAACAGGAAAACCATCAGGTATATTAACAACTTTTCGTTCTGGAAATCGACCAGAATTGTCTTTGTCCAATCGTGCAGGATGAAACAGTCCATACAGAAACCAAACGCATAGCTCACTAAGAAGGTCACCCAAATAGCTCCTTTCAGAGTCAGATTGGGCATTTTTATATCTAATTTGGAGATAAATAAGTAGAGCAAATCAAATAAAAAGATAACAGGCAGAAACCACAACCAATTTTGACTCCACAATGAATTCCAGTGAAAGTATGTCGTCCAGGCTTCCTGGGGCAAGTTTCGGGAGTATAAGAAGATCACTTTGTAAAGTGGGATCAATGTTAAAACCGCAATGATCCACGGAATGATGAGCCTTCTAAATTTGGATTTAATAAATCCCCAACTGTTCTTGTTTTTTTGAGATGATGGTGCAAGGAATCCGGAGATGAAAAATATGGGGGACATTACAAAAATACTCATGATCAGGAATAATATCCCTGGCAAATCGCTTTCAGAAGGATCGGAAATTATCCACCAGGCAGCACCTAAGGCATGCTTTTCATAGACAAGAGAGGCATGGGCGAGGACTACAAAAAGATCGTAAATGTTCGGAGATTGTCTAACCAGTATATCCTGTTCCCGACGTTCACTTTCTGTTCCATTTCAATCATACTGAATTCTCCATCTATATCGTGACACCATTTCGATCAAGGTTCAATTTTATCGCTAATGTATTATAACTCATGATGTATGTCAAGTTTACATCAAAAACAAGAAATTGAATCCACCTCAAACATCCAATTTAATGAGTAGTATGTTACGCAAGCAGATAAGCTTACGCTACAGTTAATAATGTGATTCATTTCGGGTCATTGCATTTGCATACTACACAATCGGTTGATATTTGTCATAATCTTGACTAAGATATAAAGATGCTCGGATTTCAGTTCAGTCAATCAGACGATGTGTGGCTTGGGCTACTTGTTGCCCAAGTTTCCTTACAAACTGTCCTTCACCGAAATACAACGGTTACTGAACTCTGGTAC
Organism: Calditrichota bacterium; assembly: GCA_018644935.1. Taxonomy (GTDB): domain Bacteria; phylum Electryoneota; class AABM5-125-24; order Hatepunaeales; family Hatepunaeaceae; genus JABGPL01. The sequence continues at coordinate 13,653 of JABGPL010000032.1, read as the reverse complement.
TGTCTTTGTTCAATGAAACCCAGGCAACAAGTACCCCGGGCCAAACGACGGTGGAAATAGTGATAGTTTAAACTTAAAACCACGGAATACACGATATGTCAAAATTAATAGATTTACGCAGTGACACTGTGACGCGTCCATCGGACGCTATGCGGAAGGCAATGTTTGATGCTGAAGTTGGTGATGATGTCTTCGGAGACGATCCGACGATTAATCACTTCCAGGAATATGTCGCAGATTTGCTCGGAAAAGAAGCCGCGATGTATATGCCATCAGGGACGATGACAAATCAGGTCGGGATTGCGGTGCATACTACTCCAGGCGACGAAATTTACTGTGAAGTCGGATGTCACATCCGCAATTTTGAGGGTGGCGCTCCGGCGTATCTCTCTGGAGTAATGCTTAATGCTATTCACGGTGTTCGTGGAGCATTTACGGTCGAAGATGTTCAACCCCTGCTCCGCTCAACTGACAGCCATTTTCCGCCGAGTAAATTAGTTTGGATAGAGAATAGCGCTAACCGCGCTGGTGGAACTATATTTCCGCAGAATGAAGTACTCAGGCTGCGGAAATTTGCAACCGAAAATGATTTAGGAATGCACCTTGATGGTGCAAGAATCTGGAACGTTGCAGCGGCAATTGGTAAGACAGAAGCCGAACTTGTTGCCCCATATGATTCAGTCAGTGTATGTTTTTCAAAAGGTCTGGGATGCCCGGTTGGTTCGGTACTATTGGGATCGAAGGAGTTCATAGCGAAAGCGCATCGCATCCGTAAACGTCTCGGTGGTGGAATGAGGCAAGCTGGGATACTTGCAGCTGCGTGTCTATATGCTCTCGATAACAACCGTCAATTGCTTCCCGAGAGTAACCGTCATGCCCGGATGCTCGCTGAAGCGATAGCAGAGCTCCCAAATCTGGAAATTGATCTTGAAGCGATTCAGACAAATATCATTATATTTGATGCTCTCAAGTTAGGTATGGACGGTGCAGCAGTAACTGCAAAATTGCGTGAAGAAGGTGTGCTCGCAACTGGTTTCGGACCCAAAGTAAGAATAGTAACTCATCTTGATGTAAACGAAAATGATATACAGAATGCAATAGCAGCAATAAGAAAAATCTTTGGATAAACCATGGCAATAGCGGGAAGGCATTTACGAGATTATGAAGTAGGTGAGAGCTTCACCGGATTCTTCGTTCTCCGTAGTCGTGAATTGCGGACGAGACGGGATGGAGCTCCATATATCGTTATGGAGTTCGGTGATTGCAGTGGTCGCCTGTTCGGAAACATTTGGGACGATGCGGAACGCTTGTACCATGATTTTGAAACCGGATGTATCGTAAAGATGCAGGCTACAATCGAATCCTACAGAGGCACAAATCAAGTCTCCATAAAGCGGATTCGCAATCTTGTACCTGAGGACGATGTTGACAACCGTGACTTCATAGAAGCGACCACAATCGATGTTGATAAGGCATACGCAAAACTCTGCCGAATAGTAGGCGGATTCAAAAATACTCATCTACAGGAATTACTTAATACATTCCTGGACGACCCTGAATTTGAGAAGTCTTTCAAGAGAGCTCCTGGCGGAAAACTATGGCATCACAACCGGATCGGAGGTTTAATCGAGCACACGGTGGCAGTGCTGAGGTTATGTCGAATGATGTCCCGCTTTTATCCAGAAGCTGACACGGACTTAATGGTATCCGGCGCAATCCTGCACGACATCGGCAAGATCGAGGAGTATCGCTATGACACCGCCATTGACTACACCGAACATGGCCGTCTCGTCGGTCATATAACTATCGGTGCGAGTTGGGTCAGCGAAAAGGCAGCCAAAATCAAGGAATTTCCACAGGAAACTCTCGACCGACTGATCCACCTGATACTATCGCATCAAGGCGAGTTAGCGCACGGCTCCCCCGTCCAACCTTCAACCCGTGAAGCATTCCTGCTCCATTTCGCCGATTTGATAGATTCCAAAATGGACGCCCTCAGTCGCATCCGACGGAAGATCCCGGACGATGAGCGGTGGACATTTGTGAAGTTATTGGGGCGGTATATAGATGTGGGGGATCCAAAAATGTAGCCCGGTCTTCTCCGAAGCCGTGATTATTTGAACTGGAGTGCGCAAGCCATGCTTGCGCGGCACAAGCATGGCTTGTGCACTCCGGTGATGTAGCATGGTTTCGTAGGGCGGAAACTTTTTCCGCTAACTCCTGTTGTGTGGGCGATTCATGAATCGCCCATCCGAATGATTGTTCCCACAAGACTTTACATATCTGAATATTTTTTGTAGATTAGAATGATGTAATTACTCTAGTAAGACAATAAGAATTTGCTTTTTACCACGGATGCGAAACTCTTTCCGTTTCTTTGTATGATTGAACTTAAATGCGAGGTTCTGAAATGCGGTTAATGACTTTTATTTTGGCAATACTTTTATTCACTTCAACGGCATCTCATGCCGAGCTCCCCCTCGAAGAACTCTGGTCGATTGAATTAGATTCAGCAACAGCATTGGGTAACGCTTGGACTGATGAAGGTGGCAACTCCAATGTGGTAGTTGGTGATGGATGGCGAGCTCATTTAATTTCCAACGGAGAGACAATCTGGAGTTCCGATTCTCTGATTGGACCGGTAACTGCCGTTTTGCGAGTTGCCTATTCAGATGGTGAGCAGATATTGGTTGCTGCTTCTGAACCTTTACCTGATCCGCATGGAGAAGATTGGGATAGTCTCGCTTTTGGGCATCTATTTAGGTTTGGTGGGGATGAGTTGATTCAGTTATCTGATCAGCAGCTCCTTGATGGTGGTCAGGTATTTGACAATGTGTTTGACAATCGCAATCTAACCAAATTGACAATAATGCCAGAAATGCTCGAGGATGATGAGCATCCAGTTTTAGCAGCATGGAGTACTTCCAGCTGGGGATTCTTTGATGGTGATCGAATCTCGGGAAATCTCGGAATTATTACAGAACATTCTTATAGTTTTAGAAGAAGTGGATCTCCCGTTGAAGTCGAAGTATTTCAGGATTCCGACAACCAAACTCGGGTCGCTCAGGGGTGGTATAGATGGTATGATGAAAACGGTCGGGAATTCGGTGAATACACATGTAATGTGAGGCTTTTCGATTCTGACCTTGCCATATTAGAAACATTAGTACTGGCTGAGCACCAATTTCCTACTCAGGAAAGGTGGAGTCCTCCTGACCGTCGTCCCGAATTATTAGGAATGACGGTGGTTCAGTCTGACGATCAAACATCAATATTTGCAGCATATTCTGACACTTCTAATGCCTTTCTCTGTGAGCTGAGTACACCCGAGCTGGAGGTACTCCAAACCCGTTCACTTCCAAATAATTGGCAAGGTGGGCAAATGTTATGCTTCAAATGGGAGGATGTGAATGCTTCAAACCTCTTGCTGATTGATTCCCGAGGCAATGTTTTGGTTTTTGATTCAGGAACTCTGACCCAAATCGAAAGCGGTAATCTGCCCGGACCTTATGTGGCGTCAGTTAAAACCGATTTTGAAGACGACGGCAATCAGGAACTTCTTACGCTCACCCGCGGCAGGTTGATTTGTTATAGTATTTCACCACTTGATGCACCACCCGTGGGGATTGTAGCTCAACCTGCAACATTCATTTTTGCTGAACCGTATCCCAATCCCTTTAACTCTCAAACCAGCCTGGATTATCGGATATCCCAGTCTGGAAATGTATCTATCTGCCTGTACAATTTGCAGGGGCAGCAGATTGCCGAATTGGTGAACTCAAGCCATCCTACCGGTCAATACAGTGCAACGTTTCATGCCGGAGATTTGGCTTCAGGCGTATATGTGGTCAGGATGATGGCGGAGGGAGAGACGGAGGCAAGGAAGGTTGTCTTGATGCGATAATATGGAGTCGTAACCCGGTCTTCTCCGACGCCGGGATTTCACATAACTGGAGTGCGCAAGCCATGCTTGCGCTGCACAAGCATGGCTTGTGCACTCCGGTGATGTAACTCAGTAATGTCAACTTAATTTAGAAAAGGAAAATCATGGTACGCAGGATAGTTTGGATTTTCAGTTTTTTAATTATCATGTTTTGTACAACATCTTGTACAGATCCTGAAGAACCTACCGAAGCATCCCAATCAAGTTCCGAACAGGAAATTGCTGATGAAGCAGTTAAATCAATTATATTAATCTTCAATGGTGCGAGGCAGTACCGTCAGGACTATAGTGAGGATCCTCTTGATGTTTCAGAATTAGATACTCTGGAATATTCTGTTATTGATGAACAGACTAGAAACCATTGGGACTTCAGTCTAATTGGCCGAAATCCAATTACCGGGATAGTAGCCGTATCTAAAACTGAAATGCCATACGGCGAAGGGAAGATTGTCTCATTCAGCCTTCAAACTGGCAAATTTTCCGGTTGGTTCAGTGATGACCCGAAATCTGAGAGTGAATTTGCGGGTGAAGCTCAACGGGCAATCCCAGCCTTTTATAACGCACTTAACATGTATAGTCGGGATTTTGGTGAAAATCCGGAAGGTGGTGTAGATGACCTTTTTAGACTGGAGTATCTCAGGGTTGTTGAATGGGTGCTCAATGATTGGGAGTTTTCTTTTGAGGGTGATGATACACTAACCGCAATTAATGCCATCTCGACTCCTGTAATGGACTACGGGGCGGGGAAGTTAATCACATTCAATCTTCAAACAGGTAGATATTCCGGTTGGCTAAGCAATAACGTGAAGACAGAAAAAGACTTTTCATTTGAGGCACAACTTTCAATCAGTAATTTGCATAATGCACTTAATTTATACCGTCAAGACTATGGTGGAAGTCCGTTTGTGAGCGTAAAAGAGCTTTTGGAAATTGGGTATTTCCATTCAGATGAATGGGTTCTGAATGAATGGGAATTTTCATTCGGAGGCACAGATTCCATCTCTGGAATTAGTGCAATCTCGACAGCTCAAATGAAATTTGGAGAAGGGAAAACTATACATTTGGATTTTTCCACATGGGAGTATTCCGGTTGGCTTTTCAACGATGAGTCTATAGAATTGCTGGTTTCAGTATATATCCAATATGTTCAAGGTGCTCGAGCAAGTGATCAGTAACCGACTTTGGGTTGATATTAATCCTGATCGGTAATGTGACCTGACGCCGCAACTGGAGTGCGCAAGCCATGCTTGCGCACTCCGGTGATGAAGCTCTATTAATGTCGACTTAATTTAGAAAAGGAAAACCGTGAAAAGCAGAATAGCATTGATTTGCACTTCGGTACTCATCTTAATGTTTTCAGTATCCTGTACAGAAAAATCTACCGAATTATCTCAAGGTAGTTCGGAACAGGAAATTGCAGATGAAGCTGTGAATGCAATTATTCTAATTTTTAATGGTTCATTGATGTATCGTCAAGATTATAGTGAGGATCCTCTTGAAGTTTCAGAATTAGATACCCTGGATTATTTTGTTATTGATGAACAGACAAGTAAACATTGGAATTTTAGACTGATTGGACGAGATCCGATTACTGGGATAGCAGCTTTATCGAAAACAGAAATGCCCTACGGAGGAGGGAAGTTAATCTCTTTCAACCCCGAGACAGGCAAATATTCCGGTTGGTTCAGTGATCACCCGAAATCAGAAAGGGAATTTGCAGGTGAAGCTCAACGAGCATTTCCTGCCATTAGTAGAGCCCTTAAGATGTATAGTCAGGATTATGGTGAAAATCCGGCGGGAGGTGTAGAAGACCTTTTTAGACTGGAGTATCTCAGGGTTGTTGAATGGGTGCTCAATGATTGGAAATTTTCTTTGGAGGGCTCGGAAACAATAACGACAATTAATGCCGTCTCGACACAGGTAATGGATTATGGAGAGGGGAAGTTAATCACATTCAATCTTCAAACAGGTAGATATTCCGGTTGGTTCAGTGCTAACGCGAAAACAGAAAAAGACTTTTCAGATGAAGCGATACTAATAATCCAATACCTGAGAGGAGTATATCAGAATTATCTTGAAAATAATATTGAGATTCCCATGGGAGGGATGGACGAGATTTTAGAACGCTACGACAGATCTAATCACGAATGGATACTCAATGAATGGGAATTTTCATTCTTTGGCGAGCGGTCAATAAATGGAATTAGTGCCGTCTCGACACCAGTAATGGAACACGGAGCAGGAAAAACCATACATTATAATTTAACCTCGGGAGAGCTTTGGGGTTGGATTTTTGCTGATGAGTCAATAGAATTGATGGTTTCCACATATATTCAATATGTGCAAGGTGCTCGAGGAGGTGATCGACCAACAACTTTGCCTTGATAAGAATTCAAAGTTGGGCGTGTGCCCCCATCCGCGCTGTCACACGCCGACGTGTGACAGTTCCGTGGGCGGAAACTTTTTCCGCCGGAATTTCGTAGATACCGAGGCACGACCTCAATTTGATCCCCTATCAACTTCAGATGAACTATTCACAATATCCTCATCATCATTTCCCTCGCTACCATTCTCTTCTTCCTGAACTTCCCGACCATAAATACGATCTTCCAGCTCAAGATATTCTTCTGCATTAATGATATCTTGTTTGAGCAAATTTTCAAGCGAAATTGATTTGTTGTTAACTTGGTACCAGACACCACCGATAAATCCTGTTAGATGTCCTAACCAGGATATTCGATTGATTGAGGCAAATTCAGTTGGTCGAATTGTGTCAAAGAAATTGCTGCCCAAAAAGAAAATACCTCCGCAAGCTGCTGCGATCAGAAAGATATTGCGGGATCGAATTGAACTTATGAAAACTGTGCCAATAAGAGCGAATACAACACCACTGAATCCAAGATACATTGTACCCTTGTCACCAAATATGAAATGAGCTACACCACAAAACAGCACACCGAATATCATTCCTTTTATGGCGCGAGTACCTTCAAGAGTTAAAGCGAAGAACCCAAAAATCCAAAATATCAATAAATTGCCAACCATATGCTCAAAACTTACATGCAGGAAATTAGATGTGATTATTGCAGTTATAGATTCTAAGTTTTTGGGTTGGATAACCAGCCATGGATTCTCAATTTTACCAAAATAATCCCAAAGCTTCCATAAAACGAAAGATACTATTCCCAAGAATATCATTGTTGCTTTTATTGACAGCTTGTGCTGGTTAAGAATTTCTTCTTTTGTTAATGTGTCCATTACAGCTTCCGTGTATGAATTAATCGTTGTTATGTTTTATTAATCTATGTTATCTTTTCAATTTTACTTCCTGTGAATAAATCTTCCCATAACGATTATACCGGATATCGCAATATTTTTGATCATCTTCCAGCGAAAACATTTTCGCCTTGTAATCCAGATAATCGAATATTCTCTCGCCATCTATCTCAAAGATAATATCTTTATTCTCTAATCGTGTGAAAATAGGATTTTTACCGATGACGACTCTTATGCCAGAAAACTTATTGTTTAGAAATGGCAAATTAATAATCGGGATACGATTAAAACTTGATAGTCCCACCCCTGGTAAAGCAAAAAGGCATCTCCTAAGTACTTGATACGCCTTGATAAGGGGGTCTTGATCGGTAATCAATTCTGTATCTGTACTAAGCAGGATCAAAGATGACTCAGGTTGATCCGAGTTTCCTGTAGTTTCAACGTTTTTGGAAAACCATAGATCGACCGTCAAATAGGTCTTTTTCGCGGTACTTGATGGAATTGTAACGTTTGAATTGTTCCCAATAAGGAATTTTCCAATATACGTTTGATATCCGGTAGAATAATTATAGCTCGGTGTTTGATATAAAAATGTATCAATCCGGCATTCAACAATTACATTAACATCCGCCAATTCCTGATTTGTCTCAACATTCAATTCGGTGTACTTACTCGAATTGTCGATAATCCGGATGAGTTTTCTCTCTATCAAATTCAGGTGTTTATCAACATCAGAATCCTGATGCGAGGGTACCATGAATATCTTCATTGATATATCCCACTCATTTGCAGGATAGAAATCTACTGTTCCAATTTGTGGCACAAGGGGTGCACATCCAATTGTTAGGATTAGAAACAGGATTGGGTATATTTTTCTCATTTTGGTGCCAAAATATTTTTATCTAATTTCAGAGTTTTTTGATTGTCATTTGCGAGTCTTCTTTCAAATTTCCTGTGGCATCTATGATGTAATAAATATGAATTTTCTAGGTCATCAGTTTTTCCTCCTTCTGAATGGTGTATTCCATGATGCGCTGACACATTGTGAAAATTCAATTTCTTGTCACATTCAGGACACTTTCCTTTCTGTCTGAAGAACAATGTCCTTTTTTGTTCAGTATCATGAAATCGGTTTGGGTCTTTTGTGATATAGGGTCGTAAACGTTTAAATTCAGTTAAAATAATTTCAAATCTTTTTGAAATTGAATCTGGTGTAGTTAAAATTTTTGCTGCATGTTTATAATTCTTGTATGTGTCAAAAATGCTCTTTTCTATTCCTGGAGGAGGAGAAGAATCATAGATAGAGAAACTATTCAGATTTTTGAGAAATTCTTTGGCAAATTCAGAAAGTTCATTTTTCAGATTAGCATTACCAGCTCTGGTTCTTCGAAGATATGACACCAATAAATAAAACGGGATCACCTCTCTTACCTTAAAGGCCGAAAGAATTAAATTTAGACTCATATGTAAAAAATCTAAATTTCCCTTGAAGAATGTTTGCCTCGATTTTTTTAAATTTCTCTCATATTTCTTAACTCCTTTTATCATATTTGACAACTTCAGATCTGGAAAAATGAGCTTTTCAAAATTTGTATCTAATTCTAACAAGAGTAATTCTGCTGCTAACTGGCGAAATCGAAATCTTTTTTCCTTTCCAAAGAAAGTGAATAATGGGTGCGTTTTTCTTATTTCAACGAAATAATCTTTAAATTTGCCTCTTTGAGCATTCAATTTTTCAGCTTTATTGAGAGGTGTGCCCTCCTGCAATCGTAAGAAAGTTTGAACAATATCTTCTTCTTTGCTTTCTGGATCATGACTCTTCAGTTTCAGATAGTAAACACAATAAGCATCAAAAAGGGTTTTCTCACGAGTTTCTAGGTTTGAATACACTGGTAATTCAGTTTGTTTCAAGTCTATATCATCGGATAGATACTTTGCAATTGTTAGGATACGTTGTTGACCATCAAGAATTTCAAATTGATTATCATCATTGACGAAGAGCACGAGAACACCAATTGAATAACTATTCTCAATGGAACGAATTAACTCAATTCTCTGCGAGTTTTTCCATATGTCACCTCTCTGATACTCTTTGTTAATAAATATTTTGCCATCATCGAGAAGTTCTTTAATTTGGTTAAGTGTAAAGAAATCTGATGTTATGTCTGGAACACGTTGTGTTGGCATTCTAAACTCAAATTATTTTGGTATAATATTGGCACCACAGATTGTGGTCTGTATTTAGCCAGTTTTCAAGAAGATAAACATTGTTAAATCGATAATCAATATATTAAGAGCATTTTCCCCATTAGAAACAACATTTGCAAATCCCCCCCCCATATATTAAGTTACACATAAGCCCATAACCCCAATAAGATAAAACAGGTGAATTTTGTGTACCCCAAACCACGACATATAGCTTTCCTGCCCATCCTGCTCATCCTGTTCCTCTGCATTAACTCAACCCAAGCTGAGATCATCGAAGAATCCGGCTCCTTACTCGAATTCTTCGCTGGCATCGAGGATGGGTGTGATTATGATAATTGGGTTAGTCATATTTCTGAGGGAATTGCATCTGAGGGGTATAACGATTATGCACCGGTTGAACATGACAGGCAGATGACCGGGTTTGGAACATATGTGGTTATTGACAGTCTGGAAAATCCGAATGCATATCTTACTACATGGTATGAGATTGTGTCTAATATAGTGGCTGGCGACCTGAACGTTGCGGCGGGTATTCTGGATACTTCTGTGTTGGCTGATATATATGATTTTGTTCTGCTCGAGGATGGAGATAACCGTTACGTAATTCTACGTGAAGAAATCAGTTATGAATACTTCGATCATAATGGAACTGAAGAGCCTGAAGATGACGTTTCCGGATCTTTTGAATATGGTTGGGGTCTGTATATTTTCAATTTGCAGCCTGAAACTCCTAACATTATAATCGAAGCCCCTCACCCGTGCGATGATTTTATTACAACCTACATAGGCATAGATGCTTTCCTGAATCTTGGGGCATATGCGATGTTTGTGTCAGGCGCGGGACGCGAAGTTAGCTGGGAAGGAGAGGGTGCTTATTATAATGGTGCTGCCATCTCAGACCCGACCCGTAACGCGAGGACACTGTTTCACGAAGCACACAAGTGTGTGGTCGACCTGATAAATAGTGAGTATGTGATGCAAATTCACAGCTATGACACGCGAAATAGAGTTCTAAGACCGAACCTGCTGTCGACATATCCGGATAACCGTGCGGATGCGCCGTTGTACGACGCTGAAACCAATTTTGATATTCTGCATCTCACTCCGAGGGTTCCAATTCAGGCTAATACAATCGGAGCGGCTAATCATGATTCAGTTCGCATAGACAATTATTACGCGATCTGGCATTCCGGAGACAGCGTTTATTACAACCACGAGTACTACATCCCGCGAACAATGAACGATTTGCAAGGCTGGGATTCCCCGCAGAGACACTATTCGCTGAACAATCAGGAACCGGGAGTTCATGAAAACTGGCTGCATATCGAGCATGATGAGCTGCCGAATGTGATTAATGAGGACGTGCTGGGTTTTTACCCGTCAGGTGGTGTTCCGACATATGCTACTTACATGAATGCTGTAGAGTTCAACAGACCGTTATACACCGCCATCTACGACTACTTTCACACCCGGCGTTTGCACACCATCCCGGACGATTTTCAGACGATTCAGGCCGGGATTGATGCTGCGTATGGTGGTGACACAATTTTAGTGCATCCCGGTGAGTATGTGGAGAACCTCCGTTTCAATGGAAAAAATCTGGTCGTTGCCAGTCTATTCTTAACCACAAATAATCCTGCATATATCGACGCTACTATTATTGATGGTGGTAGAAACGGGAGCGTTGTCAGGTTTTCAAACGGTGAAAACTACCGTGCTCAACTGACAGGCTTCACCATTCGCAACGGGCAGCATGATGATGGGGGAGGAATCTATTGCAGGGATGCAAACCCGACAGTTGATAATTGCCTCATAACAGGAAACGGAGCGAATATCAACGGCGCGGCAGTTTTCTGCGAGTCTGGCGGGATCACATTAACAAACTGTACAATAACCGGGAATACCTCGAACGAAGGCGGCGGAGCATTATACTGCTGGCGCGGAGCGAATGTAAAATTAACCAACTCGATTTTGTGGGATAATCAACCTCAGGAAATTTACGTGCTCGAAAGGGGAGACCCCGATACTATTATTTTCGCCTACTGTGACGTTGAGGGAGCACCAGGGGGGATAATCAATCGCCATAATGTTGCCATCACCTGGGACGATAACAGCATTGATCAGAACCCCGAGTTTGCTGATCCCAACGTCGGGAATTTCCACCTGTCGGCAAACAGCCCATGCATCAACACCGGAAATCCGGAGTATCCGCTCGATCCTGACAGCAGCCGGATTGATATGGGAGCCTTTTCCTTTTTCCACCGCAACTTGATTGTTGCTCCGTGGGTGCTTGAATTTGGGAATATTGATATTGGGACTGTAGACAGTTTGATGGTGACAGTCTCCAACCGTGGGGAAACTCCAATTCTATTAACGAATCTTGAAATTACACCTGAAGGATCACCATTTGAAATCGTTACCGATATCAACAACATTGAGATTGAACCGGGAGCAGACCAGATTGTATGGGTGAGATTTGAAAGGGCAGAGGCGGGTGCTTTCGATGCCGTCCTCCGTATCGAATCCAACGAACGTGGTGAGGATGCCCTGAATGTGATATTGCACGGAGGACAATTGGGAATTGATCCATACGAAGAACCTCAACCGAGAGACTTTAGGATCATCAGTTTCTACCCCAATCCGTTTAACTCATCCGGGATGCTGGTTTACCAAATAACGGAAACCTCACAGGTTGATATTTCGTTATTCAACATTAGCGGTCGAAAAGTCGCTGACATTTCTAACCAAACGCGACACGAGGGCACATATTTGCAACCCATAAACGCGAACAGTCTACCGACCGGGCTTTATTTCGCTCAGGTCAGAGCAGGTGATTTGGTGCAGACGAGAAAGATTTTGGTTTACAGGTAAGAAGTATCGTCACTACGTTTCTGGGGAATTAGGTCGAACATTCCTGTTCGACTATCCGTCGGCAGGAGGATTCGCTGTATGTTATTGTTTCTTTCCCCAGAGAAATAGCCCCATATCCAGCACATTAAAACGGGAATTCTAATTGTCGTTAATCAGTAATTTTGGGTAACTTTGGATAAAACAAAAAACACTCCATTCTATTTAGGTATTACGGGCCTATTGTTAGTTGCTTTCGCTCATAAAATTGATTCCTTTCTGGAGTTGCTGCCAAAAGAGCTGATTAATTATTTTTTTGAAAATCCAATATGGTATTTGGCATTATATCTCATCCCGGGAGCAGGAGCTATTACTGGTTTACGGGCACTATATTTATACTTTAAATCCAGACCAGACCGAGAATGGAAAAGTCATTCGCAAGTAAGGAGGCTGCTTAATATCACCGGTTTCATATCCGGAGTTATAGCAGTTCTGTTTGGATCGTACATTGTAAACTTCTATTTTCAGATTTAAATCAAAGGTTGAAGCGGGGTCGTCGAACAGGAATGTTCGACCTACTATGTTGTGGTCGCCGGTTTAACAACAGAACAATCCCCTACCACTTCTTCTTCTTCTCGCCCAACAACAGCCATTCTTCATAAAGCCCTTCAAGCTCTGCATCTAACTTTTCAATACGGATGCGTCGTTTTTCGGCACGAGCAGTTTTGCCTTTTTCGGTGAGGGTATTGTACTCAGTCTCAATTTCTGGACGGAGGTCTTCGAGGCGTTTAATCTCGACTTCGAGTTCACGGAAGCGGATGGCATCAAACTTGAAGCGCTTCTGCTTAGGTTTTGGTTTGCTTTTATCCTGACCGTGTACCGTCCTTTTCGGCAAAGCATGAGCGGATTTGGATACCTTGACGCTGTAGAGCTTTTTGTGCTTCGTCCAAAATTCGGAGAAATTCCCCTCGTATTCCGACACATCCGGCGGGACAAAATGAAATATCCTGTCAGCAATTTTGTCGAGAAAATATCTGTCATGACTAACGACAACGATAGTTCCCGGGAATTCTTCGAGCGCGTCTTCGACTGCTTCCCGCGATGCAATATCGAGGTGATTGGTTGGCTCATCGAGTAACAACATATCTGCGCCTGATGTCACCAGAGTTGCCAGTTGAAGCCGGGCTTTCTCACCGCCTGAAAGGACCTGCACATACTTCTCAAGGTCATCCCGCGTAAACAGGAAACGATGAAGCAGATCGGCGGCACTTCCCCTGAGTAAACCAGTGAGGCGCATTGCATTCTCAATGACTGTGCGCTTGGGCTCGAGATTTTCACCAAGCTGGGCGTAGTATCCGACCGTAACTGATTTTCCAACC
>JABGPL010000031.1 GCA_018644935.1 Calditrichota bacterium | reverse complement strand
CACTGTTCCGCCGTTGCTGTAGGAGCTGTCAAGAGCGGCGATTCCTTCGTCGTAATTCTCCTGCCATACCAGAGCAATGCCCATGTTGTACAACGCGCTGGGGTGTCCGGGCTCAAGATCTAGGATGCGCTCGCATAATTCTATGGCTTCTTCATTTCGGCGTAATTCCACAAATGCACCGGATCGACTCAATAGAATTGGGACAGATGCCGGGTCAACCGCCTGGGCTTTCTCAAGTGTTTCAAGCGCTAAACGGCGGTCGAGTACACTTACATAAAACTTTGCCAACGATAAAGCTGCTGATTCATATGCTGGAGTTAGCTGTAATGCCCTGTCGAGCAGCAGTCGTTTGGATTTCCAGGGCAGATTTTCGAGACGTTCGTCGCTCAGGCGAGACAATAAGTAGTATATTCGCGGCTCGTCAGAGTTCAGGTTGTTTGCGATTTTAAGGGCGGATTCGGCCTTTTCCCAGTTGCGGCCTTCGAGATAGGTCCAGCCGAGAAGCCTGAAAACCTCTGCATCGCCAGGTGTTTGCCTCGAAATGTCGATAAGAGCGTTGACTATTTGCTCTTTGTAGAGTGAAGGGTGATACATCAGCTGAGTTCGGGCGAGTTCCTTTCGCAGGAATGTCCAGGAAGGATTGTCACGGTTCAGGGTGTACAGCATCGCATTTGATGCTTCCAATTCACCGGAATCCCGCACCACTAATGCATTGAAAAATTGAGTCAGTACTGAGTCGGGCTGAAGGATGTCCAGTTCAAATCCTTCACCATTATCGCGTTTATCCCCGAGTTGTTTGCCGATAGATTCAATCAGGTCTCTGGCGGAATTCGTGAATGGCATACCGCTGGTGTTGAAATCAGCCTTTAAATTGAAATACGCACCACTCCGCTTCTTCACATCAACCGAAACGGCACCCTTTTCAGGTCTAAAATGCACTATCCAGGTAGCTCTGGCGAGAACTGCATTATTATTTATCTCCTGATCGGTTTTTCCGCTCTGGTCAAGAACGGGGCAGTAGTCATCTGTCATCACCACAAAAGGTTTTGGAGAGGACAATAACCGGCCTTTTATGAGTTCGGCGAAGCCCTTGATCTGCCAGACTTGAGTTGAATCAGCGTCAATGAAAGACGTGCTGACTACTACTCTTATGGGAATGGGGGGAGGTGGATTCGCAATCCAGGCAATTAGATAGAGACTTAGTATTAGTATCCAGCCTCTGTAATAAATCTTCCAGAAATGGCGTCTGTCCCAGAACTTGGTCCCGAAGTAGACGGTCATCCAGAAAGCAGTAAAGACGATGCCAACGAAGACTATTAACCAGAGTCCGAGTGGAATCCAACCGGATAGGTATGTGAATAGGTCGCTGTGCATCCCGTTGGTCATCCGTTAAATAAATTAAGTGCTTCGAGCCGTGTAATTTGTTTACGCAGATACCCACGCTGCGCTGAGGTAATCGTCTCGCAGTTCTCGCGTTTTACACCCTGCATTGCAATACAAAGCTGCCGAGCTTTGATTACGACCATCACACCGAGTGGCTGCAATCTGCTCACGAGTGCATCGGCGAGCTCAGTTGTCATCCGCTCCTGAATTTGGGGGCGTTTTGCCACGATATCAACCAGACGTACGAGGCTTGAGAAGCCTGTGACCTGATTGTTGCCGGGGATGTAACTTATAGATACATGTCCCCAGAAGGGCAGGAGATGATGTTCGCACATTGAATAAAACGGGATGTCCTTGACAACGATCATCTCGTCATTATTTTCACTTGTGTAAAGTGAGACTTTTTCCTCCGGGGCAACACCTACCCCGGAGAAAATATCTGTATACATTCTGGCAACCCGTTTAGGAGTAAGCTGCAAACCTTCGCGTTTGGGATCTTCACCGATCCCTTCGAGAAGGAGCTCTACGCCCTTGCGGATTTTTTCTTCGTCAATCGCCATCGCTCTCAGATCCTTCATCTTTCTTTATTGCCGGGCGAGATGGTCTTCTCATCGGAGAAGTTCTACGCCTGATAGGTGCTCGACGAGTTGCTGCTCTTTTCGGCTTATCAGCAGGAGCTTCTTTCGCTTTCGAAAGTGCTACTGGTTGAAAGTCAACGGGTTCTGGAGTTGGGTCCGGTCGCGGTGCAGGCTTCGGTGTCGGTCTCGGTGCCGGTCGCGGAGTCGGCTTCGGTGCCTGAGCAGGAGCCGGTGGTTGAACCGGTGCAGGAGTCTGCGTTGGAACTGGAGCTGAATCTGGAGTCGGAGCTTGTGTTGGTGTTACTTCCTGATCAGGTTTAGCTGTAATCCGTGATCTGTAAGTACGCGTTCTCCTTCTCGCTACTGGTTTTTTGGGCTCGGTGCTCTCATCTTTGACAGGCGTACTTGCCTCTGGCGGCGGTGCAGGAGCAACAGGTTTTTTCCTGACCGTACGTCTTGGTGTTTTAGCCTTAATCGGTGCTGGTTTCTCGTTATCCATTCCTGCCAATTCGCGTGAACTAGGCCGACGGTTACGAGGATCTCGACTGCTCGCTACACCCAGAGAACGCGCCGTTTGCCGACGAGATTTGGGAGCTGCTTTCGCCGCTGGTTTCGCCGTCGGTTTGTCCTTAACTACAGGCTTTTTTCCTTCCGTAGGTTTAGGTCTTGTGGTTTGGCGACTACGAGTAGCTTGAGCTCTTGGTCTGGCTGCCGGTCGTTTTCGCTCGGGTTGTTTTGATGAACTGTGAATCGGTAACGATGTCTTTGGAACTATCGGCGGGAGTTTGCCACCTTTAAGAATGATGTCAATCTCATTGCCATCAAGGATCTCCCTGTCGAGAAGAGCTTCAGCTAATGCATGCAGATTTTTGATATTCTCACGGAGTAATTTTTCTGCATGTCGCTCCGCTTTAACAACAATTGCACGGATTTCAGAATCAACGACCTGTGCCGTCTTTTCGCTGAATTCGCGTTGTTGCATGAAATCTCTACCGATGAAAACTTCTTCATTCTTCTTTCCAAGGGCTATCGGACCAATTTTATCTGACATGCCCCATGCACAAACCATTTTGTTGGCAATCTCAGTAGCACGCTCAATGTCATTTCCGGCACCTGTAGTGAGCTCACTGAAAATAAGACGTTCTGCTGCTCGGCCACCGAGAAGATGAACTAGATTCACATTGAGATATGAACGCGAATAGTTGTGTTTTTCATCCAGAGGCAGGTAATGAGTAAGTCCTAATGCTCTACCGCGGGGGATGATAGTAACTTTGTGAACAGGATCAGAACCTGGTATTAATTTAGATACAAGTACATGACCAGCTTCGTGATAGGCGGTTTGGCGCTTTTCATCTTCTGCAATTATAAGACTCCTGCGCTCCGTGCCCATCATAACCTTGTCTTTGGAATTCTCGAAATCGACCATAAACACTTTCTCAGCGGTGCGTCTTGCTGCGAGCAGTGCTGCTTCGTTTACGAGATTTGCAAGGTCGGCACCAGACATTCCGGGAGTACCCTTTGCGAGCACGTCCAATCGTACATCTGAGGCCAGTGGTATTTCACGGGCATGAACTTTCAAGATTCCTTCACGACCACGAACATCGGGACGATCAACCACAATTTGGCGGTCAAAACGACCCGGTCGGGTCAGGGCAGGATCGAGCACATCGGGTCGATTGGTAGCTGCAATCAGAATTACTCCATCGTTGGATTCAAAACCATCCATTTCAACGAGTAATTGATTTAAGGTCTGTTCGCGTTCATCATGACCGCCACCAAGACCAGCTCCACGTTGACGACCGACTGCGTCAATCTCATCAATAAAGATTATACAAGGCGCACTCTTCTTACCCTGTTCAAACAGGTCGCGCACTCTTGAGGCACCAACCCCAACAAACATCTCGACGAAGTCAGCTCCGGACATGGAGAAAAACGGAACATCCGCTTCTCCGGCAACAGCCCTTGCCAACAAGGTTTTTCCCGTTCCCGGAGGACCGAGTAAGAGCGCACCCTTTGGGATGCGACCGCCGAGTCTTGTAAATTTCTTAGGATCTTGTAAAAACTCAATTACCTCATGAAGCTCTTCTTTTGCTTCATCACAACCAGCTACATCATTGAAGGTCACTTTAAGTTTACTTTCGACCATCAGTTTTGCGCGTGATTTGCCAAAGGAGAACAATCCACGTTGTCCACCACCCTGCATTCGTTTCATTATGTAGAGCCAAATGCCGATGAATAGAATCCACGGGAAAATATTCATAATCAGGTAACCGAGCCATCCCGTTCGTTTTTCGCGGAAGAGGTAGTCTATTTTTAGACTATCCCATTCAGCAATCATTTTTTGGTCAATGAACGGTAATATCGTTACAATTCCGGTGCCATCTCTAAGTAGACCATGAAATTCCTGGTCTAGAACCTCCGCAGATTCGATTTGTTCCGCTTCAAGTTGTTTGCGGTACTGTGAATATGACAACTCTTTTTCTGGCGTTTCGGGGAGCGAAAACTGCTGGAACAGTATAAATGCTACAACCACGATCAGTATCCAGACTAAGAGTGTGCTTCGAGCTTTTTTCCACTCGAACTTGTCATCATCTTTCTTGCGTCGGTTTGGGTCCTTCCTGCCCCCCTTGGGATTTTTATCTGGAGGGTTTTTCTCTGTCATTTTAGCCTTGAATTTAATCTGTGCGCTTTGCCAGATTACAGGCTGATGTGTAATGTCATATACAGGTGAATGTAATTACTAAAAAACAAGTTTAGCAGGATCAGCTATATCAATCCCGGCAGAGTCAGGGTTATCAACCCTGAATACATTCAAATCTCACGCAATATTAAACCCTTGCGATTAGGTTTCTGCAAATGACCACAAAATAATATTAGCAGTCCGTCCATTGTATTTTCAAAACCCGCTTTGTTCGCGGGGAAATCTTGTAACGCTCGGCGATTTGAAATGGCGGAATTGCTGCAATCTGACTTTTAGCGCGAATTACCGGATATCTTCTTCTATGTATTGGGACACCGATTTCACTTAGAAAATCCGAAACTTTTCTGTGACCTGTCATGCCGAGCGGTTGGAAACGATCTCCTGAACCCGCAGGTTCGATAGAGATTTCATTTGTTCCAATCACGTCCAGATCAAGAAATAGCCGCCCTTCTGGCGGAGGAAATTCTTTTTGATCAGGTGAAATTGCCTTGAGTTCGAGTCGACCCCAATCGGGGATATCATAACTACCCGGGCAAATGAGCTGAATCGGGAGAAGGTTGCGCGGTTGTCGAAATATCCATATTCGATCGTGATGTACGCAAGTCGATACGCCGTCACCAAGCTCGGTGATCCCTTTATACCTGTTTATCAATCTTTTTTCAGCAGTCTTTATTCTTTCATATGTAAATCTGGTTTGACGGGTTGTTAGTTCCCGTGCTGCTTTTAAAAGACAATTATACCTCAAGCCTATAAGATACGAACTAATAATGTGGTAATCAAGCACAATGTCGCACTCTCTTCGTTCGAGGAGAGCATCTTTATATGCTTTCTCTGTAAAATGGTTGATAATGACGGAGGCATGTCCCGCATGATCTGCGGATCTGGAAATGCCTTGCAATGCTGATTCGCCGAACAGGTCGACGATACTGGGGACTAATTTATGCCTGATTCGGTTTCGCGGATAGGTATTATCATAGTTACTCATATCTTCGACATACCTAAGTGACTTTTCTTGACAATATGATATGAGCTCCTCGTGCCGGAACCCAAGAAGCGGTCTGATGAGACGAGCATGCAGAGGTTCTCCAAAGTCGAGGCTACGTCTGATACCGGCAAGTCCCTCAATTCCTCCACCCGAAAACAATCGCATTAATAAAGTCTCCACCTGATCATCAAGGTGATGTCCGGTTGCGATCAGCGGGAGTTTTTCGTGGTGATCGTCCCGACAGCACTTTTGGTTGGCGACATCCATAAGAAAATCGTATCGCATTTCCCGGGCAATGTCATGAACCGCTCGTTTTTGGTGGATTCCTGCTGTTTCCACCTGTCCCTCACCGGTAAAGCATTCTACATTAAGAGCTCTACAAATCCTCTGAACATCCTTTAAATCGGAATCGGATTCATTTCGGATTTTGTGGTTGAAATGTGCCGCGCTAAGCCAGAACTCTGTACCTTCATCTTTCCACCGCCTTAGCAAATCCAGGAGTGCAACGGAGTCCGCCCCTCCGGAGATAGCAACAAGTACAGAGTCCCCTTTGCTGATCAGGTCATGTTCCCGACAGAAATTGACGAATCGGATATATATGTCGTCTGAAAAATTGTTCACGCTTTTTTTCTTTTTGTTTACATTCCGCTGAATCAGGAGAAACTGTACGTCTGACAAACTAAAGATAGTACAATATAGAGTAATAGGGTATAGAGTTCAGCCTTCACGTGAAAAATGTAAATAGATTAACTTTCAAATTACAGGTAGGGTGGTGCTAAACTCTAAACTTTTTACTTTATCATTGACTTTATTTGCGAGTTGACATAACTTAAGCAATCGTCTTTTTTGAGTAATTTAACAGAAAATGCAAGATTTCCTGATTGTTGCACATCGAGGCGGGCTTTTTAATCGCCCGGAGAACACGCTTGCCGCGTTTGATTACTGCCTCGAACACCAAATAACCTGGGTAGAGTGCGATATCCGTCTGTCAAAAGATGAAGTGCCCGTACTAATTCATGATGACAGACTCGAGATGCCCCACGGAAATATGCGCAGTGTAAGAGATATGACTTTCAAAGAACTCAGTTCTATTGATGTTGGTGGCGGGGAGCACATCCCAACGCTTAAGATGTTTCTCGAGCGATTCCGGGATAACCTGCGTTTTGTTATTGAATTTAAAGAACTTGACGGAACGAGACGGGTAATAAAACTAATCAAGAAACTTGGTGTAGAAGATCGGGTAATACTACAGTCATTTATCCCGGATGTGCTCCAGATAGCAAAAGATACCGCACCTGAAATCCCCCGTGGATTTCTCGTTGATCGTATCGCCGCAAGACTTGCCGGTCAGCGTAGCGTTATTAATGCGGCGACGTTATTAAAATGCCACTATTTTATGCCTCACCATTTACTCCTTAATTCAAAACTTACTTCCGCTGCACATGATGAGGGTTTAAAGGTGCTGCCCTGGACAGTTAATCGAGACGAGGATGTTGCCCGAATGCTGGAACTGGGTGTGGATGGGATAATAACAGATCGACCAAAGCATTTCCAGAAGGTAATCAGAAAGCAAATAGTGGACAGGTAGAGTGGGAACATCGAATGAAAAGCGTTCGCCCGATATATTAGTATGATTCTAATCACTTAGTCATTGAAAAGTTATAAGAATAGTAGTATATTTAAATACTGTATGATTATTATTTTACTCAACGAATGCCTGTGATCATAATTTCCGTGACTAAACCCGGAGGCTGCAAATGCATTTTCGTTCAATTTTTAACCATTTCCACATCGCAACTATAATTGTGGTAATACTACTCATCCCGATACTCAGCCATGCTGAGACAAGAAACGTTCCAGAAGAATTTAACACAATCCAGGCAGCTATTAATGCTTCAGGGGAGGGTGATACCGTTCTTGTACAACCCGGAGTCTACGATGAGAACTTGACTTTCGATGAAACGTCTGTCTGTGTTGGAAGTTTGATTCTTACTACCAGTGAAGTTGCTTATATCGATTCCACAATTATTAGTGGAGAACGTAATGCAAGTGTTGTCCGCTTCAACCCCGCCGAATTAGCAAATAGCACTCTGACCGGATTTTCCTTGCGTGGAGGTCGCGGTTCTGCTGATCTTGATGGAGATTCTGGTGGTGGAGGGGTTCATTGCCTCTGGTCATCTCCAACCTTGACTCATTTGGATATTTACGGTAATGAGGCGGAATATGGGGGTGGGATTTTCCTTCAGCATTCTTGTCCGTTAATTGAGTTTGTTAAGATTTTTGATAATGAAGCGCGACAGAGCGGCGGTGGCATTGTATGCTCAAGGGAAGGGACTAGTCCCGTTATCAGAAATGTAAAAATTTTTGATAATCATGCAGGTGGATTTGGCGGAGGTATTGCATCGTGGGCTGGCGCAATTCCGCTATTAGAGTTTTCCGAGATTTATAACAACACCTCTGAACTAAGTGGGGGTGGTGTTTTCTGTTCACAGCAGAACACCGGATTCATCATTAATAATACTATGGTTTACAGAAATATTGCCGACCGAGATGGGGGTGGTTTTTATTTCTGGGATGCAACCTGGTCTGTATTGGATCATGTGACGATTGCTTATAATCAAGCATTGAGGAGAGGGGGTGCAGTAGCCTCAAACTCGAATACTCCTAACGAATTGCATATTGATAACTCTATTCTCTACGGAAATGTCCCACATCAGGTAAGTCTCTGTAATATGTCTGGTGCTGATACATTACAAGTCAACCATTCAGATGTATCAAGTGGACAGGAAGGCATTCTAGTTGATGAGGAAGCTGATTTAGTCTGGGGAGAGGGGAACATCGGGGAAGACCCGGTGTTTGCAAATGTCAGTGCAGATGACTTTCGGCTGGCTGTGGGCAGCCCCTGCATTGACGCGGGGAATCCAGATTTCCCGGCAGACCTGGATGGGTCAAGAACGGATATGGGAGCAGTTGCGTTTGAAGGTGCTACACTGAGGGGATTTGTCTTTGATGCTGAGGATAGCACCGCTGTTCATGACGCGCTGATAACGACATCCAACGGGTACTCGACACGAACAGATAATAATGGTTTCTGGTCAATAGCTTTCCAGAGAGGTGAGTTTGATGTCAGGGCTCATAGTTCCGGCTTCACTGATCTGATAATATTGGATTTGGAAATTGCCCCATTGGAAGTTTTAGAAATAGAATTCTATCTGGATCATTCCGTTATCACCCCATCAATAGAAGGTTTCTCGGCTGAGCTTCGCCCTGACGAGACAGTGGATATTAATTTTGAGATTCAAAACACCGGTAACCGACTGCTGAGTTGGACGGCAAATCCGGTCTCCGGATCGGAGGATGAATTCGATCCCTGGAGCATGCGTATTTCAAACGAGGTCGGAAATCAGGTGGAAGACAATCGTCTGGAAGGGGTAGTATATGCGGATGGTAGATTTTATATTTCTGGGAGTAATGATGGTGATCCGCAAATTTATGTCCTCAATTCGGACGGTGAAATGATTGACAGATACGCACAGAGGACATGGTTGGGCACTAACATGAATGCTCTGGCGTGGGATGGGGAACTAATCTGGGGATCGGTTTTTGGCCATGGTATTTATGGATTCAGACCGAATGGTGAAATAATTGTCTCGTTTGATAGTCCGGTTGAGAACAATATGACTATCGCGATGGCTTATGACTTCGATAACGATCTATTATTGGTAGCAGGAGCCTTTACTCCTATTTACGCGATAGATCGAGAGGGTAATGTTCATTCGGAAACACCTGGTGTAAACAATTTCTACGGCCTTGCGTATATATCAGATGATGCCGATGGATGTCAATATTACATACTAAGTATTGGTGGAGGCGGCCTTTCATCGGTGTATAAGCTGAATCCTGAGAGTAGAGAATATCATTTGGTTACTCACCTTATGCCTGAAGAAGAAGGTACTCCGATGGGTATTTTCATCTCAAACCAATTCGACCTATATAATGAAGTCTTCATTAATATAACCAGCGTTCCTGAAGATCAGGGTGGAGACCGGCTTGACATCCGTCAGATTCAACCCGATTTGGCATGGATAGATATTGCACCTGATGCAGGAGCACTTGCTCCCGATGAAACAGAGGAATTCACCCTATCACTAAATGCTGCGAATCGTGAGCAAGGAGAGTATTCAGCCGATATAGTTATCACTGATACAGGTTCTGGTGGCAATGTTCGGCTGCCAGTTGAATTGCGGGTGACTGACCCAGATGTCGTAGATAACCCCGAAGGATCTCTACCGATAGATTTTGAAATAAGCAGTGTTTACCCCAATCCCTTCAACTCGACAACAAAAATTAACTATTCTCTACCCTTTGATAGCAAAGTATTAATGAAATTATTCAATATTGCGGGTCAACTGGTGGAAACGTTGGTTGAAGGACAGCAGCGAGCAGGGATTTATTCTACAAATTTGAAAGCTGATAATCTGGCTTCGGGGTTGTATTTTGTGCGTTTGGAAGGGGCGGGGCAGGTGTTTACGCGGAAGGTTATGTTGGTGCGATGAAATATTACTACTGGAGTGCGCAAGCCATGCTTGCGCGGCACAAGCATGGCTTGTGCACTCCGGTGACTTAACTTAACATGAAAAGGAAGACGAGAATCATGCGTTGTGCAATTTTAGTATTTAAGCTCATTTGTTTAGCGTTAATCGCGAATTCGGGACTTTTTGCTCAGGAAAGTGAAAATGTTGAACAGGTTGGGAGAATTTATAACCAATGGGATAAAGCTCACGACGTCGTCGTAGTCGATGACTTAGCCTATGTGGCAACTGATTGGTCTGGTTTACAGATTCTAGACGTATCCGATCCTGGCAATCCAACTCTCATAGGTTATTGGGATGACAACCCCGGCAACGCCATAGGCATTGCTGTTTCTGGTGAATACGCATACTTAGCAGACGGTGAATATGGCTTGCATGTCATTTCTGTCGTCGATCCAGAAGATCTGGAAAAAGTGGGTTGGGTTGACACTCCCGGGATCGCAAACAGTGTGGAGGTATCCGGTGACCATGTTTTTGTTGCGGATGATGAAAGCGGGGTACGCGTTATTTCGGTTGCTGAACCGGAAAATCCTGAAGAAATTGGGTCATTTGATACAATTGGAAATGCTCGTGAGGTTGTAATCTCAGGGGACTACGTTTATGTTGCTGATGGATTTGAAGGTGGATTGAGAGTAATCTCAATCGCAAATCCTGAGCAGCCAGTTGAAGTCGGATATTGTAATACACCCGGTCAGGCATCTGGCATTGCAGTTTCTGGTGATATTGCTTATATAGCAGACGGTGACAGAGGTCTGCGAACGATCTCAATTACAGATCCTGAAAGTCCGGAAGAAATCGGATTCTGCAATACGGATGGGGATGCTTATGGAGTTTCAATATCCGGAGACTATGCATACGTTGCCGACAGGTCTGGCTTGCGAATTATTTCTATTGTAAATCCCGAAAATATGATGGAGGTTGGAACTATAGAAACAGAAGGCTTTTTTTATCGTGTATTTGTATCTGGATTAAATGCGTTTGTTGCTGACTTCACCTTTGGATTAAGAGTTATCTCAATAGCTGATCAAAATAACCCGGTCGAGGTGGGGAGTTATTATACAATAGGTGAGGCAAGGTCAATCACGGTTTCAGGTGATCATGCCTATCTGGTGAATGTTGATGGTGGTTTACGAGTTATTTCTGTTGTCGATCCTGAAAATCCAGATGAGGTTGATCACTTCCAACCTGAAGGAAGCCCAAACAATATCTCAATAGTTGACGATTATGCATTCGTTGCAGCAACGTCGAGTGGTTTACATGTGCTCTCAATAGAAAATCCGGGAGCTGTTTGGGAAGTGGGAAATTACGATACAACGGGTTGGGCAAATGATGTCGCAATTTCGGGTGAGTATGCGTGTGTAGCAAACGGAGGAAGAGGGTTAAGCGTTATTCAAATTGCAAATCCTGAAAATCCTATTGAAGTGGGGCTCTATTCTGATGTAAATAACCTTCTGCATGTCGTAGTATCCGGAAATTTAGCGTTTGTAACTGACTACAACAGGGGTTTACGAGTAATTTCGTTTGCCGATTCAGCAAATCCTGAGATGATTGGTTCCATTGATGTGCCGAGGAAAGCCAGAGATGTTGTAATTTCAGGTGATTTGGCGTATGTAGCAGGTGATGAGAGTGGCCTGCATATCATTTCAATTGCTGATCCTGAAAACCTGGAAGAAGTTGGAGTTATCAACACAGAAGGGAGGGCTTTTGGTGTAGCTATGTTTGATGATTATGCATATGTTGCCGATGGTGAAAATGGTATAATCGTAATCTCAGTTGACGATCCAGAAAATCCTGAAGAAGTTGGTTACTATGACACACCTGGATTTGCTCGTGGCATTTCATTGTCAGAAGGAGGGTTGATCTATGTAGCGGATTACACTAATCTGAGTATCTACCGATTCACCGATCCGAATTCTGTCAATAACTTGGGGGTTTCAACACCATCCGAGTTCAGCCTGTTCACCCCCTATCCCAACCCCTTCAACTCAACAACCACAATCACCTATGGCTTACAAAATCCGGGGTATATATCGCTGCAACTCTATAATCCACTTGGACATAGGATCAGCACTTTGTTTGAGGGGAACAGGCAGGCGGGGATGTATTCGGCAAATTTAGTTGGGAAGAACTTGGTGTCGGGGATGTATTTTGTGAGGTTGGAAGGGTCGGGTCAGATGTTTACGCGGAAGGTTATGTTGGTTAGGTAATACAGTGAGGAGTGTCGGAAGATATTTTCATGCCTTCTGGCCATTAACAGTGGAGTCGATAATGAGAACTTACAAAACAAATTCAATTGGAAGTACGTTCAGTACGCTGATGATTTTAATTGTTGTTTTATTGATAAACATCAGTGCTGCAATAGCTCAATCGGAAACGAAGATAAATGCGGATAATCCTTGGCGATTTGCCTATTTTGGCTATTCAGTTTCCATCAGCGGTGACTATGCTGTTGTCGGCGCGTATAGTAAATATTCGGGTTCTGCATACATTTTTATACGTGAAGGCGATAACTGGAATCAGCAGGCTGAATTGATCGCTGATGATGCAGCGGAGGGAAACCAATTTGGTGTTTCAGTATCGATCAGCGGTGACTATGCTGTTATCGGTGATCGAAGTAATGATGATGATGATACGGGTTCCGCATATATCTTTGTTCGTGATGGCACAGCCTGGACTCAGCAGGCAAAGCTTACCGCAGATGATGCTGAGGAGGGTGATTGGTTCGGATATTCAGTTTCTATCAGCGGTGATTATTCTATTATCGGAGCGGTTTATGATGATGATAGCGGTAGCTCTTCGGGCTCTGCATACATCTTTGCACGTGACGGGGCTGACTGGACTCAGCAGTCCAAACTGACTGCGGATGATGCGGCATCAGGTGAAGTATTTGGTTATTCAGTTTCTATCAGCGACGACTATGCAGTTATCGGTGCATCTGGTCTTACCAGTAGAGATTCAGGTTCTGCGTATATCTTTGTACAAAACGGTGACGGCTGGACTCAACAGGCCAAACTGACTGCGGATGATGCGGCGGTAGAAGACAGATTTGGTTGTTCAGTTTCCATCAGCGGTGACTATGCTATTGTCGGAGCCTCACAAGATGATGATGGCGGAGGTAGTTCAGGTTCAGCATACATCTTTGTTCGTGATGGTGAAGACTGGACTCAACAGGCTAAACTTACAGTAGATGATGCGGAGGCAGGTGACAGATTTGGTTATTCAGTTTCAATCAGTGGCGACAATGCAGTTATTGGCGCGTTATTTGGACATAATGGCGTGGAATATGCAGGATCCGCTTATATCTTTGTTATTGAAGGCGATGACTGGACTCAGCAGGTTAAACTGACTACAGACGATGCAACGAGAGAGGACGCTTTTGGTAGATCAGTTTCCATCAGTGGTGACTATGCTATTGTCGGCGTTCCTTTCGCAGGTGGTGATATCGGACCATCTGAAGGTTCCGCTTACATTTACAACCAGTTCGAAAACGACATCGAATGGCGCAAAAATTTGGCTGATTTTCCAGGTGAATTTTTCATTTCCGAAGCCTACCCCAATCCCTTCAACTCCACAACCACAATCACCTACGGATTACCGGGACCGGGCGGTGTGTCGCTGCAGCTTTACAATCTATCGGGACAACTGATAAACACATTGTTTGAAGGCAATAGGCAGGCGGGGATATATTCGGCAAATTTAGTTGGAAAGAATCTGGCTTCTGGTTTGTATTTTGTGAGGTTGGAAGGGGCGGGGCAGGTGGTTGCGCGAAAGATTATGTTGATCAGATAGACAACTCTAATGTTTAAGGACTTAAGTGTTCTTATAATTTTATTAACACAAAAAGGAGGAGAGAACCATGCGAACAACAATTATGTTAATTTCAATTATTTGCATCCTATTATCAGGAAATGCAGGATTATTTGCACAGGAGTTTGAAAATGTGGAAATGATCAATCGAATCTACAATCACTTCAATGCATTTGACGTTGTCGTTGAGGGAGATTTAGCATTCATTGCTGGTGATTATGGTGGATTGATCATAGTGGATGTCTCAGATCCTAATGCACCTCAGAGGATTGGATTTTACGATTCCCCTGGTCGAGTTTATGGTGTTGAGATCAGCGGTAATTATGTATATCTGGTTGATGGTCACAATGGGTTGAGGATTATTGATGTCAGTGATCCGCAAAATCCGCAGGAAATCGGCTTTTACCATTCACGTGGAGCAACAATCGATTTGGTTGTCAATGGCGATTATGCTTATCTGGCTCATAATTGGCATTTATTTAGCATTTTGGACATTAGTAATCCACAAAATCCGGTTGAAATCAGTCAGTACAGTTTACGCACTATCTATGATATTGAGGTTCAAGATAATCACGCATTTATTGGGACTCAGGATGGATTAGTAGTGCTCGATATCAGCGATCCACAGAATCTGCGGGAAATTGGTCACTATAACTCACTCGGTGTTCCTAAAGGCATTGTGGTCAATGGTGATTATGTTTACATGGTGGATTGGGATTCGCGTCATCTGGAGGAAACAGGATTCCGGATTTTAGATATCAGCAATCCTGAAAATCCACAGGAAATCGGATTATTCAAGTATGTGGTTTCCGAATCAATTGTTATCAGAGGGAACTATGCTTTTGTGGCAGATAGATATACAGGATTATTGATACTTGATATCAGTAATCCAGGAAACATAGAAGAAGTAATAACTTACGAGTCGCCAGATGGCGCGTCAGCTGTTTTTCTACAGGGAGATTATGCTTACATGGCTAATTGTTCCGAGGGTCTGACAGTGTTGGACATTGCGGACATACAAAATCCTCAGGAAACTGGAAGTTATGCATCCTCAGGGTGTGTTCAGGATGTGGCAGTCAGTGGCGGTCGTGCATATCTGGCTGATGGTTTCGAAGGAATGAAACTGGTAGATGTCAGCAACCCGGATGATCTGCAAGAAATTGGTTCTATTGATTCATTGCGATATGCAACTGATGTGGCAGTCAGTGGTGACTTCGCATATTTAATTGACCATACTCAAAGTCTGCACGTGCTGGACACGACCGATCCGTCACAAATATCTGAAATAGGGGTTTTAGAAATTGGTGGTAGTTCATCAAATCACATTACTCTAAGTGATGAATTTTTATATCTGACAGAAGAGCGTCAAGGAATGTCGGTAATAGACATTAGTGACCCACAAAATTCACGGGAAATTGGGCACTATGATTCAAGAAATGATGCTCGCGGTGTTTCTGTTAACAGTGGATATGCATATTTCGCCGATGGAGATGAAGGATTGCACGTCGTGGATGTAAGCGACCCGGAACATCCAGAGGCGGCAGGATTCTGGAATTTGGATCAACATGTTTTTGATGTTGATGTCAGTGAAGGTTTTGCATATTTAGCAGCATATGAAGGTTTATTCATATTGAACATTAGCGACCTTGATAATATCCAGGAAATTGGCTTTTATGAATCTTTGAGTGAAATTTATGACGTTGTTGTTAGAGGTCGTTATGCCTATCTGGCCGTTCAGGGTTATGGGTTATGCGTGGTGGATATCAGTGACCCAGAGCGCCCTCAAGAATCTGGATATTATTATACACACAATCAGGAGCAGCAACTCTGCGTGTCTGGAGATTTTGTGTATTTAGCAGACTATAGCAATCTCGGCATTTACCGTTTCACAGATCCAAACGCTGTAGTTGATCCTGAAGTTTCGCTACCCAAAGGATTCAATTTGTTCACCCCGTACCCCAACCCCTTCAACTCAACAACCACAATCACCTATGCATTGCCACATCCGGGAGAGGTATCGCTGCAACTCTACAACCCATTCGGGCAGATGATAAGCACATTGTTTGAAGGGAACAGGCAGGCGGGAATTTATACGGCAAATTTGGCCGGGAAGAATTTAGCATCCGGACTGTATTTTGTGAGGTTAGAAGGAGGTGGTCAGACGGCTTTACAAGCCATAAATCTGATAAAATGACAATAGAAAAAGGAGCTGTTATGAGAATATTATTGTTGATATTAACTGTCCTGTCCGGTTTAGCTCAAGCGCAGGATACTACACGCATTGAGCCGATAGCTGAAGTTGAGGGTTTCAAAATATTTGACATCACTGGTAATGATGTTATAGTTCAATATTTTGAAGGTAATGAATGGTTTTTGACTGAACGAGAAATCATTATTTACGATTTTTCTACACCTGACGAACCGGAATTGGTAGACCGAAGCCTCTATGTGGAATTGGATGAAGGGCACTTTGAATCTGGCGGAGTGCGTGATCATGGTGGTGCAATTTTTTTCGATCCGTTATTTCTGACTACTATCAACATTGCTGATTATTGGGGTGGCGCGTCAAACGGACATAGAATAGGTCCACTCGAATTTATCGGTATGTCAACAGATCAGGATGATAGCATATGGATAGAAACCATTGTCGATGAATTGCTGGAAGTCGAAAATTTTAACAGGGGCGACTTAGTTGATCATCCTCTAATGGGAGATATCGCCCGATTTAACAATTATGTTTTCGTTGCGGCTGGAGCATGGGGGATCAGGATATACGATCTCAGTGATCCTTTTGCTCCGCAATTAACAGATACCTTGGGATATGAATGTGAGAGGTTGAGCATCTGGGATGAGAGACTTGTTTTCTTTGATATCGACGAAGAAACGGAACATTTGGTCGTCGCTGATTTAAGCGATCTTGAATCCATCAGGATCACCGGTGAAATTGAATTGAGTTCAATAAATCCAACGTCCGGAAAGGAAAATCTGGAGTTCCTCGACAGATACCTGTTTAGATCGACTTATGTCTGGAGTGAAGGAGAAAGTCCCGAGATAGTCATTTATGATGTTTTTGCTGATGATTCGCCTGTTGAAGTTGAGAGATTTGATTCACTGATCGAGAATAGGGGTATGGTCATCTTCACAATTTCAAATGATCAACTGTTTGTCAAGAACAACACCTACCTTGATGTGTATAATTTAACAGAGCCATTAGAACCCGAATATTTATATGCTTTTGAAGTGGATACAGGTGATTTTAACCAGATTGAAGTTGAAGGTGATCTACTTTTTATGGCTCAAGGCTCCGGAATAGAATCAAACGGATCAACAATTTTAGTTTATGATATAAGCCCGGTGTCGGTTCCATTAGAAAAAGGTTTAAATCCAAGAGAGTTTTCCATCTTTTGTTGCTACCCCAACCCCTTCAACTCAACTGCCACAATCACCTACGGGTTGCCGTTTCCGGGTAATATAGCGCTGCAACTCTACAACCCATTCGGGCAGAGGATCAGTACATTGTTTGAAGGGAATAGGCAAGCTGGGATATTTAAGGCAAATTTGGTTGGGAAAGATCTGACTTCGGGGTTGTATTTTGTGAGGTTGGAGGGATCGGGGCAGGTGTTTACGCAGAAGGTTATGTTGGTGCGTTGAAATACTACCACTGGAGTGCTCAAACCATGCTAGAGCACTCCAGTGGTTTTGCTTAACATGAAAAGGAAGAAGAGAATCATGCGCTTTGCAATTTTAGTATTTAGTGTAATTTGTTTCGTGTTACCTGCGAATTCGGGGTTTTTCGCTCAGGATCATTTAAATGTTGAACACATCGGGTGGGTCAATAGCTATTGGTCGAGAGCCTATGATGTGACCACGCAAGGGGATTTAGCTTTTGTAGCTACCGGGAGCAGTGGTTTGCAGATTATGGATATATCTAATCCAACACATCCCGAGGTGATTGGATATTATGCAGTGTCCCGAAAGGGAGTACGTGATCTCGCAGTATCCGGAGGTTTAGCCTTTCTTGCAATGGGTGATCTCCACATTGTAGATGTTTCAAATCCCAAAAGACCTGAGCTTATGTCGATTGTCGACTCACCTGATCGAGTATCATGTGTTTCGGTTTCCGGTGGATATGTCTATGTCGGTCATAGGAACCGCGGACTGAGCATGGTGGATATCTCAACACCTGAAAAGCCAAAAGAAGTTGGATTCGTCGCTGGATTGGAGGACATAACCGATGTGGACATTTCCGGGAATCTAATATTTGTACTAACTGAATCAGGAGGTCTGCATATTATTGAGTATTCAGAACTGGATACTCCAGAAGAAATAGGCTCAATTCAGATAGCTGATAATAGAGATTCACGGGCAATTGTAGTTGAGGATAATGTCGCATTCATAGCGGACTATTCTCGTGGATTGTACGTGGTAAATGTCGAAGATTCTTCAAATCCAAATATTGTTGGTCAGTTAGCAGGTCACTTTTCCGACGTTGAGATTGAGGGAGATTATGCTTACGCAGTCGAATCACATTGGCTTACCCCGGATGCCATACGGATTATCAGAATTACAGATCCCGCAAGACCTGTATTAGCTGGTTTCTGGGAAATAGAAGGTCCGGGATCAGGAATCTCAATTTCAGGCAAGAATGCATTTGTTACCTTTGAAAACAGATCTTATACGGGAAAGACAACTCCAGGACTCAAAGTTTATAACATTGCCGATTGGTCAGAATACGAAGTGATAGGATCTTATCACCCCATGGGCTGGGCAGATCAAGTGGAGGTGGATAATGAGTTTGCTTATCTATTTGCCGGAGAGGGTGGATTTAGTATTGTTGATTTTTCCTCACCTGAGACACCAGAGCAGGTCGGGGTTTTCAATAAAGGTTGGCTGATTAGAAATGGAGCTACCTCTGGGCAGCATGTCTATCTGGCAAACTATCACGGTATGGATGATGGTTCGCTATCAGTCGTTGATGTTTCATATCCGGGAAATCTTACTGATATGTTTGGTGGAGTTGGAGGAGAACCTGTAGCAATAGCTGTATCCGACCATTATACATATGTTTCCAACCACCATAACGGATTTGATACATTTGATAATTCCGATCCCGAAAATATGACATGGTTAAATCGTCACTATTTGGGTGAAAGGGCGAGTGATATGCTCGTTTCCGGCGGATATATCTATATTGCCGACGCAGAGGGAAACCTTTCTATTCTCGACTTGTCGAATCCCGAAGATGCCATATTAGTGGGGTCGTGTGAAACACCCGGATTTGCCAGGAGTATAGATGTTCAAGGACAGGTTGCTTATATAGCAGATGGAGAGGAGGGACTGTGTATTGTGGATGTGTCGAATCCTAATTTACCGGAAACTTTAAGTTTCTTCGACACTCCCGGGGAAGCAATGGGGGTGGCAGTTTCGGGAGAGCACGCCCTCATCTCTGATAATCTCGGGGGTCTCCGTGTAATCAATGTCTCTGACCCTGAAGTTCCGTATGAGATGGGTTATTATAATACTCCGGGATATGCACTTGATGTTGCCGTATCGGGAAGATTTGCTTTCGTAGCAACTGGTATCAACTTATCAATCTACGATTGCTCAGAGGCTATGGGTATTCCGGTTATAGCAACAACTTATGATCTAATGTCTGCTTATCCAAACCCCTTCAACTCCTCAACCACAATCAGCTATGAATTGCCTTTCCCGGGAAATGTGTC
Organism: Calditrichota bacterium; assembly: GCA_018644935.1. GTDB lineage: Bacteria > Electryoneota > AABM5-125-24 > Hatepunaeales > Hatepunaeaceae > JABGPL01. Next base: position 23,115 of record JABGPL010000031.1, on the reverse strand, counting down.
ACTTCAGCTATACAACCCACTCGGACAGAGGATAAGCACCTTGTTTGAGGGGAACAGGCAGGCGGGAGTTTATACCTCAAACCTGGTAGCCAAGAATTTGGTGTCGGGGTTGTATTTTGTGAGGTTGGAAGCTGCTGGGCAGGAGTATACACGGAAGATTATATTGGTTCGCTAAAGAACTCGTACCCACGCGGAGCTTGGGAGTGAGGAATTTGTGGTCATTCTATAGATTTTAAGTTTAACTTGAAATAGGAACGAGGGAGTTATGGTAGGAAAGATTTTGATTGTCATGATTATTAGTCTCGTATCTTTGGGAAATGCTGGGCTTTTTGCTCAGACCAGCGAAAACGTCGCAAGAATTGGAAAAATTTACAATTACTGGTACGGCGCAACGGATGTTGCGGTGGTGGGAGATTTGGCTTATATATCTGCCGGGCAGCACGGATTGCAGATAATGAATGTATCTGATCCTGAGCATCTTGAGATGATTGGTTACTGGAATGAAAACCCGGGATATGCTTTCACCGTATCTGTTTCTGGTGACTACGCATACTTAGCAAGCGGGCCAGATGGTTTGCGGGTTATTTCAGTTTCTGACCCGGAACTCCCCGAATTGGTGGGAAGTTGTGGATTTGACGGGTTTGCCCGGGACGTGGCTCTGTCTGGTGACTTTGCTTATGTGGCGGACAACAACTGTGGTTTGCGTGTAATCTCCATTGTGAATCCCGAGGAACCGCTTGAAATTGGATTCGTTGATTTAGGATCAGGGATTCTTAGTGTCTCCGTATCAGACAACTACGTTTACCTGGCAGAAGAGACTGGTTTCCTATATATCATCTCTGTGGAGGCTCCCGACAATCCGGAAGAAGTGGCACGTCTCGAAACAGTTCACAGGATCCATGCTGTCACTATTTCCGGGGATTTTGCCTACCTTGCTGGTAGCAGAGATGGTTTGCGTGTTATCTCAGTTGCCGATCCTCTTGAACCGGAAGAAGTGGGATACTGTGATACACCCAGGCTTGTTGAAAATGTAACAATAGCTGACAATTATGCGTATTTGGTGGATCAACAGCGAGGATTAAGTGTTGTTTCAATTGCGAATCCTGCAAATCCCGTTCAGGTTGGGTTTTTTGAAAATTGGGATATGATAAACGGAGTCACGGTTTCCGGAGACCAGGTATTCCTTGCGGAGTCTACTGGTGGAATTGTGGTACTTACGATCGAAGAACCGGAACATCCGGGAGAATTAGGGCACTACCGCACGGAAGAGTTTTTAATCAACCTTGAGGTATCTGCCGGTTATGCATACTTACCCAGAGGAAGCAAGGGGCTTCACATTGTTTCCGTTCATGATCCGGGACATCCAGCAGAAGTTGGACACTTTGATCCACCAGACACTTTAAGCGATGTCGCAGTTTCAGGCGATTATGCATACGCAACTGCATCAGAAGATGGCCTGCGGGTCATTTCAATCGCTGATCCTGAAAATCCGGAGGAGGTTGGATTCAATGACACTATTGGCAATGCAATGGGAGTCGAGGTTTCGGGCAGCTATGCTTATGTGTGGAATGTTCCGCAAGGTGGCATAAGAGCGGGAGGGTTGAGTATTATTTCAATAGTCGATACTGAACATCCAGAATTAGTGGGATCTCGTAGATTTTCTGGAGGATCTTATAATGTTGTAGTTTCCGGTGACTATGCATATACTACTTTCTATGATTACCGTGAAGAAACAAGCGGCCTCCGGATAATCTCCATTGTTGACCCTGAAAATCCGGAAGAAGTAGGAATCTGCAACACTCGAGGGAGTGCGAATGGGATAGCTGTTTCCGGGGATTATGTTTACGTATCTGATGGACATAGCGGGTTATGTGTAATCTCAGTTGAAGACCGAGAACATCCGGAAGAAGTTGGGTGCTTTGAAATGGTCGACTATGTCTTAGCTGTCTCAGTCTCCGGCGACTATGTTTATATGGCTGATTGTAGAAACGGATTGCGTGTTATCTCGGTTGCTGATCCAGAGCATCCGGAGGAACACGGATTTTACGATACACCAGGATATGCAGCTGATATTGCCATTACTAATGATGGGTTGATCTTTGTCGCTGATCGTTCAAGCATGGGGGTTTACCGATTTACCCCGAATGGAATAGATGATGAACATATCAACGCTAATCCAACCGAATACCATTTGGCAACCGCCTACCCAAATCCTTTCAACTCCTCAACCACAATCAGTTACGGGGTACCTCATTCGGGAAATGTGTCTCTGCAGCTATACAACCCATTTGGGCAGAGGATCAGCACATTGTATGAAGGCAACAGGCAGGCGGGGATATATTCTACAAGCCTGACAGGAGGTAAATTGGCTTCAGGTCTATATTTTGTCAGGCTGGAAAGTTCGGGGCATGTGTTTACGAAGAAAATCATTTTAACCAGATAGAGGAAAAAGGAAATGTATAAGTTAGCACTGACGATGATAATCATTATAGGTTGTATATTTCAAAATGTGCAAGCACAGCTGATCAGCATAACTCCCGATGAGTTGGAGTTCAGGGAAGTTACGGTTGACAGCGTTGCAGAGTTAGAATTCACAATTGAGAATCTGGCAGAAGAGGAATATGTAATTGCGACGGTTTTTTCGGACAATCCTGCAAACTTCAGTTTGAGCTGGACGGGAGAACGAGCCGAGGCTGTAAAGACAATGGACATCCTTCGCCAGATCTATTCCGGCGTTATAGGATATCATCAGGATTTTGGTGAAGATCCGAGCACAGTGGAAGACCTCGTGAACGAAGGTTACACCGAGTTGCCGGAATTTATTCATCAGAGATGGATGCTTCGGCTTATTGGCAGCAATCCCGTAACTCAGATAGAGGCGATCTCATTAGATGAGATGCCTTATGGTCCTGGACATGCAATCATATTCGATGTAGGTACAGGCATCTATTTCGGATTCGGAACTCCTATTGGAGATCCGCAAGAACCTCTTCGTGTGATGGAGGAGATGGATTGTTTAGACACTGCTATTATGCAATATACTCAAGATTATCAAGAAGAACCGGGATCAGTCGGAAATCTTCTGGATAATGAGTATCTGGTTATTCCTCCAAGCCTGTTGAGAAATTGGAATTTCGCTCTGGTCGGTGAGAATCCGATTAGTGGGATTAATGCTGTGTCGACTGCGGAAATGGCTGATGGAGCTGGACTGTCAATCCATTATGACCTTGCATCCCAACAATTCCGTGGACACAGGATTCCATATCAGGAGTTTCATGATTGGTTGTGGCGTAGAGGTGATCTCAGGCGAGCATCGCAGGAAAATCTCACACTGTCAGTTTCCTTCAAACCCACCAATAGAGGTCAATACTCATCTGTAATAACGATTGTAATTTCGCAACCTAATGTGGCAGAAACAGATACTATTCAAATACCAATAAATGGCAGGGCTGTTCTTTCTGCACCTGAAGCTTCAGAAAATGTACCGGTTGAATTCAGTCTTTTCTCAGCTTACCCCAACCCATTTAACTCAACAACCACTATCAGCTACGAATTACCCTATTCAGGAGATGTGTCACTACAACTTTACAATCCGTTGGGGCAGCAGTTAGGCACTTTGTTTGAAGGGAATAGGCAGGCTGGAATACATTCTGTTAATTTGATAGGTCGGGATCTGGCATCGGGGTTATACTTTGTGAGGTTGGAAGGGATGAAGCAGGTGGTTACGCGAAAGGTTATGTTGGTTCGATGAATTACAATGTTGGAGTGCGCAAGCCATGCTTGCGCGGCACAAGCATGGCTTGTGCACTCCGGAAATATAAATCATTTAGTTTTTACGTGAAAAGGAAGAAGAGACAGATGCGTTATACTATTTTGGTAATCGCTGTTATTTGTTTTGCACTTATTGCAAATACAGAACTTTATGCCCAGGAACATGAAAACATCACACAAATTGGAAGGTTGTGGAATTTCTGGGAGGCTGTGTATGATGTTAAAATCGTTGATGATTTTGCATATGTGGCTGCCGGAGTTTCCGGGCTCCAGGTTGTAGATATTGCAGGGCAGGGTCATCCCTATGTTACAGGCTACTTCGATGACAATCCCTCATATGTCTACAGCCTTGCGATAAGTGGTGATTATGCATATTTGGCTGACAGAATTGGTGGGTTAATTGTTGTCGATATTTCTGATCCTGAAAATCCATTGGAATGTGGCTCTTGTCAGTTAGGGGTAGTTAGTGGAGTGGCTGTGCGAGGCAATCATGCATACGTTATTGCCACTGATCTTGGTTCACATGATGAAACCCAACCGCATATACGAATTGTTGATATCTCCGATCCGGATAATCCCCGGGAAGTTGGAATTTATGAAACCGCGGGAAGGACGAATGAAATAATGTTTAGTGGCAATTATGGTTACATTGCTGATTCCCGAAATGGTCTTGTCATGATTGATGTCTCCAATCCTGTAAATCCCGTAGAGGTGGGGCATTTTCAAGTTGATAGAGATGTTAGAGATGTGGAAGTTGAAGGGCACTATGCCTATCTCCTTGACCGCGAGGGCACTAGAATAATTGATGTTTCGGATCACGAGAATCCTGTGGAGGCGGGATTACTAGAAACAAATCATGTTGACCGGGATGTAACAGTCAACGGTAATTACGCCTATATTGCAAATAACGGAACCGGGATGAGTATTTTCGATATTTCAGATCCTGGAAATCCCTTTGAAGTCGGATTATTTGACACGGGTAAACCTATTCACACAGTATGTGTCAGAGATGGAATTGCTTATCTGGGGTACTCAACTTTTGGGTGGGGAGGAAGTGAGCTTTGGATAGTCGATGTGCATGATCCAGAGCGACCTGTGGAAATTAATGCATTTCGGGAAGGAGGATATGCACAGGATATCGCTATCAGAAATGACTATGCCTATGTGGGAAGTAATGGTGACGGGATGCGGATTGTGGACATTTCCGATCCCGGCAATCCCAGTCAGATTGCGCTTTATGATTCAGGACGAAACCTAAAGGGGATCACAATCTCGGACAATTACGCGTATGTTGTCGACGGATCATTGCGAATAGTCGACATCTCTGACCCGGAGGACCCGGAAGAGGTTGGTATATATGACTCACCCGGACAGGCGCATATGGTTGCAGTTGATGGTGATTTTGCATATATCGCAGATGGGGAGGAAAGTATTCGTATCCTTGACATTTCTGACAGGAGGAATCCCGAAGAGATCGGGATATTCCCGGCACATGATGCACGTTGCGTAGTAATAGAAGGTGACTATGGATACATCATTGATTATTGTGGGCTCAGTATCGTGGACTTCTCAGATCATGAAAGCCCTGTAGAGATTAGTTTTACCGACTCGCCTCAACCAGCCATTTATCTATATATCCATGACAATTATGCGTTTGCAGGGACTTATGATCGAGGTCTTCAGATAATAGACATATCCGACCCATACCGTCCGGTTGAAAGGTGTTTGTATTATGAACGTGGGGCGGATGGTTGTGGAATAGGATATCTCGGAGGCTCACTGTATGCAATTGGTTACTACAATGGACTTTCGGTGATCGACCTTTCAGATGCTGAGAATCCTGAAGAAGTTGGATTTTACTCCACTCCGGGTAGTCCCTTTGATTTAGCAGTTTCAGATGACGGATTGATCTACTTGGCTGACGGCACAAATCTCGGTGTCTACCTCTTCGAATTTCCTGATGTTGTTAGGGGAAACAATCTGACTTCACCCGAGAGTTTCTTTCTGGATTCAGCCTTTCCCAACCCCTTCAACTCAACAACCACAATCTGCTACGGATTGCCAGACCCCGGCAATGTATCGCTGCATCTGTACAATCCAATTGGACAGCAGGTTCGCACGCTGTTTTCCGGCAGCAAACAATCAGGACATCATTCAGTGAATTTGAACGCAGGTGACTTGCAATCGGGGTTGTATTTTTTGAAATTGGAAAGCGGAGAAAGCATGTTGACAAAGAAATTAATTTTGACCAGATAGAGGAGCAGAAAGTGTGTTTAAGAAAAGTGGCAACGGTGATCTGTTTTTTGCTGATATTATTGAGTGGTTGTCTGTATGCTCAGGAAAATGAAAACATCGAAAAGGTCGGGAGTATATACAATAACTGGGATAGTGCGCGAGATTGTGTAGTTTATGATAATCTGGCTTATGTAGCTGCGGGTCGGTCGGGGTTGCAGATACTGGATGTTTCAGATTTTGAAAATATGTCTGTAGTCGGCTACTGGGATGATAATCCCGGTACGGCATGTGGTGTGGCTGTTTCTGATGGTTATGCTTTCATCGCGGATGGTGATGGTGGGTTGAGAGTCATTTCAGTCAACAATCCGGAAAATCCGGTTGAAGTCGGATTTTCTGAAACGTCAAATTTTGCAAATAGTATCGATATTTCGGATGAATATGTCTATGTAACAGACAGTGGAATATGGGGTGACAATGGATTTGTAGGGCAATGTCTCCGTGTCTTTTTCATCGGAGATCCAGAACAACCACAAGAGATAGAGACCTATGGTACTCAGGGTAGACCCCAGGATGTAGCAGTTTCCGGAGAGTTCGCTTACGTTGCTGATGAGGAACACGGATTGCGCGTATTCTCAATTAGCAATCCCGGAGTGGTGCGGGAGGTTGGATCTTTCAATCGTGAGGGACATGCGCGTAGTGTCGCAGTTTCGGGTGATAAGGTGTTACTTGCTAACGGGAGAGACGGTGTAAGAATTATCTCAGTTACTGATCCTGAACATCCGGAAGGGGTTGGTCATTATAATTCAGGCGGGTTTGCCCACAAAGTCTTTGTTTTAGGAGACTATGCTCTCATCTCTGATGGAGAACTTCACATCATCTCAATTGACGATCCAGAACATCCCTTCGAAGTAGGTCAATATGATGCACCTGATTATTCATCCTGCACTGGAGTTTATGGTGAAATAGCTTTTATAAGAACATATACTGCCTCAGAGGACAGATCTGGCAGAAGCGCAGGTTTTCGAGCGGTTTCTTTTGCTGACCCGGAGAGTCCTGAAGATCTTGGGGATTACGTTATTGAAGGCGGTTCCTGCAACATCACAGTTTCCGGTGATTTTGCATATATTGCAAACGACTGGGGCGGTTTACGTATTGCTTCAGTCTTCGATCCTGAAAATCCTGTTGATTTAGGGTACTGTGATACTGCGGAGAGAGCAATTGATGTCGCAGTTTCCGGTGATTATGCATATGTTGCTGACGTTACTGGCGGAATGCGGGTTATTTCAGTCGAAGATCCTGAACATCCACAGGAGGTGGGATTTTTTGATACTCCGGGAGAAGCCTGTGATGTCACAATTTCTGGTAATTATGCATATTTGGTTGACCGCGGAACATGGACAGGGACCAGACATGAAAATAAAGGTTTGCATATCATTTCCATTGCCGATCCTGAAAATCCTCAGGAGGCAGGTTACTATAATACGCATTTTTCACCTGGCGATGTGACCGTTTCCGGGGATTATGCCTATGTAACCGATGGTAGTTTGAGTATACTCTCTGTTGCCGATCCTGAGCGTCCGGTTAGAGTGGGATACCTGGACGAATGGGCTAATGATGTAGTTATCTCAGGTGATTGTGCTTATATAACCGGTGGTGGTTTGCGAGTTGTCTCAATAGCAGATCCTGTTCATCCCGAAGTGGTGGGATTTTATGAAACTGAATATACCCCATATTCTATCGCAGTTCATGACGATTTTGCATTTATTCTCGATGCGGCACAGTATGAGATGGGCATATATACCGGAGGAAATTTACACGTTCTCTCAATTGCAGATCCTGAGAATATTGTGGAGGTAGGGTTTTATGATCTGCCAGGTTGGGCGGAGGGTGTTTCGGTTTCTGATGATGGGTTGATCTATGTTGCAGATTGGACAAATGTCGGGATATACAGGTTCACAGATCCTGCGGGAGTCAGGGGACCAGCGGAAACTTCTCCGATTGAATTCAGTCTATCCCCAGCCTACCCCAACCCTTTCAATTCAACCACAACAATCACCTACGGATTACCACTGCCTGGAAATGTGTTGCTTCAGCTTTATAACCCATTGGGGCAGAGGATCAGTACGTTATTGGATGGGAATAGGCAGGCGGGGGTTTATTCGGTGAATCTGGTGGGGAAAAATCTGGCATCTGGGCTATATATTGTGAGGTTGGAGGGGGCGGGGCAGGTGTTTACGAGGAAGGTTACTTTACTACAGTAAAATCTCGTGCCCACTTAGAACGAGGATTTGTGGTCATCCAAGTTATAACTCGGGTTCTACGAACCAGGGAAATATTAAAAGTGTGGGGAATCCCGGATTTTGGAAAGACGGGATGTGTCTGGTATTTACACATTGAGGAAATCATGAAACAGGAATGGATTTGGATTTGGGCAATGTGGTTTGCCTTCGTCCCTCTAAAAAACGTGACGGCTGATGTATGGATTCCACCGGCAGGTGAACTTATCAATGATTCACTATTCGTCGATCTGCACTTCATTGATGGCTATTTGGAAGTTAGTATGCGTTCTGTTCATTACATGCATAAATTTATCAGTGATGATTACCTATTGAGATACAGAACCGCTGCCGAGCAACTACTGCTGGATAGAGACAATATCACTGTATCCTGTTCTGATTCGTTGAACGATCCTGAAATCGAAGATAACGGATTTGAAGTCAATGGAATCAGTCGAACAGTATTAGAGGACACTGTTCGCTTCGAGCAGTTCCATACTTTTTCATCGGACAATGACAATGATCGGATAGGAAGATTGACGTTTCTCAGATTATTCAACCGGCTTGATTATCTATTTGAATTTATACCATATGACGGTTTCCCGATTTTCGAAGGCGGTCGAAGCTCAGTGCAGATAAATGCAAACCAACAGATTGATGTATCCTGGCAAGTGGAAGGTTTCATGGAATCTGTGCATGAATTGGAAGGTTCAAATTCCTATTCATTCGACATCTTCCCGCGTGATGAATATGGTGATATAACCTCTTCAGAGTTGTCAATTGATTTCAGGAACCAATACCGTAATGAGGAGACCATTATCGATTCGCTGAGTTTTGTCCTGACTCCGGAAACGCGCGCTGAAACTCCGGGATTAATCAAGACTGAAGATATCCGCATATGTCTGGGTTCGCAGGGCAGTCAACGCAATCTCCCGGATGTCTATTACTATAACCAAAGTGCAGACATCGAACTCCATTCTGACATAACCAACAGACTCGCACCGATGTGGCTCTGGTATCCCAACGATGTAACTGAGGCGGAAGTTACATTGAACGGTATTGAGTGCCATTCAGGTTTTGGAGGTTATTCAGAACTTCCTTATGAGAATGATTTAGAATGCAGGGAGGTAAATGAAGAACACATGCAGAACGGTTTTTTTATCTTTATTCCAATGCTCGTAAATGATCTGGAAGGACAAGGTGAATGGTGGATGGATGATATCCACCTTCGGATTAATATAAGGGGGCAGACACAAGAGCATTCCGCACGGTTTATCGTCATAACCGCTCCAACTGATCCGTCTCGTATTGAGTTCCGGATTAACAGTGCCTTCAACTTCCTCGCATGGACGAATCCATACGAAGAATACGAATCTGTGTTGAATGGTCAAAGTCGCAGCATGGTATTTACCGGGAATTGCCCCTGTCCGGGTATTGCAGAGGTGAGTTGGGACCTCAATGGAGTCCTGAGTGATCAAACACCACTACCTCACAAAATTGACCTACAGGCATTTCCCAATCCATTTAACTCAACTACCACAATCACCTACGGATTGCCAGTTCAATCTGATGTTTCGCTTCAAATTTTCAATACCCATGGTCAACTGGTGGATGTGCTGGTGGATCATGAGATGCAGGTAGGGATGAACAGTATCGAGTGGAATGCAAATGGTCAAAGTGCCGGAATTTATTTTGTTAGATTGATCGAAACTAAGGGAAGACAGATAGAAAACATAGAGAAGGTAATTCTAATCAAATGAAAAGGTGAGGAAAATCATGAGAAGTGTATGTTTGGGGCTAATTATGATTCTGGTTTTTGTATTTGCCGCAAATGCGGAAATCATTAATATTCCAGAAGATTTTGAGACAATTCAGGCTGGGATCGATGCAACTGAGGATGGGGACACGGTTCTTGTCCAGCCAGGAATATACATCGGACAGGTTCGTTTTGATTCTCGGGATATCACTGTTGGTAGTTTGTTTCTAACCACGAGAGATGAAGCCTATGTGGACTCTACGATTATTGATGGGGACGGAGAGGGCAACATCGTTTTATTTCGTCGTGGATTGGGCAATCCGGTAATAGCTGGGTTTACTGTTAGAAATTGCTATTGTGGGGAAAGAGGAGGGGCAATATTTTGTGAAAGTGCATCACCGATAATCTCCAATGTAAAAATAATCGATTGTGAAGGACAGAGGATGGGATTGGCAATTTATCTCCTTAATTCCAGTGCTGAAATCGATGATTGTGTTTTTGCGGATAACAATACAAGTGGATTCCTATTTTACTTTATGGGTCGATTGGGTGTTAACCGGGTAATTATGAGGAACTGTTCAATTTTTACTAATATCATTAATACTCTTTTTTTAGCGAATTTTCCTGTGAGTTTTATCAATTCAACGATTGTCAATAATCAGGGCGAATCGACGATGTTTGATAATGGTCGAATGATCTTTTCAAACTGTATTCTGCGTGGTAATGTTGTGCCCGAAGGTAACGTGAGTGTGGATGCTCAAATCGAAGTTTCGTATAGCAATATTGAAGGAGGGCAGGATGGCTTTGGCGGTGACCGAATTGAATGGGGGGAAGGAAACATAGATACTGACCCTCTATTTGCTGATCCCGACGAGGATGACTATCACCTGACTGCTGATTCCCCATGTATCGACACAGGTGATCCCGAATTTGATATCGATCCTGATGGAACTCGCACCGATATGGGTGCATTTTACTTCCATCAGCGTGATGTAGCCGTTGAACCACTCGAACTGAACTTCCCACCCATCGGCTGGGGGCAGCTCGACAGCATGTCATTCACAATATCAAACGACGGGCTTACAGACCTGACCATAGAAAGTATCATGGGCTGCCGCTGTGGAGGCTGCTTCTGGATGAACGAATTTGACCCGGATTTGTGGGAGCCGATTGTAATCGAATCTCAACATAACGTTCAACTCTGGGTTTACTATCGACCGGAAGAGGGGGTCAATCGGGAGCGGACTATCTATATACGCTCCGACGATCCTGATGAACCTGAAGTTTTCGTACAGGCAACCGGGGAAGTAAACGTAATTGGTGATATGGATACCTCAGTTCCACTTAGCCTTCGCCTTAATCCACCTTACCCCAATCCTTTTAACTCAACAACCACGGTCGGTTATTTGATGTCTTTACAATCCCACGTTTCAATAGAAATTTACAATATTGAGGGTCAACTGGTGGATGTGCTGCTGGATCAGGTGATGCCAGCTGGAAAACATAATGTGGAATGGAATGCAAATGGTCAAAGTGCCGGAGTTTATTTTGTCAAATTGAAAAATAACATTGTTAGTCAGAAAGAAAACATACAAAAGGTAATTGTACTCAAATGAAAATGTGAGGAAAATCATGAGAGGTTTAAGTTTCGTACTGGTTTTTATACTGGTTACTGCAATCATAGGTAATGCTGAAACCATCAACGTTCCCGGTGATTTTGAGACCATACAGGCGGGGATTGATGCATCAGAAGATGGGGATACTGTCCTTGTAGCTGCGGGTGAATATGTTGAGAATATCAACTTTTCAGGAAAGTCGATTTGTTTATTGGGAAGTCCAGAAAATCCGGAGCAGGTAATAATTAATGGAGATGCGAACGGAAGAAGTGTGGTTGTTTTTCGTGAAGGTGAAGATGAGAATTCTATTCTCTCCGGATTTACTATTTCAAACGGCAGTTCGGATTTTGGGGCGGGAATGTATTGTAACGGCGCAAGTCCGATCATATCAAATTCAATTATTCAGGGGAACGTCTCTGAGCGTTCTGGAGCGGGTGGTTATTTTACAGATAACTCTGGTGCAACAATAACAAATGTGGTTTTTTCGAACAACTCTGCGGGTCTCAATGGTGGAGGTTTATGCCTTTTTGACAATTGCTCAAGTAGATTGGTAAATGTTGATTTTTTAGATAATTCTGCTGAATTTATGGGCGGCGGGATTTTTACCACAGGAGATTTATCTGTAGAAGACAGTCGATTCTATAGAAATTCGGCTCAAAGTCACGGTGGTGGAATAGCTATTTGGAGCGCAGGTCAGATAGAATTCATTTCAGGTGTTCTTGAAGGAAACTTTGCTGACTTTGGTGGCGGAATGTCGGTTTCCTATTTTTGCAGTGCAAGTATTGAGAGAGTTGTTTTTAACTCAAACTTTGGGAGTCACGGGAATGCATTGTTTGTAAATAGTGAATGGGATGATCAATATAGTGTTGAGTTTTTAGGAACTAACCTTACAATTTGTCATAATGTGGGTCTATCCTCCATTCATTATTCCGGAGAGCAAAATGAGGAAACATTTCTGATTACGAATTCCATACTCTTTGAAAATGAAGGTCCAATTTTAGCAGAAGGAATCGGGTCAATTTCCTACTGCATGTTTGATGAACGTGACGATAATTCATTTGCAGAGGGTTTTCAAAGAGGAGAAGGTCTGATCTCAGAAGATCCACAGTTCATTGATATTGACAATACTGACTATCGGTTGACTGCCGACTCCCCCTGCATTGATGGTGGTGATCCTGATTCTGAGCCTGACCCGGATGGCACTCGGGTGGATATGGGTGTATTCTATTTCCACCAGCGTGATATAAATATAGAGCTTGAGGAAATGGTTTTCGAACCTGTTGAAACAGGTTTGATAGACAGTTTATCTTTTGTCATACACAACACGGGCGGGAATGATCTGACGATCCTCAGTTTCGACTGGGAGCTTAATGAACTTCGTTTCTTCACCCGCGAAGAAGAACCTTTCGCCATTGAGCCGGAGGGTGAGTATGTAGTCTGGGTGTTTTTCGAGCCGGATGAGCCAGATGAGTTCAGAAGTTCATTCCTGATTATGTCTGATGATCCGGATGAGGATGAGATTGGTATTGAAGTTCGGGGGAGTTCGTTCAGTGGTGTTAGGGAGAATACTGACTTACCTGAAGAATATAAAATTACAAGCATCTATCCCAATCCTTTTAATTCAACAACCTCAATTAGCTATTCACTGCCTGTCCATTCCAAAATTGCCATCAATATTTACAACATAAATGGTCAACTTGTAGATGTGCTGTTGGAGGGTATCATGCCAGCAGGGAATCATAATGTAGTCTGGGATGCAAATGAGGTGTCCAACGGGATTTACTTTGTGAAGATGGGGGATGAGATGAGGAAAGTTGTGTTGGTGAAGTGATGATTATGAAGATCGTTCCCACGCTCGAGCGTGGGAACGATCTAATGAAACTTTTAATTTTTTTAGGATTTTTCAAATGAAGACAGCATGGATATACAGGACGCTTGTTCTTTTGATATTAGTACTTACAATGCCCTGTTTATGTCAACCGGAGGTGGAATGGGTCAAAGAATTTGATTATGACCAGCATACATATTACGAGGACATAATCGCAAACGAAGATGGAACATATACACTCGGCGGTACTCAATACGTTGGCAATGGGCAGAACCAAAGGACTTTGCCAATTGTAACAACAATAAACTCCAATGCTGAGATTGTCTGGTCGAATACTTATGGTGATTCTACCCAACATTATGTTAGGTCAATGGTTAAAACAAATGACGGTTCGTACTTAATCGCTGGGGATGTGGCTAATATTAATTTAGCTCCAAGGGATGATTGGGATGGTCCGACATTTTTGTCAAAGATAAGTCCTGACGGTGAAGAGTTGTGGACGACATCATATGATTGTGGGGTTGTGTTGGATTTGGTTAGCTGTCGAGATAACAGTATTGGAGTATTAGGATATTATGAAAGAATTGATCATTTAGCTGGTACAATCTTGTTAAGAACAGATGAGCATGGTAATGAATCAGATCGCAAAACATGGGATGGTGGATTGTATCACATGCTCGGCACTACAATAGAAACTGACGATGGAAATCTGGTCTTAAGTGGAATTCTATGGTTAGACGAGGTGGGAATGTTGATTGATGTTCAAAAAATTGATCAAAGATGGCATAATAGGATATTTGTACAATGGATGAATTTACCGGCCGGGCATTATGGCCTGCCGGAGGTCATTGAGGATCAGGATGGAAACTATATTGTTTATGGGTTTTGCAACGCATCAATGGAAACCCCAGCGCGATTATATATGCTGAAAGTTGACAATGATGGACGAATAATCTGGTTTCGAAATCACGATTTAGGGCAATACCGTTGCACAGGCAAATTGGTGATTAATGGCAACAATCACCCATTGCTAATTGCCAGCAGAGAGGAAATTGATGATTTTGAGAACAAACAATTGATTTTCATTGAATTTGACAGTGATGGCATTTTGATCTCTCAAAGTACAAACGATCAAGTAAGGATAAGATATTTTCTTATCAATGAGACCCCTGATGGTGGTTATATAATTCTTAGCAAAAGCAACAATAAATTACTGGTAAAACTTTCCAATCCTAATAGCATAAGCACCAAAGAAGAAAATGATGTTCCGTCCAATTTTCAAATATCCAGCATTTACCCCAATCCATTTAATTCCAGCACGACCATATCTTACAAACTCCCCATACAATCCCACACGACCATTGGAATTTACAATACTCAGGGTCAACTAATTGATGTTCTAATAGAAGAGCTGATGTCAGCCGGACAGCACAGTGTGGTCTGGGATGCGGAGGGAGTTAGTGCCGGGGTGTATCTGGTAAGAATTTTAGAAACGGGAGGTGGAATGAAAGAAATCCAAAAAGTTATTTTAGTCAAATAATGGGGTCAAAAAGTGTTTAGATTTGTCTTGACAATCCTGATCATTTTTTCAATTACGGTTCAAGCTCGTGAGTTTGATAGTATTGAGAAAGTCGGTCAACTGTACGACTATTGGAAAGGATCAGATGCATCTGTCCAGAACGATTTTGCCTATATAGCGGCTTCTTCCGGAATAAAGATTATTGACCTAATTGATCCGGATCAACCAGTTCTAATAGGTTCGTGGGAGGATAATGCCACAAAAATAAGGTGCTGTATTGTTCGTGGAGATATTCTCTATGCTATTGATGACCTGGGTTGGTTGTATGTTCTGAACGTCGAAATTCCAAGCACGCCCAATCTGATATCATCGATATTGGTTGACTCTACAAGACAAATTCAAACGACTGCAGGGATTTCCTATGGCAATTATCTGTACTTGAAATGGTCACGCGGATTAATGACATATGATGTTTCAGAGCCACTCAACCCAAGAATGATTTCCCGGCTTGATGACGTTCATGGTGATAAAATGGTCATTCACAATAAACGGATGTATATCGGCTATCGCTCTGACTCAGATCTCTATATCCTGTCTTTGGAATCTCCAGATCAACCCCGAATCGTCTATCATCAAAAAGACCGGCATCAATTGCGTGATATTGCTGTAAACGATGAATTTCTCTTTGTTCTATATGGGCGAGATGGATTAGTATTGTTTGATTTGTCTATTCCCGATACGTTGATAGAATCAAGGGTTGTTAATCGTTTTCAAAAGGGATATCAACTGACACTCCAGGATTCAATCATCTGGGCATCATGTGTATATGTTGACGGTTCCGATAGCCTGTTCACACTCAATATCGCTAATCCTTTAGACCCTGAAATTATTCACAGCAAATTTACAGATTCACATTTTACAAGACCACGGGTTCATTACGCGGGTTTGGGAAACAGTCCATTCCTGTTGAAATTGGAAAATGGATTGCGACTTTATGAGATATCCGATCCGGGAAATCCATTACTGCGCGGGACTCTATCTGCTGACAGTTTTCCTGTTCAACGCTGCTTTATTAATGGGGATGTCGGTTTGGCTTACGGAGAATCTCACGGGATAGGCAGGCAAATCAGAATCTTTGATAATCGCAATCCTGAAAATCCACGGCACATTTCAAGCATCTGCAATGACAGCCTGATTTCTGAGCGGATTGTATATCAGAACGGCTATCTATATGCGGCACTGAAAGAAAAGGGGATGGCAGTGTTTGACCTTACGAGTCCGGAAGAACCGGTTTTGTGTAATCGTCTGACGGAGAATAGTTGTAATGATCTTGTAGTAAGAGACAATAAATTGTATTCATGGAGTGATGAGCTTGAAGTTTACGACCTGACAAGTGGTGATTCACCTCATTTGTCTGAGAATTACACCGGAATATCTCAATTGAAAATCCAGGACGATCTACTATACGGTCTTAAGGGTGATTCAATGGTGGTCTTTGATGTTTCAAATCTCTGGGAGCCAATTAAACAATTTTCGTTTAACATGGGGATGATAAATGATTTTCAGCTTGTTGGAGATTTTCTGTTCACTTTGGGGTATGGGCAGCCATCTTCGATCGGTGCAAGGGATATCTCTGGTGCGGCACCCCACAAAAGAGTTCGCTTTCCAAACCCATATGATAGAGGGTGGCCTTGTGAATTAGGTAGTGACGGTGAGTATCTGTTTATCGGTCTAGATGTAAGTGTAGGACCTGAACCACAATACCACTCAACTCTTGAAGTGTACGATATAAGTGACAAAGAAAATCTTCTTCGAATCGCCTGGTCTCATACAGAGGGTTCAATACGTGACATACACGAACACAACGGTTATATCTATGTAGCGGAGGAGGCTCATTTAGGCATATACCGAATGGATACAGACCAGGGAGACAATCCTGAGTACCCACCTGAATCATTCATTCTGCAACCTATTTTTCCAAATCCTTTTAACTCTTTCATTAATATAAATTATTCCATTTTCGTTGAATCAAGGCTTAAATTGCATGTGTATAACATCCGTGGTCAACTGGTCAATGAGCTCTTTGAAGGGGTGATGCCAGCAGGAGAGAATAGTGTGGTGTGGGATGCGGAGGGAGTCAGTGCTGGAGTGTATTTTGTAAGCATGATGGATAATTCAGGAAATATGAAAGAGATGAAGAAGGTGGTGTTGCTCAAATAGTTAGAGGGCATTGTGTGCTCATCTGTTTCACTAGTGAAGTGCATCCAGTAAGATATTGTGATTTCTGCTCTTCCTCCTGCACAGGAATGACAAACCTTTCAACAATCCGAATTTTTCAAAGGTCTTGATATATGTCCTAAGATCTGTACATGCCTTTCACAAAGCGATAACTTAAACAGGCATATTGACAATTCTGCTAAAGTTCTTTAACTTGTAACATAGTCTTAGAAAAACAAAGAATTATGTAAAATATAAACTTGGTTTAGTGGAGATGGTCTTGAAAATGACGGTAAATTATTTTGCACTTTTGATTGTATTATTGTTAAGTTTTCAGTGTAATGCTGAATTGACACTCGAACCGGAATGGCAGCTTGATTTTGAACAACCCGTCCTAAGCATCCTGGATCACTGGATGGATCGGGATGGAAATACCAATTTTGCTATTGTTTCCAGTGATGATGTGGATCGGCGCATAAGATACTCCTTTGATGTGGTTTCAGAAGGAGAACTCGTATGGGAAGCACCGTTTCATTTTTGGAATTGTTTTGGAAAGCATGTTCAGATTGGTGAAGACGAATCCGTCTTACTAATCAGCACCTGTAATTGGTGGGATGGGGCAATGTATAAATTCTCAGCAGAGGATTTCTCCCCATTAGATACATTTCGGTTTGAAATCCCCTCTGATACCGGTGATTTTAATATTTACCCGTATCCTTCCCACTCTATTACCCTTACACCTCATCCTGAGATCGAAGAGAATGACGAACCTCTCATTCTTTTTTCCACATCACGATTTAGACATGAATATGGGTTTGGTTTTTCTGATGTTTTCTATCTGGAGGGAACATACGGGAAACTATCTCTCACCAATGGGACTATTGATTCATCACGAATCAGATATGCTCCTATAGAAACAGTAGCAAAAGATTGGAATAATGACGGGGTAGAGGAGTTTCTGGTTTTTGGCTATGAATCCTGCTTCGAAATAGGTGGAATTCCGTTTCGTGATCAGGATTACGGATATTTCCTAAACATAATGGATGCTAACCTGAACATCATCGAGCAATTCGATATCGCAGAAGATAATCATATTTGGCGAACCTGGATGGGGGCGGGGTATCAGAATTATTCTCATATGTGTCTATTGGATTCTGATAATGACGGGGAAGACGAAATATATATAATGATCTCCTCATCAGATGGATTCAGTATTTATGGATTTTCTTTCAGAGATATGGAGGTAATTAATTCACTCAGTGTTGAATCCGAAAACCAAGGTAAAACATTTGAGCCTGTATATTTATCGGGAAATGAGGAAGAACCGAACTCAATCCTGATTGTTGATGGGGAGAGCAATATCTGGATTTATTATCCTCTCGAAAACGAGATAATTCAAGTGGAAGGAAATTTTGAACCGCACATAAATGATTTAATAGTTGGAAATTTTGATAACGATCCAGCTATTGAAATTGCAATGACAACCGCGGATGGATTTGCCTTATATGAAATCTTGAGTCTTGATGCTCCGGTTGAAAACTCGGCTCCAATTGATTACAATATTGTCGGCGTATATCCAAATCCATTTAACTCGACCACGACAATCTCATTTTCGCTTCACATGCGTTCCAGAGTTAACCTCCAGATCTATAACACTCAGGGGCAACTGGTTGATGTGCTGTTGGATCGAGTAGTTTCCGGCGGTAAACACAGTGCATTATGGGATGCGAAAGGAGTTGGTACCGGGTTGTATTTTGCGAAATTGAACGTTGGTGGCGAGGTGTTTACGCAGAAAGTAATATTAGTCAAATAGAGGAAAACTAATGCAAAAGCAGATTCTGCTGGTATTGCTCATACTGTCAATTGGAGTATCTGCGCAGGAGAATTTTAACATTGAACCTGTTGCACGATGTCTTGAGTACTGGGAAAATATTGAAGATGCTGTGGTTCAGGGAAATATGCTCTTTCTTGCAACCGGACTCGCGGGATTGCAGATTTTAGATGTCTCAAATCCTGAAGATCCACAATTTACAGGTTCATATACTGATAATGTCGAAGCTGCTACACGTTTACTGGTTGATGGAAGCCGGGTCTACCTTGCCGATAATAATGGGACAATAAGTGTCATAGACATTAGTGATCCGGAACATCCCTCGTTGATATCATCATTAGATGAAGCCGGGTCTATTGTGGGTTTATCTCATTCTGAAGATCTTTTATTCGCTGTGACATCATCCTCAACTCTTATGGTTATCGATGTTAGTGATCCTGATGATCCTCGTCCATTATGCAGACTAAATGATCCAGGTAATTCTTATGATATTGATGTTCAAAATAATATCGTATGCACCTCGATGGGTGGACATGGGATTCGGATATATAATGTTGAAAATCCAGAGAATCCCGAAGAATTGGTGGTTTTCGACACTCCCTGGAGCGCTCGGGGTATTGAAATTGCAGGTGATGTCCTGTATGTGGCTGATGGTCGGGAAGGGCTCGTAATAATCGATATACAGAATCCTGAGGAGCCTGAAATTCTAGGCTCAATTGATACTGAAGAGAATGCCGAAGATGTAACCGTAATTGGTGATATTGCTTATTTGGCTGATGGTGATGAAGGAATTGTATTGATAGATATCAGTGATCCTGAAAATTTGAGGGAACTCGGAAGCGCCCGAATTTACGGAGCAGTTTCTGGGATATCCATTTCTGATGATGTGGCGTATCTAACTAATAGCCGGGAAGTCATAAATATTGTTGATGTTTCTGATCCCGCAAATCCTGTTGAAATTCGATCTTTCAACGACGCGACTCGGATTAATTCTGTCGAAATTGCTGGTGATATCTGCTATGTGAATGATTATTATAGGGATCTCTACCTGTTTGATGTTTCGGATCCATCCTCACCGGGTGAGATTAGTCGCATTGAAAATCCATCTGGACATAAGATTGAACTGGATAATGAGATAGTAGTATCAATGCGTGCTGAGAGTGCTGCTTTGTTTGATGTCAGCGATCCGGAGGTTCCAGACCTGATTATGATCATCCCATTAGCTGACTGAGACAACGTTCGAGACATCGCAGTTTGCGATGAAGTGATAATCTACTGTGTAAGCAATATTGGTTTAATTGATATTTCCGATCCTGAAGATCCCAATTCGTTGGGTACAATTAGAGTACTCGGACCGCAAAAGCTGGCGGTGACGCAGAATTATGCATATGCAATTATTGAAAACAATAACCGTGAAGCTGAGCTTGGAATTTTCAACATCAATGATCCGCGTGGAGGGTTTTTCCCGAGTTATTTTCCAATTGCTAACAGATGGAGTTGTTTTGCGGTGTCGGGAGTTAATGTTTTTATTGCACAACCCGGACGGATTGATATCCTGGATATAACAAACCGAAGCCAACCGGAGTTTGTTGGTTCCTACGAACATGATTTCACCGCTGATAAAATGGTGATAGAGGGTGATTTTCTCTATTTAGCGTGTGGCAGGAATGGTATAGAGGTAATAGATATATCTGACATTGAAAACCCTCAAACAGCAGGATATTACAACACACCCGGCAGGGCACTCGACATTGAAGCGTCAAACGGCTACATTTATGTCGCAGATTATTCCAGCTTTGAGGTTTATGAGTTTACACCTCCCAACTGGATAAGCAAAGGTACTGATGTTGGTACAGTATTACCAACGGAATTCAGCATCACAAGCGTATACCCCAATCCCTTCAACTCAACATCAACGATATCCTACAGTCTGTCTGCCCAATCACACACGACCATCGGAATTTATAACATTCGTGGTCAACTAGTTGATGTGCTGCAGAATGGTATGGTGCCAAAGGGGAGGCATGAGGTGACATGGGATGCTCAAGCGACTGGTGCAGGTGTGTATTTAGTTAGAATGTCATATGGAAATAATTCCTCGATGAGGAAAGTGATTTTAATGAAGTGAGAATTTTATTGGAAGGAGAGAGAATCATGAAAAAGTTTTTGTATGCCTTGTTATATCTGGTGTTAGTCAGCACCCAGTTATTTGCATGGTTTCCGGCTGAGGAAACCTGGCGATTGGAACTTGAAGCCAGCTTGATCGGACCTTTGTGGGTGGATGAAAATGGAGGAGTAAACCTTGCAATTGGGGTGGGCAATCTGGTGTATGTCCTTCGCGATGGTGAGGTGAGTTGGAGAAGTGATACCCTGGCGCGAACAGTAACCTCTATTGTCGTTATCTCTGCAACCGATGAAGAATCGCTCGTACTCGCTGTTGGCAGCTCGAACTGGGGTGACGCGACAGCAGATTATTATTTCTATTCAGACGAAGACTTTTCAACAATAGAAACAGTTTCATTTGAGGGGCGAAACCGCGACGATTTTGATCAACCTCTCATCAAACCCGATTATTCTTTTGCTCTAATCGACTATATTCCCGATGAAGATCCAAATGTAAGACGCGAATTATTTCTCGGAGCAACCCATTACGAACCTCAATTTTTTTTCCCATTCGGATATGCCAGTGCTACATACGGGACGTATTATCGATACGACCTGGAAAACCAGGAGCAAAGCTTAGTACTTGGAACCCGCAGATTTTCAGGAAGTCCGATGCAGTCGGTGCGAATGAATATTGATGAAGATGCAGAAGATGAGCTGGTTGTGGTATCCCAGGTTGGTTTTTATGGTGTGAACGGTGGAACGATTGGGCAAATCGATCTTTTTGAAACTCGGATGAATCTGCTTTATTTTGATAATAATCAGAGCTTTATAGGTTCGGAAACTGTAAGAACACTTGCGAGAGGTGACTGGTTTATTCGTGAGAAATTGCCGTGGGGTGGGTCTTGTGTTGTAAATGCAGACGAAGACGAGATGTTAGAACTCGTTTGTGCCTATGAAGATTGGATATCGGCAGAAGACTATCTGCTGATCTTTGATCTCGAATCGGGGTCTATAATAGATTCGCTTGATTTAGAGCTGGAGTTTGAGGGTGACGATTATGTGACAGGAGTTTTTGCTGCCGAGGATGAAAATGGATATGTCATGATCTTTACACATCAGGGTGAGGTGATAGTTTACGATCCTGCTGTAAATCAAATCGTACTTCGTGATACAGAAACCTTGCCTGAAATCAACGCTGTTAAGATGATGAATATTGACGAGGATGCTGAACTGGAATTGATCCTGACAAGTGGTTCGGAGTTGATCGTATATGACGTCGGTCAATTAGACGTGGACGAACAGGTCAGCAACCCGGAAACCCCGAAGGAATTCGAGATTTATGGGGTCTATCCAAATCCATTCAATTCCACCACAACAATTTCCTACACACTCCAGACTCTAAGTAACATTGCAATCCAAATCTACAACACTCGAGGTCAATTAGTAGATGTGTTGGTAGACGGGGTGATGCCAGCTGGGAGGAATAGAGTGTTCTGGGATGCCGGAGAGTTTCCGGCAGGGGTGTATTTGATAAGTATAAAGGATGAAGGTCGAAGGATGAATTGGATCCGGAAGGTGGTTTCGGTAAGGTGATATTAAACATTATCTTCTCTGGAGTGCGCAAGCCATGCTTGCGCAGCACAAGCATGGCTTGTGCACTCCGGTGTCGCAGCAGTGAATAATACAGGCTCCCAGACTTCAGAGAGGACTGGCTACGACTGCAAAGGCTATCTTGTTTATTAGACACATGATAAGCCGGTTTTTATGAAAAATAAGATTTCTCTTTAAAGATTTGGATTTTAACATTATATTGGCTTAAGCGAGAGTTCTTTTTAAACAGAGAATGACAATGAATACCAGACTCACCGTTTTTCTATTGATGACTGCCTTAATTCTGGCAAGCCTGAACGATCTTTTCGCTGATGTCATCAACGTCCCAGATGATTTTGAGACTATTCAG
>JABGPL010000030.1 GCA_018644935.1 Calditrichota bacterium | reverse complement strand
CGGGAAGAGGATAAACCGGATTCTGGACTTGTTACGGCAAGAGGTGTGATTCAGAATTGCTATCAGGAATCCGAATAGAATAGTCAGTATCCACGTTTCGCTAAATGGCCGCAATGGAGCAAAGAGCTCTAAGAGGAAATTTAAACGATGATTCTGTCCCCAGGTTAATTTTATTATTAGTCTAAAGTTCATCCTGCGGAAAAGATGATTTCATTTAGTCTATGAGGTGCGACACCTCATGAAGTATGAAACCTAAAGCAACGATTAGACCTTTCAGATCGAAAAAAATTCGCGGACAAACTCTGTTGAACAACATAAACTAAATCAGTAAAAACTACTTTTTTGCTTGACGGAGATGAAGAAAACATTATATTAATTTTATTAGTTGTTAGCGGAAATGAGAAATGTGGAGGTGTAATTTGTTGGCGGAGAACAACAGGAAACTTTTGAAACAGGACGGTGGCATGGAAAATAATAATCCCATGCCCTTAAGACCGAATTAATTGGTCGGATGACAGATTGCCCACTCTGAAGCTAACTTGAATTTAATTCGAAAGGTAAACTGTAGTTAATAAATTCTGTTCGAAATTTATTGACTACCTGCACAAAGGAAATTCTTGCCACCAAAACCCAAATTTTCAAAAGAGATGATTCTCAAGGCTGCTCTTAAACTAATTGAAGAACAGGGATACAGTTCATTGTCTGTTCATAAAATTGCAGAAGAAATGAAATGTTCAACTCAGCCTATTTATAGTAATTTTAAATCTTTCCAGAAATTAAAAGAACAAATAGCTTTGGAAATATATAATGATTCTAAAGATTTCATCGAAAAGGACTACGGTTATTCAACAATTTGCAATTTTGCCATTGGTTATACACTAACAACGAGAAACAATCCCCGCATGTTCCGTGCTCTCTCAGGTACAGAAATAAAACTGTCTGAATATCCGGAAGCTGCCGCAAATATGTATCTGGACGTTTGGGAGAAAATGAAAAAGGAAGCGGAAATTGAAGGAGTCGATTTGGATAAACTTAGTAAACTATTTTTTCATGTTCTTGTTTACATTCAGGGATTCTCACACGAAATAGTAAGGGGGGTGATGGATGTTTTGAGTGAGGAGGAAATAATTGTCGCTGTTCGGTCTGCTGTGGAGCTACTCACAAAAATTCTTGAATAGACATATTCAAATCAGACTCCAATTGAATGGATATTGTAATAAAGGTTATATAATAATTAATCAAAAAAAGAAAAATTTCTGTTGATTTTTACAATTATATATATTATCATTGTTATATAACAGCATTATACAACAGTGCTTTCATGTGAAGAGAGCATCAAGCCACTGAGAACTGAGTAAAAAAGAGAGAGTCGTTTGGAACTACTTTCAGAACTGATTAAAAAATGGGTGCAATGACCGTCAACTTTTAAGAAGAAAATAAACAAATGATTAGCACAACATTTCGCAATCATTTCAGTCCAAACTAGGATAAACGCGAGTCGTTACAGTACATACCAGAGACATTTACAGTAGACATCTATTCGAGAACTTCAATACAGAAACGCACTTGATCAATGAACTGATTAACTGTTATCTTGCTCTGAGATTCTCGAAGGTGTCATGTGGTTTCAAATTAAGCAAGTTCTTAGGCCTTCAGTACTCAATTTCTGAGTTCATTTTCGTTAGATTGATTTCCTCAACGGCAGAAGTCTTTTTAATCTGTGAGGCGCAAAATTACAACTATTCAGGGTTCAACAACAGGAGTTTAAGGTGAATCGATTCCAAAATTCTTTCATAATTTCTTTAGTATTCATTTTCGTTTGTGTTCAAGATTCCATATCACAAATGAATCTTGATTCACTGAATGCTCCTCAACGAGATAACCCTCTTATTGACGTTGATGTTCGCGTTATCGAACGGGATATCAATCCCGGGCAAATAGATCAGGGTATTGTTACTGTAACAAATGTGGGTGATGAACTCCTCATTATTGAAACAGAACTTGTGTTGGTTGACAGACCAGATGATGCGAGTATTGAGAGAATGAATGTTCTGATCGTTACGGAGGGAGTTGGCAATGGTGGTGACCATGTGATGCTTGAAGCAGCAGAGGCAGCCGGTGTTGATGAAAGAAACATTCTCGAGGTTGACGCAAGGGAAATTCGTGAGATCGATATTTTCGAATGGGATGTTATCGTCTGGTCGGATGATCACGAAAACCCTTTTTATCAGGAATACCGATGGTATCGTGATCGTTTTGAAGAGTGGATAGAAGACGGCGGAGTTTTAATCTTCAATTGCTATAGTGCAGGTACATGGCCGAGTGGAATACTACCCGGAGGACCAAGACACACCCATCATCCTTTATTTGGATGGGAATTGCAGAATATCAGGATAAATGATGTTGATCCGGAAGATCCAATTATCGCTGGAGTTTTAGATGACGAAAATGATGATCTTCCTAATGCTATTATTGGTGACGAGTGCAGCCGGACTTTCTTTCATCGTGGTTCACTGGTTCAGAATCAAAATTTGGGAAATCTTCAAGTATTTTATGCCCAGGCTAACAACGAGCAATTTGTGACAATGTTTTCCTATGACTTTGGTGATGGTTATGTCTGCGTGAGTTCAGTTAATATTTCAGGGTTTTGGTATCATAATTGGAATGATGATAATGCACATTTCCTTGCGCGAAATGAAATCCTATGGGCAAATTGGAAGCTGGTCAGACCATGGACAACAGTAGCAGAACATCCCAGACGCATTGATCCAGATACATCAGTTGAACTAACTGTTGAGTTTAACGGTGCCGGCTTGTCTTCGGGAGAGTATTTTGCTGATTTATCTATTGGTTCAAACGATCCGAATAATGAAGAATTAGTTGTAGCAATTGCGCTGTTTGTTAGGGAGGCACCAGATATATCGGCAAAATGGTATCACAATTTTGGATATCCCCGAGAACTAAATTGGAATATATCAAATGAAGATGTGTTTGTGGGGTATGAGTATGAAACAGAATTCAGAATTTTTAACCAAGGCTCAGAGGAGTTGGTGATTGATGAAATTCGAATTGAGGGAGATGGATCTGAATTTCTAACTGTCGGCATAGAAGGTGGTCTCGATCCGATTCCGGCATTTAGTGAAATAGAACTAGAATTGATATTAGCACCTGAAGAGCCAGGTGACTTTGAGGTATTATTGATATTGTTCACAAATGATCCGGATGAAGAGGAGTTTGATATTCCAGTTGTTTTTAGTTCTGTTCATGCACCGAGTATAGCAATTGAACCGGATGATATTGCTGATGAAATTCTGGGAGCTGGAATTACTGAACATGAAATTGCTCTGCGGAATGAAGGATTAGGTGAATTGCGATTCACCACTGATATAGATATATCAGAAGAACCAGCACGCGATTCTCAACTGAGATCAATACGTAATGTATCCACTATTCCGGGCACAAACAATAGAAAAACACCAGTTCCTTTTAGAGACGATTCCGGTGATATTCTCCATGAGTTCGACCTTGGGAGTGATTTGCCTGGAGATCTTGATGAAGGTGCTCTTGCCATAATTAGTCATTCACTTGCCTGGGATACAGAAAATGAATGGATGTGGATTCAGCATGAAGTTGACACCAGAATGATTGCAATTAATCCTCATAACAATTTTCAGGTTGAAGAATTCTGGGTATCAGAAATTTTGAGATCCTACGATATGGCATATTTTGATGATCTGATTTACCTAATGATGGATAACAATACCTATTTAGAGTTATTTGATCGGGTAGGTAATAATGTCGGGAGATTGAATCTTGATCTTGATGGAGCACCTATTGGAGGTATTGCCGTAGATCCCATAAATGAGTTGTTGATTGTACTCGCACATGATGTATTATCAGGATCTCAACCCTTATATATTTTCTCAACAGAAGGTGAACGAATCGCCCGTATTCCAAATATAGAGAGGTTTTATGATCTTCAGATATCCAGAAGTATTGAATGGGTACCTACCCATGATTTCGGAAAACTCTGGATACATACAAGTGAACAACTATGGCAGCTGGATATTGATACTGACAACTGGGAAATAGATGGAGTAACACAGCATTTCCATACAGTAGGAAGACATTATGGAGATGGTTTCGCACATGATGGAACAAACTTCTGGGTTACCGCGACTGAGAATAGAACCGTGCAAATCATTGATGATGGTATCAACGAATCCTGGATGACCCTAGAGCCGATAGCAGGTGTCGTAGAAGCTGAAGATGAGATGCCAATGAGCTTAACATTTGACGGTTCATCTCAGCTGCCTGGTGATTATGCTGCTGAGATCATTATTACGACTAATGATCCAGAGAGTCCAGAAGTTATTTTTCCGATTAGCCTTAACATTTCGCCGGCTCCGTTTATTTCGGTATCATGGTCAGATGATGCAGGATTTGGAGAAGATCCATCTGTCTTGGATTGGAATATGTTCCTCCCTGACATCTTTCGAGGACAATCATACGATATTCCCGTAAAAATACAAAACCTTGGACATGAGATTCTGGAAATTTCCAATATCACCTGCGAAAACGAGTTGTTCTCGATTGTACCAACAGAATTTGAATTAGAATATCGAGAATTTCGCGACGCTATTTTCACACTTGATGCAGCTGAAAATGGTGAATTAGAATCAGTGGTTACAATTATTACCAACGATCCCCATCACGAAAACTATGAAATCCCGGTTTTAGGAGTAGTATCATCACCTCCGATAATTATTGTTGAACCGGAGGCTATAGGTAGTGAATTGATTTCTGGCGAATCTGATGAAATATTACTGACCATCATAAATATTGGAGAAAGTGAACTAAGATGGAAATCTGAATTTGAATTTCTCAATGAAAATGGAGTTAGAGAGGATACACCACAACGATCTGTAAGAACGATTGCATCAACGGATCATTCGAGATTGGGTCCGAGACGTGATGTTCCCGATGGTCGGATTTTGCTCTATCAAAGTTCAGTTGGGTTTGGGTGGGTTGTAGAAAATGTATTCTCTCACATTCGAGATCTGGACTATGATTGGATTAACTCAATACAAGAATTTGGAGAAATCGACCTTTACGACTACGATGCAGTCTGGGTGGAGACCGGAGGACAACAAAACGGGTTTAACATGTTTTGGGAAGCCAATATTGGGAGATTTGAGGAGTATGTATCCGAAGGTTACTCATTGTTTCTTGAACAAGGGAAATATTTAGAGCCAGTCCGTGAACTTGAAGCTCCAGGTGGTCTGGAATATGTAGAGGATCCTCAACAGGGGATTCTAGATGTTGGACCGGAGGATAATTGGTTAGTTGAACAGATGGAGTGGGAGGAGGGTCAGTTCTTTTTAGAAGGAGTACCCTTTGCACATGTTGTATATCCTTTCGAAGCCCTTGACAATATTGAGAATAGTGATGGATATCAGGTAATCGTTGTTGGGAATAGAAACAGAAGTCCCATTATCGTTGAGTATAGTTTTGGACACGGCAACGTGATCGTTTCTGGTACGAATTGTGGACAACCTTGGACTCGCTGGGATGTTGATGGTGCATGGGGATCTTGTTATGAGGTTCTGGTGGAATATCTGCTTATGCTCGGAGATGGTCCGCCCTGGGTGTTCCAAAACCCGTCAGAGGGTATCATTGAACCAGGTGAAGACCTTGAGGTCGTAATTGGAATTGATTCAGATGGGCTGCTTTCCGGAGCTTACAATTCAGTTCTCCATATATTATCAAATGATCCTGAAAATCGTGATCAGATTATTGAGGTAACACTTGAAGTTACAGGTATCCCAATTCCTGAAGTTGTTTGGGAAGAAGAAATAGGATACCCTGACGAAATAAATTACAATCTTGCCTACGATCCACTATTCGAAAATGGAGAATATCCTGTCACGGTAACTATAGCTAATATTGGGACAGATGATCTTCACATTCTCGAAATTGCTTGCGAAAATGAGAACTTTCTAACTGATTGGAACCCGGAAAATCAGGATATGGTTCCAGGAAACGAAGAAATTTCCATTAACTTATTTCTTGATGCAAACGAAATTGGTGAATTCCGCGGAAACTTCGAATTCACATTTGATGATGACATTGATCCTATTAATGTGCTAGTTGTTGGACAGACAACAGGTGGTCCGATTATGAGCATCGACACTGATGAAATTGCTGAAGATCTCCTGTCAAATGAAGTTAGGGAGCATCAAATTGTTATCAGAAATGAAGGTGAAACTGCTCTAGAATGGAGATCTGAAGCAGAGATCCTTGCTCAACCAAATCAGGATAATCCGGGTAGAAGGGTTCGCAAAACACACCACCCAGTTGACGCTGAGGAATCGGTACTCGATTTTTCACCCTATCGTGATGAGGCAGGTGATATTATTGCCGAAGTTAGAAATCCACTTAATCAGGAAGACTGTTTCAGGTACTTTGCCTACGATGAAAATAACGATTGGATGTGGATTGCATATACCGGGGTAGACCTGGCTCCTTCAACATTTATTGCAGTAGATTTGAATAATGATTACGAGATTGTAGCGCAATTTGCCGGACCTCGTGATATTTCTGATTTGTGTATGTATGAAGATGTCTTATATACTAATGTTGGATCCGCAAATAATAGATGTATTTCAAGGTTTGATCGTGACGGCAATAACGTTGGTGATATTCAGATGAACAATTGGAATTCGACAGGTATTGGAGCGAGTAACGAACATGGTATATTTTTCATAATGGAAGATTGGCCTGATGTCAATAATCGACCAATTCATGTCTATTCAATTGACGAAGATGGAGGATTAGGAGCTCATTTAGGGGATATTGAGGGATATAATGAAAATCTTTTGCGTGGCCATAATGTCATAAATCGAGGTCGAAATGTTTTATGGGTAGATGATCATGACGGGGGATCTCTCTGGATTGGGACCGGCGGTGATGGAGGTAATATTGCCTGGCAATTCAATGTTGACCGGGAAACATGGAGATGTGAACTTGCTCAGTCATTCTATACCTGGGAAGAAGGGTTGGGACACGAATTGGATAATATTGGGCACGATGGCACAAATCTCTGGTCAGTAAGTTGGTCGGACGGTGGTCAATGGCGATCGCAAATAAGAATAATTGATGATGGACTGAATGAAAATGGATGGCTTTACTGGGAAGACATTTCTGGGGTAATTGATCCAAATGAGGATCAAGGTATAACGATTACAATAGATACATGGCGTCTAAATTCCGGTGACTATTCCGCAGAATTGAGTTTCTATTCAAATGATCCTGTCTCACTCGATGGACCGGATCATACGATTGAGATTAGCTTTACAGTGACTCAGGTGCCCAATATTCTCGTTGTACCCGGTGATACTGATCAGGACCCGGTTGACTTTGAAATCGCATATTTTGGGTATCCCGTTTCAAGAACTATTTCGGTGCATAACATCGGTACAGGTCAACTTCGAATTGATCGTGTAAGGACTGACGAGAACAATCCGGATTTCTATGTGCTGGAGGGAGATGTTGAAGGATTGGAAATTGAAGAAGACTCGTTAGAGGAACTCAACATTTGGTATAATCCTGATGAAGATCGTGGTGGAGTTCAGGAGGCAACTCTTGTCTTTTTTACTAACGATCCCAACCGTGAAGAAGGATATCCCGTTCATTGCGTTGCGAGTATCGGAGCATTTGGTGCACCAGTGTTAGAAATTGAACCAACTGAAATTGAGTTAGATATGGAACAGGGAGACGTTGTTGAACACATAATTAATGTGTCTAATTCAGGTATTAGTGACTTAACTTATGATACCAGATTTGAAATTATTTCCGAGCCCCAGATGCAAGGGAGAGATTTATATTCAAGACATGTCAGATCTGTATCTGAAGTTTCCCCAGCCAGGTTCCCGCAAAGAGATCAACCTCAAGGCAGAGGTCTTTTACTTCAAGAGAGGTGTCAATTCTATGATTATGATTTTGAACAGTATTTTGAGAACATCGAAGATCTTGACTGGGAGAGATACAGAAGTTGGGATGAATTAGAAGATGTTGATTTGACCGAGTTTGACTTCATGTGGATAGGAAACAATGATGTAAATGGATTTAACAACAATGCCCAGATAGAACGCATTGAGGATTTCGTTGATGGAGGTGGAGCACTTTATCAAAGCTCAGGGACATATGATTTTAATAATCTGCCCCAATATCCGGGTGGCTTGAGAGGTGTCGGTAGCTTCCAATTACGTCAGACATTATGTCCTATCCAACTGAATCCAGACGAGAATTACTTCATAAACTACATGAATGAAAATGATCCTGCAGGGTGGGCATGGGAAGCCGGACAGGAACTACATGGAATTCACGCAGGAGCTCCCTTTGCTTTTGGTTACTTCAGAACAGAGGACATCGAAGCAATTGAGAATTCCGACTGGTATGAGGTAATGGTAATGGGGAATGAAGTTGATGAACCTTTAGTTCTAACTTATAGATACGGAAGCGGTTATTGTTTTGTCAACACTGCGCTGGATGGTTATCATCACCATTGGGCAGAAACAACACAATGGGGCAGAACCGGAGAAGCCGTTATTTGGTATCTGGATTACTTATCCGCTGAAATCGATACCTTTTCTATAGAACCTGCATCCGAAACAATTGAACCCGGTGAAGATCTCGATTTGAACCTGACAGTTAACAGCAGGGGATTAATTGGTGGTGAATATCAAATTGAGCTTCATTTCATGTCAAATGATCCTGAGAATCCGGATCAGATTGTTGATATTTGGTTAACAACAACCGGGAATCCCGAGTTAAGTGGTAATCCGATTCCCGAACCACTGGAAGGTGCCGAAATAATTGAATTTCCAGAGCACACCTGGGTAGATCAAGAATATACCTGTAATGTGCTTCTGCAGAACGTTGGCACTCAAGCCGTTAATATTGAAGAAATTGATGTGTCGAGTCCCGAAAACTGGGATTTTAGTTTTCCAAACGAAAACATGATTGTGCCTGCGGGTGATGAAGTAATTGCCTCAATCATTTACCATCCTTCTGAAATCGGTGAACATCAGGCTGAAATTCGACTACAAACTGATGCAATAAATGTTGAAAACGGAATATTCTGGTGGGAAGTTCAGGGGTCATCTGTACTTCACCCGCAGATAACTGTCGATCTCCTGGATGATGAAAACTCAGTTATAGTTCTAATGGACTTAGACAACGAACCTGAAGAGAGATTGATGACCCTATCAAACTCTGAAGGTGAACCGAGGGGTAATCTTACTTTCGATATACTTGGTGAAGAAGTAATGCAAGAGCCTCTCTTTGATCAACGGGAACGTCATATAAGACAGGTGAATTCTGAATTTCAGGGACCCCTGCGAGATAATGCCGGTGATATATTAGAGGAAGTGGTTACGCCATGCACTCAAACTAACGGTCTTACATCTACCGACAATATGATCTGGGGATGCAGTTATGATCAACACCGCTTGTTTGCAATGAACCGAGAAACCCGGGAGATTGAACGACGGATTGATATCCCAAGATTCACAGCCGCAGTGGCCTATGATGGAAATAACCTGTGGACCGCGCAGACAGGTGTTACCCCGCTGTACTGGTATGATAATGAAGGAAACTTACTCGATGAATTCAATATTGGACTCAGAAGCATCACTTCAATGACTTCAAACCGGGACGGACTAATTTTCATTAAGGCAAATGAAAATAATAGAATAAGTGTTTATTCTGTCGAAGATCGGGAAGTTATTCGGATAGTTAATCAACTGCCCGGATTTGATAATAATGAGTTTATCAATAATATTGAATATGTTCCCGCACATGAAGATGGGCAATTGTGGGGTGTAGGGACAAACCTGCTTATCCAGGCTCGAATAAATGATAACTGGGAAACTGAGCACATTCAAACAATTGAGATTGAGCAGGGTTGGGGAAATCGTGGGATCTGTCATGACGGTGAAAATCTCTGGCTTGGTGGGGTTAACAATACATGGAAAATTGTCGAAGACGGCATAATGGAAAGTTTGCCCGGATGGTTAAGTTTTGAACCTGTTTCAGGAGAGATAGAACCCGGAGGTTCTGAAGAAATTACATTGACAATCAATTCTGATGAACTTGAAAACAACAACCTATATCAGGTAGTGTTATCAATAGAATCCAACGATCCGATAACTCCAATAGTAGAAGTTCAAGTTTCTCTTGCAGTCGGAGTTCCCCAGCCGAGGCACTTTGGTGCTGATGATCCGGATACGGAAGAAATTGATGGGTGGGTTTTACAGGATGTCGCGCATACGCTTGAAGTTACCGATGTCACTCTGGACGATGAACCAATCCCAATGGGTTGGGAAATTGGTGTATATGCACCCGGTGAGACTCTCTCAGGTGGTAGTATTTGGCTTGGTGGTGAAAGGATAAGTATGTCGGCCTATGCAGACAATCCGGAAATAGAACAAAGAACCGGTTTTAGGCCTATGGAGCGATTCGTCATTCGGGTTTGGGATGGTGCTGCAAATATTGAATACAATACTAATGTTGAGTTTGACGTCGGTCCTGAAATATGGATTCCAAATCGGTTGTCATTGATTAATATCAATGCTTTCAGCACTGATGATTTGCTTGTAAGTCTCGATGAAGGTTGGAATATGATCTCTATAAACGTTGACCCGGTGATGTTTTACACAAATGAGGATGATCAGGGTCCGGATGTTACTGCAATGTTTGAGGAATTGAGAATAGATAATGATGAACATCGGATAAGGCTTCTTAAGGATGGAGTCGGTCGATTCTGGGCGCCAGGTTGGAATTTCATAAACATCCCATATTGGGACCTAACAAATGGATATCAAGTTAAACTTTCTGAAGCCACAGAAATCATATTTGAGGGACCCACCATACCTGCTGATTCCGAATTAAATCTTAATCCGAACTGGAACCTGATTGCTTACTTCCCTAATTATGAACTGGATGCTTCAGCACCAGATTTATATGTGCTCTCACCGATTATCGAGAGTGTCTCAATAGCTAAAGATGTTCAGGGTCGATTTATGCTTCCGGAATTCCGGTTTTCAAACATGATCCCATGGCGTCCGGGACAGGGATATCAGGTAAAGGTAGATGCTGATGAGGTGATCAGCCTCATATATCCGAATGAACAGGAAGGGTTAGCTGCATCTGAAACCGAAAGAACTATGTCTGAGCATTGGGCAACTCCTGCAAATACCGGGAGCAATATGAGCGCTTTGGTGAATATTGTTGTTGGATTGAATACGGGAAGTCAATATCAGATAGCTGCTTTCTCGCCACATAATTTTATTGTCGGCACAGGATTTATCAGCGATAATCGCTGTGGGTTATCAATTTGGGGAGATGATGAATCCACCGATCATAAGGAAGGACTGAAAGAAGGTGAGACTTTCTTTTTCAGAATCTGGGATGCTGATCAAAACATTGAATCGGATTTGATGGTTACTCAGATTCTTGAAGGCGACCATCTCTCTTATATGCCAGATAAACTCATAGTTGTCAATCTTTCTTTGAACCACGGTATTCCAGCTCAATATTACCTTTCTGAAAACTACCCGAATCCATTTAACAATGTCACACGATTGTCCTTTGGCCTTCCAGAGGCCAGCAAGGTGAATATCTCAGTATTTGATCTCACGGGTCGATTGGTTCAAAATGTTTTGGATTTCAGGATGGATGCGGGATCGCATGACTTCACATGGGATGCGAAAGAAGTTCCTGCCGGTGTTTATCTGATACAAATGAAAGTCTCATCCTTCAGTTCCGGGAACACGATCTTTAAAAATGTGAGAAAAGTGATTCTCGTGAAGTAATCAAAACCACTGATTCATGCAGTTGAATATTAGCGTTTTCATCTGCATGAACCAGTTAGGATTCATTGCCATTAAGAACAGGATATTTACAGTGCGAAAACTACTTTCAGCATTAGCTTTTATAGTCTGTCTGATAATTATAACTGTTGATGGAAGTGCCAAAGGCAGGTGGATTACGCCAAAACCTGATTTAATTCCCTCCTACAACAAGGAATCATTTTTCCTCGACAGGATAACAATCAAGTTCATTGAAGGAAGTGGTGTTTTTCTTACTCAAAACAAGTTCGAATCACGCTCAGGACTAGACATGAGTTCCATCAATGAATTAGTTGGCCGTTTCAATATGCATTCTGGCAGAAAGTTGTTTTCGCAACGACGAAATTACATTGATGAGTTACGAAGAAATGGTATGAGCAAAACTGGCAAAGAACTTGCTGATTTGAATCTGTATTTTATAGTTACGATTGATTCAACAAAGTTATGTAGTGACATAATTAAAGCGTTAATAAATTGCCCGGTTGTAGAAACAGCTTATCCCAAATCAAAGATATGTTTGCCATTTGATATTGAACCGGAAACTGCACTGTTTTCAGGTGATCAGGGATACCTCTATGATGCTCCGGAGGGTATTGACGCTCCTGCGGTATGGGAAATTGCAGGAGGATTAGGGGGAGGGGTTAAGATAATCGATATTGAGTACTGTTGGACCTTTGAACATGAAGATTTGAAAGAACCATTTCATGTTTCGGAGATTCAGAATCAGCAATTTATAAACCATGGAGATGCCGTAATTGGAATTATGATTGGGCAACATAACGATTATGGTATTGATGGAATCTGCCCTGAAGCACAAATTGGTGGTATTTCAGTGAGTTCGATCGAAAATGTTGCTGATATAGCAGATCTTATTATTAATGCATCTGAACAATTAGATGAAGGTGATATTGTTGTTCTCGAAATTCAAACACAATCTTTATGGCCAATTGAATCCGTTCAGGATGTTTTTGATGCTATCGAAATCATAACCTCAAATGGAATAATTGTAGTTGAGGCAGGTGCTAACGGCAATCATAATCTCGATATTGATGAGCGGTTTGATCCAGAAAACCGTCACTCCGGATCAATACTGGTAGGTGCAGGTAATCCACCGATTGGTGAGTGGGGACAGGACAGATCTCGCTGTAGTTTCTCAAATTATGGAACTCGATTTGATTTACAAGGCTGGGGATGGGGAATCGTAACCACTGGTTATGGTGATCTATTTTATCCGAACTCAGATGAAAGACAATGGTACACTGCCGAATTTAGTGGTACATCCGGTGCAACTCCGATTGTGACTGGTGCAGTAGCCTGTGTTCAGGGAATCTACAAAGACAGGTTTGAAAATGAATTTGTTCTTTCAGGTAATGAAATTCGTGATATTTTACGAAACTCGGGATCACCTCAGCAAAACGGACCTCACGGGAATGGAAATATTGGACCAAGACCAAATCTAAGGGCAGCTTTGGAGTTGATACCGCAAATTCCCGGGACACTCAATGGCGTGGTTTTCGATGCTGCAACGAATGAGGGAATAGATAGCGCCTTAATATATACTGATTATGGTGTAGAAGTGTTCACTGACGAGAATGGTGAATGGGAAATTGAAAATGCAATGTCGGGAAATGAGTTCTCTATAACTGCTTCCAAAGCTGGATATAACGACTCTACTGTTACGAATCTTATTCTTGAAATTGAGGGAAGCTTAGATATCAACTTCGGACTATTGCATCCAACATTTGCACTTTCAGATTCAACATTCAATTTCATCCTTGATCAAGATTTGATCAATCAGGATGATTTAACAATTC
Source organism: Calditrichota bacterium (assembly GCA_018644935.1). Lineage (GTDB taxonomy): Bacteria > Electryoneota > AABM5-125-24 > Hatepunaeales > Hatepunaeaceae > JABGPL01. The sequence goes on along the minus strand of JABGPL010000030.1, from coordinate 31,659 downwards.
AAAATAATGGGAATGGAGTCCTCGAATGGTGCGCAGAGAAGCACCTGACTAACGTTGAGGAAATTGATCCGTGGACAGTAAGAAACACATTCAACATTGGTTCTCTTGTTGATGATAATCGTATTGAAGGGGTGGTTTTTCAAAACGAGCATTTCTACATATCGGGTGCAAACAATCAAAATCCGCTAATCTATGTGATGAATCTCGATGGAGAAGTCACTAATTCATTTCCTCAAACAGGACAGAATCCGAGAGGATTTCGCGATCTGGCAAGTGACGGAGAAGTAATATGGGGTGTTGAAACAAATATGATCTATGGTTTTACTCCTGAAGGCGAAGAGATTATTTCTATACAAGCACCATTCGGTCCATTAACGGGAATAACATGGGATTTTCAAAATGAAATGTTTTGGGTAACAGGTTTGGGGTATGACATTGCAGCTATTGATATTGAGGGAAATGTGCATGTGGAATTAGACAATCCAAATTTACTTATATATGGGCTTGCCTATCTATACGGTGATATGGATGGTTATCCAATCTACATTTTCTCGAGAGTACAGGATAATACCGACCAGGTCATCTGGAAAATGAATCCAGACAATGGAGATACTTTGTTTGTTGCTCACTTAGACCCTGAGATTGCAGGATCACCTGGAGGTGCCTTTATCTCCAGTGATTTTGATAATTTCAGCAATGTGTTTATCAATGTTACTAATACTTCACCAAATGATGGTGGAGATCGAATATACTTACGACAGATAAATAGTAAAACAAGTTGGCTTAATTTATCATCCAATGAAGGTTCAGTTAATCCGGGATCTTCCGAGCAGCTCGATTTGATAATTAACTCGAATTTTCTTCTTCCTTTGCTTTACACGGGAGAGTTTATTTTCTCGCACAATGCAGATAGTGGGTTGGCTCTATTACCGGTAACACTAGAAGTGTTGGAGCCCATGCCACCATCTGAGTTTAGTCTGTTGACTCCAGAGGATGGAGAGATAATTCAAACATCGGAAATTGAATTCAGTTGGGAAAATTCAGTTGATCCTAATATTGGTGACGTGGTCGAGTATCAACTATGGCTTGAATTTGCAGATGATTCTATCAGTTTTATAATACCTGAACCACAAGTCACAATTCTTTTAGATTCTCTCGAATTTGATATTGAGTGGGAGAATGATTTTTGTTGGTGGGTTATTTCTTCAAGTCACAGTGACAGTGTTGTGAGTCGAGAGAGATTCTCATTCTCTTACTTTTACAACACCATTTCCGGTGACCAAGTTGATGTTCCGGTTAAGTTCGGAATTCAATCGGTACATCCTAATCCATTCAATTCTCAGATTAACCTGCATTATGGATTGCCTGAAAAAAGTCATGTTCGAATCTCGATAGTTGACATTTCAGGCAGAGTTGTGGAGATCATTGAAAACGGCCATCAACCGGCAGGGAACCACCGATTACAATGGCAGGCGGAGGGTCTTTCGACTGGAATGTACTTCCTTTCAGTTAATGTCCAAGAGGGGTCTTACAGGGGAATACAGAAAGTAATTATGCTCAAATAATTACGACTTGAGCATGAGGAGTGGATGTATGCATTGTATGGAACCAGAATTGATCTTTAGCTTTTGAGCGATCCCATTGTCGTCAATGGGAATTAAGCAGATAAAAATCGTGTTTAGATCACCATGGCAAAATGGGTACTGTGAATGGGTGATAGGATCAATTCGTCGTGAATGTTGTGATCACATAATCGTTTTCAGTGAAAAGCACCTGAGGAGAGCACTGGAAGAATATTGAGCAATTATAACAATGTTTCAAGAACTCATCTTTTATTGGATAAGGATTGTCCAGAGCCCAGGAATATTACGATGCTTGATGGAAGTGGAATTACAAAATATTACGATATTAGAGGATTGTATCATCGGTATCATTGGAAAACTGCTTAATCCAAGTTTCTTTTTCTGCATTTCCAACTACAGTTTCTTCGATTTTCCAGGCAACTCCGTCCAATTCTAAAAATACCAGATATAATTTGTTTCTTAATTGGAATATGGCCTCACAAATTCAAAGAATGGATAAAATGTTGGGGGACGATATTCATAATTCCAGGGAAATTATTAGATTTACTTCGTATTTTTCTCCAGATTTGGTTTTGACCATGCACAGCTAGAGGGAGAATTTACGATGTAGTCGATATCGACAATCTCGTTGTGGTGTCATATCAAAGGAGTATAGTTGGAATTGATTTTACTGATCTCCAAAATCCCCACATAAAGATGGTTAGTGAAGGCATTCATTCCTCACGCATATTGCACAAGCTTAGCGATAGCTATGTGATTGCAGGTAATGAGGAGTTAGGATTTAGAGTTCTCAAATTAGGTGATGAGATTGGTCAGGATATCCAATTTACCGAGTGTGGATTTTACGATACGCCGGGGATCACCGACGGGATTGCTACTGACGAGTATTTCACCTTCATCGCCGACCGTTCCAACCTCGGTATCTACGACATCTCCGAAGCCCTCGGCTGGCAATCGGTCGGGCAGCACGGGCCAACAGCAACGGGGCAATGGGAGTTACTCAGCCTCTTCCCCAATCCTTTCAACAGCACCTTGCGGATTGGATTTTCCATGGCTAAACCGGGGCTGGCAACGGTGAGCCTTTTCGATCTAACCGGTCGCCGGGTTTCTACCCTCGATCGGCGGTACTACTCAGCGGGGATTCAAACCCTCATATCGGATCAGATCAAACTTCCGGCTGGGTGCTACTTCGCTAGAGTCGAGGCTGGCGGATGGAGCCAGACTATCCCTGTAAACTGCATCAAGTGAGGACACTTCCGTGAAGAATAAGCAGTCATATCAGGTTCTGCCGCGAATACAAATCAGCTAAGGTCCTCTTTCACATATAGCCTGGAGATCATTGGCTATGGTCTTTATTAAATCGCCCTACTGGTATTGAGTTTCAAGGACTAATTGTTCTGAGTACCTGCAAAGTTTTTTGTTGGTATAATCAGGTTAAAGTCAGCACCACAACCTTTCCCTTCACTGTTAACAGATAGCATCGCACCCAGGTCTTTTGCTGAGAGGGCGCAACTGTGCAGTCCGAGGCCATGACTTTTAGATTTTGTTGTAAAGCCATATTGAAAAACACTTTCAAGTTTATCTGTCGCTATACCTTTACCATTATCTTTTACAGAAATGTGAATTTGATTGTTTTCGGTTGCAAGACTTAAAATAACCGTTTGTTTTGCCCCTTCAAATTCTACAAACGACTCGAGAGCATTTTGGAGTAAATTAATAATTATTTCTTCCAATTTGTGAGTTTTTGTGCTTAACATCACCCTCTCCTTTGGTAGATCCAAACTCAGGTCAACCTTTTGATGGTCAAAGGATGGTTTAATGAAACCTATGATATTGTTTAATAACTTGTTAATGTCAATATTGTCAGCTGATTCTGAAGATATCGAATGTAACTGATGGAAATCTATTATGCTCTTGATATGATCCAGACTTTTTGAAATAGTCTTCATTTTTGTCTTATGTTGCTCAATTTCTTCCTCAAGACTATCTGTTATCTGGTTTAGTAACTCTGGTAATTTTTCACCTCGAGGATCGTCGCTAACAAACTTTTTAAAACTGATGTCAAGATTACCAATCAGATTAACTGTCCTTCTAAGAGTGTCAACATTTGTGTCAACCAGTGATTCGCTGATCAATACAGAAGAGGTTACCGCGGAGTTCAAGACATTTCCAATGTTATGGATAACACTAACAGCTACTTCAGCCTTGCCTGAAAGATGAGCGAGGTGTGCAATTTTGCTCTGAGCATCCTTTAGTTTCTGATTTGCTTCAGCGAGCTCAACATTTTTTAATCTGAAAATTTCGGCTTCTTTTTCTTTCTTTTCAAGTTCATACTTTTTTGTTAACTCGTTTATATGTTTTGTCCGTTTTTCATTGTCTAACTTGTTGCTTAAGTCAGTGTATTTTTCATGTAATTCGAGGGAAGCTTCAAATTCACCTTTAAGTTTTAGAAATTGGCTTCTTAACTGGTAATCATGCATAAGCATTTCTTCATTGTTCATTTCCAAAACGTATTTCAGAGCGATGTCCAGATACTTGAGCCCATTTTCGAAGTCATTTTGCATACCATATATGTTTGAAACATTCTGTGAGAATGACGCCGCCATGTGAGATAAATTACCTTCTTCAGCAAGTTTTATAGCAGCAGTAAAATATTTCAGTGCCTTTTCCATGTTTCTCATTTGCCTGTAGTTCGCTCCAATGTTATTGGTACAAATACAGATGAGTTGTTTGTTATTAATAGATTTGCCAATTTCCAGACTTTGTCTGGTTATTTCAAGCGCTTTCTCAAATTCGCCTTTCATATTATAAATCATTGATATGCCGTTATTTGTCATGGCCATTCTTTCTTTTAAGTCTAATTCTTCATATTGGGTGAATGCTTTTTTATAATGTTCCAACGCATTTTTCAGATCTCGTGTTAATCCAAAAATATTGCCTAAATTGAGATTGGCGTTTGCCGACGCATGAATTTCACCTATATCGTCAGAAATTTTCAATGCTTTAAAACAGTGCTTCAGAGCTTTTTCTAGTTCAGATATTCTCCAATACCCTATTGAAATATGATTATGTATATGTGCAATCATACTCAGGTCGCCGGAATTTTCCGCTTTACTTAAAGCTTCTTTGAGAATGTCTAATGAGCTATAGAAGTCGCCTGAATCGAAAGCATTGAGCCCCAACCGATTTAATATCTTAATTTCAAATTCTTCATCGGCTAATGATCTACATTCAGTAAGTGCTTTATTTAAAAATTCTTTAGATTTTGGAAGATCTTGCTCGTGTGTTAAAATAACTTTACTTAAATTAAAGTAGATTCGCATCTTTTCTTGAGAGATTTCCAATTTTTCGGCAATCCCTGCAGCCTGATTAAGAATTTCGATCTGGAACTCTGGCGGTAAATTCCCTTTTTCGCAGAGTGAGATAATGTGCTTTGCTTTTTCAACCCCATTGAATTTTTCTATCTCACTTCTAAATTGCTTTATTTCATCTACTTTAGACATCTGTATCCCTTTAGTTGTGTTTTTGATCACAGTTGGTAGATGTTAAACGTAGTCACCCTTTTAGGATTTTGCAAGGATTTTCAAATGTCCGAACAAAACATACCTCTCATTTTGATTGTTGACGATTTTGAGCAGATACACGAAGACTTTATCTCAATTCTCGATTCACCAACCTCAAAGAATAGTGCTGACCTTGAATCTGCATTTTTTCAAGATGTCAAAAAGAAACCGGTCAACCCCACAAAATATGAACTGCATTCTGCATATAAAGGTGAGACCGCAGTTCAAATGGTCAAGACTGCCAAAATGTTGGAAACACCGTTTTCACTGTGCTTTATTGACATTCGTATGCCCCCTGGGATTGACGGCATAGAAACTATCCGCCGAATTTGGGAGGTTGATCCAGATGTACAGGTCGTGATTTGCACAGCCTACACTGATTATACTCACAAGGATATTTTAGCGATTTTAGGTGAGCGTGACGGTTTGGTTTACCTTCGCAAACCATTTGACCCCAATGAAATACGACAGCTTGCAATTTCTATGACTGTGAAATGGACAGCCGGTAAACAAGCAGCTCTTAAAACTCAACAATTAGAAAAAATGGTTCGGGAAAGAACTGCTGAGTTGGAAAGTGCACTGATTAAACTAAAGAAATCTAAGGCAATTGAACTAGAAGCACAGCGTCTCAGGTTGTTAAAAATATTTTCCAATTCACTGTACAAAGATCTCAATGAACCGATGCATCATATTGAAGAGATGATGCGGATAATTCAGGAAAAGGCAAATCAAATTGAGAGTTTGACCGACGAAAAAGCTATATCGCTTCAGGTTGAACAGGCAGCTACTGTAATGAAAGATTTGCGCATTAAAAAGCAGGATAAAATAGAAGAGTTCCATGGAATAATCGGGCAAAGTCCGGAAATGCTGAAAATCTATGAAGAATTGCGCATATTGTCGCAGTTAGATTTTCCAATTCTTTTACAGGGCGAGAGTGGTACCGGCAAAGAACTCGCAGCTTCGGTTCTATACAAACTCTCTGACCGAACCGATCATCTTTTTATTCCCGTTAACTGCGGAGCACTACCACCCGGAACAATAGAAAGTGAATTATTTGGTCATGCAAAAGGATCCTTCAGCGGTGCAGTTCGCGACAAAAAAGGATTATTCACACTGGCAGATGGAGGAGTAATATTCCTTGATGAAGTATCTGAATTGTCACTTGAAGCTCAAGTTAAATTATTGCGAGTTCTTCAGGAAGGCCGCTTTTTCCCGGTAGGTGCTGAAAAACAGATAGATGTTGATGTGCGTGTTATAAGTGCCACAAATAAAGATCTGAGGCAACTCACCAAACAGGGGAAATTTAGGGAAGATCTCTATTTTAGATTAGCAGTAGTGCCGATTAACATCCCTCCAATGAGGGAGAGAAGAAAAGATATTCCTTTACTTGTCAGGAATTTTTTGGAACGAATATATGATAATATTGGTTTTCCAACTCCCGAAATGCATCCTGAAACGATGAGAGTTTTTAAAAATTATCCGTGGAAGGGTAATATTCGCGAGCTGATGAATGTGCTGCAGTATATATCAGTCAGCTGCCGTGAAAATATAATTACCAATCAGTACCTTCCAGAAGAAATATTGGCGGGACAAGAGAGGGAGGAAGATGAATACACTCCAGTTCCAGGACCTGTCCCGAAACTGACGAGGCGAATTCTTACGGAGGCACTCGATCAATTCGATGGGAACAAATCAAAAGCAGCCAAAATGTTAGGAATCAGTCGCACAACAATATATACGGCTATTAAAAGATTAGGAATTTGAAATTTAGTTCTGGTCTTAATCCAACATTTTTTCAAGATCTCTGTCAAACACAATATAACTTAATCCAAGAAATCCCTCTCAAACTTCGACATATTACCACTTGAAACTGTAAATAATTTATTTCTATACAGTGTTCATAATTGTGTACACTAATGTTGTGCATTCTAAGTCATATATATAACTGCACTTTACTCTATCTTGGCACAAACACAGCGAAATTACATACGAAAAGAGTGTACATAATTCTGAACACTATTTAAACATGTGATTTGGGTCACACCACCGGTTTATTCAAAGTCCTTCCAGTAAAAGGTTTCAGGTACATCACAAAAATCCAATGGTGGCATAGAAATTGCCCATCATTGTTTCATGTTACCACAGGTTATATGGTGAACTCTCTCACCCATTAACTGTAACATCTTGTAAACCTGTAAATAAAGAATTCACCTGAGTGCGAATTAGGTGAGTGTGAAATATTTTTGGAGGATTTCCCCGTGAAACAATTCGTTTTTGTTTATTCGCTGCTCTTTCTGTTTGGATTTTTTGCAAATTCAACGGTTAGTGCTCAAGAGGCTAATCAGGCATTTCAGGATAATGGTAGAGTCCAGGAAAATATCCCCGATCGTGATAGAAGAGGAGATCGGGATGAAATGGGTTATTACTGGATCGATAGTAATGAAAACGACGGCCCACAATTTCAGTGGTTTGAAATTGAGCGTGAAGAGTATCTGGTTCTCCCTGATGGGAACTGGGATGAGCAAAATAGCGGAGTTCTCGAGCTTGGGTTTCCTTTTACCTGGTATGGACAAGTTTACAATTCCATCCGCGTCGGCGAGAAAGGTTGGGTCACTTTTGATGAGAATTTCGAAGAACCAAACTTAGGGGATATAGGTCAATTTCCAGCTCAGGGTATAAACACCTTGTTGCGTGTAAATGCATGTGATATTCAAATGGAATGGGGGCAGCAAGATGGGGGTGGCAGGATATATTACAGGACAGGTGATAATTTTGCGATAGTTTCCTGGGTAGAGATACCATTTGAGGGTGACTGGCATGTGAAAACAACTTTTCAATTGATTATTTCAAATGAAGGCTGGGTAAAATGCCAGTATGATTTCCAGGATGGACAGAGAGGTGAATTTAGTACTATTGCTTATGAGACTGATGATTATGGCGAGTTAATCCACCAGGGTGAAGAGGGTTACATTCGAGATGAATTGGCAATATTGATAGGGCAGGGTGCTGGTCATTACGAAGGTCATCGCGGACAACCAGATGAAGCAGGATATTTCTGGGTGAATAGAGGGGAGAATGATGGCCCTGGCTTTAACTGGATCAATATTGAGAACGATGAGAACAGGTGGCATGGTATCCCTGACGATTGGAATAGCGGTGAAGTGGAATTAGGATTTGATTTCGACTGGTATGGAGAGGTTTACAACTCGATGAGGTTCAGTTCAAATGGATGGATTACATTCGATCCAAATTATGAGGGGAATAATAATGTAAATGGAAATTATCATTCATTCCCCCAGTCACCAAATGAAGACGATCCAAATTCATTACTTCTGGTAAACCATAGAAACTTCCGACCTGAAAATCAATATGGTCGAGGTGAAATGTATTCATGGTCAAATGGTGAAATGGCTGTTGTCTCATGGGTGAGTTGGCCGCAATGGCTACCGGATAATATGGAGGAATATCCCGATAATCGATCGACTTTTCAAGCTATTATCTCAAGAGATGGGTGGATTAAATATCAATATGGTGAACAGATTGGTGAATATGGGGATTGGAGTGAAATTGGTTATGAGAGCCCCGATGGACAGATGGGTGCGTCAATAGCTCATCTTAATCCTGGAAGAGTATACCCGGGTGAGGCGATATTAATTGAAAAAATGCCGGATGGCCCCGGTATTGCTGTTTCTCCACAACAACTTGAATCCACCAATGAAGACGAATTTACATTGACAGTCCGGAATCGTGGTGATGACGAATTGGTGTGGGATATTGGTGTGCGACAGCCTGAAAATGAGAATGCTCCCGGCCGAGATCTTGATGGTGCACCGGACGATGCGGGGTATTACTGGATTGATAGCGCAGAAGAGGGTGGACCTGAATTTTCATGGATAGATATTGTTCATGATGATAATGCTTTGAATGCAGATGAATATGCTATGAGTGGTGAGTTGGAATTGGGCTTCGATGTTGAGTGGTATGAGGAAACCTATAACTCTTTATACTCACATCCGGATGGTTGGGCAACATTTGTTGCCACAGATGAGCGCTCGATAAGACAACCACCTGATCCGCGAGAGCCAAATTCTCTTTTAATAGTAGGTCATGGACCATTTTCAAATGCCGGACACAGTGCTGATACATATTTCTGGTCAGATCCTGACAATGGAATTGCAGTTGTTACATGGCATGACCTTCACTATTATGACGACTGGGAAATAACGTCTACTTTCCAGCTCATTATAAACGCAGATGGCACCATCAAATATCAGTATGGTCCTCAGGCAGGAGTTAATGGATCTCAGGAAACCGTCGGTTATGAGAGTCCGGATGGACAAAAAGGTGATGATATTGTGCGTTGGGAAGAGGGGCGTATTCAAGAGGGATTAGCGATTGAAATCAGAAGAGGTGACTGGAACGCTGCCTGGGTGGATTATTCACCGGTACGTGGGCGGTTAAATGGGCGTAGATCGCAAAATGTACTCGTTGAATTCAATCCAATTGGATTAGAACCAGGTGATTATGCCGCTGACATGCATTTTTACTCCAACGATGAGGAAAATCCTGATGTAGTCGTTGATCTCTTTATGCAGGTTACAGAGGGACCAAATGTAACTGTATCAACTGATGAAATCAATTTTGGCAGATTACTCGTTGGTGAATCAGATAATGCTACATTTGAAATTCAGAATATAGGTAATTCCAACCTGACGATTTCGGATATAACCATTGAGGGCGCAGGATTTGTAACTGATTTTCAAAATGAAATTGTATTAGAACCATCCGCTGTCACAGAAATAAATGTAACATTTGCTCCAGAGGAACCGCGAGAATATGAAAACGTCCTGTCGATTACCTCGAACGATCAAAATGGAGCTACCAATATACTGTTAAGAGGTGGAGGCGTTTCAGGACCGGCTGAGGATAATATCATTTATCACGAAGATGACGACATGCGCCCATGGCCAGCTTCAAACTATTGGTCCAAAGTGACCTTTGAAGTTGAGGAAATTTCTTTTGACTTATATGGAACTTATTTTAAGATTGTAAACGATCGTCCGAATTTAAACAGTCCTTGTCAAGTAAAAGTTTATGCTGAAACAGAGGAACATGATCTTGGTGATTTGTTGTGGGAGACCACGATTGAATCGCTAGATGCAACGGGTGCAGGCGGTGCCTGGATATGGGTGGGAATCCCTGAAGAAGAGCGAATCACCTTTGAAAATGGTGATAAATTTACAATTATGTTTGGACCTGCACCTGGAGGAGACTACCGTCAAGAAAATCCTGGACCCGGCTGGTGGGCGGTTCATGATGGAGTTCATCAGCTTCAGGAATTTGCTTCATCATATTATTTCGCTGGAGAAAACCCACCTGCAGACCACGCTGATTGGCTGACAGTAGGTGGTGGAAGGTCAAATCTTCTTGTCCGTGCTAATGGTGCAATGACGTGGTTTGAACGCCCGAGAATTGCAGTTGATCCTCTTGATATAGGTCCTGATGTTGGTGAATATGGGGTTACTGTTACTAACGAAGGCGCACTTGAACTTGATTGGTGGACAGAACTTGAAATCCTTGAAGAAGAGATGATGCGGGATAACCGCGGCAGGAATGATGTGGCTGAGTATCGCTGGTATGATAACAATGAGGAAGACGGACCCGATTATGAATGGATTGACATTGTCAGCCAGGAGAATGCGCTTAACATGCGAAATGATTCCTATGCACGCAATACGGAATTAGGTTTTGAGTTCAACTGGTACGGGAATGATTATAGTACCATTGATATCGCTGCTAATGGCTATATCATAATCGGAGGTGGAGGTGGAAACTCCATAGGTCCGGCTCCTTATCCAATGGATCCGAATAACCTGCTAATTGTTTGTCATTATTATTACCGACCTGAAACTGGTGGAGATGTTTATTTTGCGACGTTTGAAGACTATACAGTTATTTCCTGGGTGAATTTAGTTACACAGGATCGCAACGATTCCAGAACTAATTTCCAGGCAATTATCTCCGTAGATGGAAGTGTAAAATATCAATACGGACCTCAAATTAATTACAATGCTCGAAATGCGAACATTGGTTATGAAAATGAGGATGGCAGAATAGGTGCAACGATTTCCTATCAGCAAGAGGGTTATGTTCAGGAAGAGTTGGCTATTCTAATATATAACGAACCAATTCCCGATTGGCTTTCAATTGAACCTCGCAGTGGGGTGCTTGCAGGAGGTGAATCTACGGATATGACCATTAACCTTATCGGAGAAGGTATTGCTGGCGCTAACTATAATGCCGAGCTCCACTTCAGGTCAAATGATCCTGTTAACAGTGATATTGTCATCGACATTAATTTTGAACTTGCTGATGCACCTGTCATTCAGGCAGCAGACGATACCCATAACTTTGGAGAGGTTTATATTGGCGTTCTGGATGATTGGGATTTGAGTATTCATAATGGCGGAAATATGCCATTAATAATAGAAGGTGTTAACACTGACGATGAACAATTTGGTGCAACAGATGAATTTCCGGTTGAGATTGCAAGCGGTGCTGATGGGACTATAACACTGTTTTATGCTCCGGATCAGGACGGTGAATCCGCTGCAACAGTCTCTTTAGTTACAAATGATCCCAACTTCGAGGGAGGTTATCCATTAGAAGTGACCGGGATTGGAGTTGTTCCACCAGAAATTATAGTCGAATCGGAATCTATTTCCGAGGTAGAAGCGGGTGATTATAACCTCAACGTAGCAAACAATGGTGGAAGCGAGTTAATATGGCGAGCGGATCTTCATGAATCAGGTGAGGAACGCGATGGTAACATCCGCAACGTCCGCAGCGTATCCGGACAAGATGTCATCGCTCCTCGCCGTGATTCCTGGGTAGAACCTGATGATGGTGGGTACGTTTGGATTGATACTGAGTTCGGACCTGATGATTATGGGGTGGCAGAATATGAATGGATTGACATTACTGGAAATGTAGATCCATTTCCCAATGTTGGTCGTAATTGGAATAGTGGAGCTTTAGAATTAGGCTTTGATGTTGATTGGTATGGTGAGAGTTATAGTCAAATATATATCTGTTCCAACGGTTGGGCGTCTTTCACTGCACGTGATGGCAGTGGGAATCTGCCTGTACCTCCACATGAAAGCAATCCAAATGCTGTGTTACTGGTAAACTCGTACGATCAATCATTAAGCAATGGCAGAATATACTTTCATTCAGCGAATGGGATGGCTGTTATAACCTGGTTTTGGACATCCGGAGTAGGCTGGGTTAATCAAAACAAAATCTCAACTTACCAGGCGATAATTTCTGAGGAAGGCTGGGTCAAGTATCAATACAGTGATCAACGCAATCAGAATGGGGAGCTCAGCAATATTGGCTACGAGAGCCCAAATGGTCAATTGGGCGGCTCTATAGCATACCGTCAAGCCGGAATGGTTTATGATGGGCAAGCATTCCAGATCGGTACAGAAGCAATGATGCCTCCGGATTGGATTGGTATAGAGCCCCATGATGGTGTTTTGCAAGCTAATGAAAATCAGGATATTGTACTGACTTTCAATTCTGAAGGTATGGCTGATGGAGATTATTACGCAGACTTGCATCTCCTGTCAAATGATCCTTTTGATAGTGATGTTGTTGTAGACGTAATGTTCTCAGTTGGTGATGCAGATATCGTTGTTGAACCCGAATCCCTGGCATTTGGTGAAGTGCGTGTTGGAGAAGATCTGCAACAGACCTTGACCATTAGTAATGCTGGTGTTATCGGTTTAGTTGTCGGTGATGTTGTGATAGATGGAGCCGGTTTTACAACTAATTACGAGGGAGAATTCAGGCTTGAACCTGAAGAGAGCTCTGAACTTATTGTTACATTTGCACCTGAAGAGATAATGGATTATGCAGTAACACTGACGTTTATCTCGAATGATGATGATATGGTGATTCATTTGGGCGGTTCAGGGTATATCCCGCCGATAATCGCTGTTGATCCCGATTTAGTCGAAGCAGATGGGGCAGGTGAACAAAATCTTAACATTCTGAATGATGGTGGTATGAACCTCGAATGGAGTGCCTATGTTTTAGGACCACACCGTGATGAGGTAATTCGTAACGTTCGGTCAGTGGTTAACCGTGAAAATGCGAGCAATCGCGATCGTATGGGTGAAGTAGACGAAGGTGGATATTATTGGATTGATTCCGAAAATGGTGTTGAATTTGAATGGATTGATATCGCTCAGGAAGAAAACTTCTTTGAAGGCAATGGAAGTCTGGTAAGTGATCCCGTTGATTTCGGATTTGAGTTTACCTGGTACGGGGAGCAATTCACTAATATGGTTATTAATCCATCCGGATATGTTTCCCTTGGCGAAAGTATGGCAAGGTGGAATATGGAAACTCCACCTCCTGCACCCAACCCAAGTCTTCCAAACAATTGTTTGTATATCAATAATCAATCTCTACAACCTTCTCGTGGTGGTGAGATGTATTACCGAACAGGTGATGGACTTGCAGTTCTATCCTGGATCAATGTAATGGCGCATTATGAGGAAGATAAACGCGCTACCTTCCAGTTAGTTATCTCCGAGGAAGGCTGGGTGAAGTACCAGTATGGGGAGCAGGTTGAGCTTGATGGTAGTCTGGCGCAAATTGGATATGAAAGCCCTGATGGTGAATTGGGTGCCGCAATTCATTTCCGCCAGGAAGGAGCCTACATTCAGGAAGGTCTCGCTATTCTAATTGGAACCGATGAATCACTTGTACCAGAATGGATTTCATGGGCTCCGGATGAGGGCGTAATTGCACCTGGTGAAAACCAAAATCTAACTTTGTCCTTTAGCATAATTGATATTGACGAGGGAGTGCATACGGCAGATCTTCATATTGAGTCGAATGCACCGGATGAACCCATCATAACTATTCCTGTCACATTGACTGTGAATAGTTCACCTATTATTACGCTTGACACTGATTTACTGGAATACGGTGAGGTGGTTGTAACAAGAAATCGTGATTTATCATTCAACATCACTAATCGTGGTAATGCTGATCTGATAATCTCAGATGCGGTTATTGAGGGTGATGGATTTTATCTGGAATTTGAAGAGCTCGCGATAGCTCGCGGTGAATCCATTGAACTTACCGTAACATTCGAACCGGAAGCTGGTGATGAATTCGAGGGTGTTCTGACTCTAACCACAAATGACGATGCCAATAATCAAGTATCCATTAACCTAACTGGAACAGGAATCAATGTTCCGATCATTTCAATTGATCCAGAAGCGATAGCGTTTGGTGATGTTATGTTGAGGGGCGAGAGTGACCAGATTCTGACGATTACTAACATCGGAACATCCCGGTTGGTTGTCAGTGATATCTCAATTGAAGGCGATGGATTTGGAACAGACTTCGCGGAAGAAATGGTTATTCATGGTCAGGATCTTGCTGAATTGACCGTCACCTTTGCCCCGCAGCGCATGGGAGGTCATGAAGCAACACTTACCATTTCTTCCGACAATTATGACGGTGATGTTAACATCCCATTAACAGGTGTTTCGCTTGCACCACCGGGAGTTACACCAGAGACTATTGAAACAAATCGCGCTGGTGATCACACCGTGACGATCTCAAACCTCGCAAACTTCAATCTCCAATGGAGTGCTGAATTAGAAAGAGTCAGCGAACCAAGACAGGATGGGGAAGAAAGAAATGTTAGGGGCGTTGAAGAACATGGTCCACAAAGGGATGCATTAGGAGATGTAATACATGAATTTGATGGTCCTGTTAACAATATTACAGGAATGGCTTATCTCGACGGAAAAATTTGGGCATCTTCCTATGGAGCCGGTGAAATAGCTGCAGTAGATGTTGAGACTCATGAAGTAACCGATAGGTTTGATTTTCCGCACGGCAGCCCGGTAGGACTCGGATCAGTGCGCGGTGAATTATGGGCCGGATTATGGGATGGATTTACCGTTTACCGCTATAACACTGCCGGTGAACTCTTAGGAACTTTTAACCTTCCTGAACAAAGGTTAAGAGGAATGTGCTGGGATGGAGGTGATAGACTCATTTTCAACTCCGGTTGGAGTCGAATGACTCATGTCTGGAACATTGATAGTGGTGAAATGGAGGCAACCATAAATGCCGGAATTTATAGCTCAGGTCTTGAATGGGTAAACAGTCATGAAAATGGGCAGCTCTGGTCTTTTAATGGAGGATATTTACTCCAATTAGATCTTGATGTTGAAAATGGAACTATTGAAGTCGTTCGGGAATACGAATCAATGGCAGAAAACGACCTTAACGGACCGGCTCACGATGGTGAAAACCTTTGGCACGGCGTTTGGGAAGGCAACACCTGGTATGTGTTAGATGATGGGATTGAAGAGCCGAGAGTAGAATGGGTTTCGTTTGATCCTGGTGAAGGAGTAATTGCACAAAATAACTTCGCGGAAATGACAGTCGCCATTATCACTGATGGTCTTGCATTTGGCGAGTATGTAGCTAACATCAACTTCCAAACTAATGATCAGAACCATGAATATTCATCTGTGAATGTAACCCTTCAGGTGCTTAATACACCAGTAATTGTTGCCGATCAGGAACGTCTGGACTTCGGTGATGTACCAATGGGTGGAACAGAAGCTGTAGACCTGACAATCTCAAATGAAGGTGTTGCACCTCTGTTAATCAGTGAAGTAATCACCTCGGCTGAGATATTCGACACCGACTTTGAAGGTGAAATCAATATCGCAGTTGGTGAATCAACTGTCCTTTCGGTCTCTTATTCGCCGGTTGAAGCCGGGAGACAAAACGGCACGCTGACCATCTCATCTAACGATCAGGCAAATCCTGAATTGGAGTTGGCGCTGACCGGTTTTGGATTAAATCCACCGGTTATTGAAATTGATCCTGATCAAATAGAAACAGATCAACCCGGAGACTATATCGTATCAATCTCCAACTCAGGTGATACAGATCTGGAATGGGATGCTGAGGTAGTGTATGCTGATCAGCAAAGGGACATAGCAACCAGGAATGTTAGAAGCATCGTTGGTTCTGCGCTCAACCGTGATAATGCTGGGGATCAATTAGACAGGTTCAATTCTCCTCTCTGGACTACAAGCGGTATGGCCTCCTCCTTAGACGGAAGGATGTGGGCGTGTTCATACAGCAATGCGAGCATAGCGGCTGTAGATATTGAAAGTGGTGAGGAATTGATTAGCTTTGAATTCCCATATGGAGGTCTTATGGCAATGACCTGGGTACGAGATGAGTTGTGGGCAATTCCAAACCACAGCCCGAGAGTTTATCGGTATAATCCCGAAGGAGAACACCTCGGAACGTTTGATCTACCGCATCGGGAAATCTACGGATTGGCATGGGATGGTAATAATAGAGTTTTCTATCACTCTACCGATGGCAATCTCATCCGCGTATGGGATATTGACAACAGTGAAGTAATCGGAACCATTGAAAACTTCCGTCAGCAGTGCAATAATGCTGAAATTCACAGTATTGAATGGGTTGAACATCATCCGGATGGCCAACTCTGGGGAATTACCCGTGGTCGCGTGTATCAGATGGCTGTAAATGAGGATGACTGGTCAGTTCGATATGTTCAGGATTTTGCTGTTAATGCGGATGAAAACCTCGTCGCAATTGGTCATGATGGAGAAGATCTCTGGTATGCAATGTGGGCTCAATACCACTGGTACAAGGTTGATGACGGAAACCAGGAGGTTGCTCACTGGCTTATGGTTGATCCTTCAAATGGAACAGTTACTCCCGATCAAACCGGTGAAATGACTGCTGCCGTTGACTTATCGCAACTTGATGCTGGTGATCATGAAGCAGATATAGTCTTTAGCTCAAATGATCCGGATAATGCTGAAACATCCGTTCACGTTATCGTACATGTCAGTGCTGACCCCATCATATCTGTCGAACCCGCTGTATTGGAGTTTGGTGAAGTATTGGCTGGTTCGAGCAGCGAACAGGTTGTTTTAATCAATAATATTGGTCGCTCAGATCTGATTGTGAGTGAGGTTATTGTAGATGGTGATGGATTCAATACAGACTTCGAGGCTGAGGTTACGATACCTGCCAGAAGGTCAGTTGAATTGGCTGTCACTTTCACACCTGAAGACAATATTGACTATGCCGCAACGCTTTTGATTAATTCTAACGACGAAAACAATCAACAGGTTACAGTTGACCTAACGGGTTCAGGATACAATTCACCAATTATTTCAGTAGACCCCGAGGCGATCAGGGCAAATGAGAGCGGTCAATATAATGTCGCGATTTCAAATGTCGGTGACAGAGATCTTATCTGGAACGCAGCACTCGAAATGGTTGCAGATCCAGGTCAGGATAATAATAATCGATTGATGCGTCAAGTTAATGGAGCGGGTCCAAATCGTGATGAAGCTGGTGATATTTTAGATCGGTTTAATGGCCCATTCGCTTCGATCGGCGGGATGACGTCAGCACTTGATGGAAAGATATGGGCTGTGTCATATACAGACAGACGCTACGGAGCAATTGACGTTGAATCCGGGCAGGTTACTGACAATTATGCTGTTGGACAGGGAGGTGCGTTAGCTATATGCTGGGTCAGAAATGAATTCTGGATTGTC
Organism: Calditrichota bacterium; assembly: GCA_018644935.1. GTDB lineage: Bacteria > Electryoneota > AABM5-125-24 > Hatepunaeales > Hatepunaeaceae > JABGPL01. Next base: position 13,854 of record JABGPL010000030.1, on the reverse strand, counting down.
CCCTGGTCAGGACGGACAGTTTATCGGTACAATGATCGTGGTCAAGCACTAGGCCAATTTGACATGCCAAACGCTCAAATTAATGGTTTAGGCTGGGATGGTGATAATAGAGTCTACTACAATTCCAGAGATGATAACCGAATTCACGTGTGGGACATTGCCAGATCACGGCATGAGGCATCTTTTGATATCAGGCAGCAAACCGGGAATGCTGATATCTGGGGAATTGAATGGGTTGAACAGCATCCTGAGGGTCAGTTATGGTGTAATGCAACTCATCGTATGTTCCAAATATCAGTGAACACAGATAATTGGCAGACGGAGTTTGTCCAGGACTTTGTTACTGAGGCTGACCAGGCTTATGTAGGTCCAGGTCATGATGGTGAGAATATTTGGCATGGTATGTGGGGTAATAATACCTGGTATAAACTTCATGATGGCATTGAGGAAGCTGGGGATGCAGCTGAATGGATTACTTTCAATCCGGTTGAAGGCAGGGTTGCTCCAGACGCAACGGACGACCTGACAGTGATGATCGATTTATCTGATATTGGGGAGGAGTACGGAGAGGCAAATATTCATATTATGTCCAATGATCCCAATAACAACGAAGTTGTTGTCAGTGTTATGGTTAATGTTGTAGACGGGCCAATTATTGCGATTGAACCTGAATCAATTGCCTTTGATGCTGTAGATCTTGGAGCATCAGCTGAAAGAGTTCTTTCGATCTCTAATACCGGAAATCAGAACTTAGTTGTTAGCAATGTTGTGGTTAATGGAGAGTATTTCAGCACTGATTTTGACGCAGAGTTCAGTGTTGAACCTGAAAATTCAGTTGAACTTTCGATTACCTTTGCACCGGGAGCCGTGGGAGACTTTGAAGGCTCTCTTGTAATAACTTCAAATGTAGAAGGCAACGAAGAGTTAACCATAAACCTCACAGGAACCGGCGTTGGATATCCGGCAATCCTCGTGGAACCAGAATTGATAGAATCCAATGATGGAGGCGATTACTCAATCACCATCAGTAATTCGGGTGATATCAACCTTGAATGGACTACCAACCTCCAACTAGTATCAGAACCTGGACAGGATTTAGCAGAACGCCAGGTTAGGAAAATTGACGGTTCTGAACCGATTCGCGATGATGTCTATGATTGGCTTTCTCTTAGTGCCTACGAAGGGGTAACCGAACCAAATGGTACTGATGAAATTACCGCCAGCCTAAATCCAGCTGGACAATTAGCTGGAGATTATGAAGCGAACATTCACTTCGTCTCAAATGATTTAGATAACGAGGATGTTGCTGTTAGCGTTATAATGCATGTTTCAGAAATGACAGCTATTTCTGTTGAACCTGAAGCAATTGACTTTGGTGGTATCCTTGTTGGTCAGAGTGGAGATCAAATTTTCACGGTGAGTAATGTCGGTAACACCAATCTATTAATCAGTGGAATTTCAGTTGATGATGGAGCATTCTCAACCAACTTTGAAGGTGAGTTAACCTTAAATCCACAACATGATCTTCAAGTGCTGGTAACCTTCACGCCTCAGGATGGCATTGATTATTCTGGAACAGTAACTGTTAATTCTAACGATCCTGACAACCAGCAAGTTGCTGTGTCAGTGTCAGGGTCTGGTCTTACATCACCTGCTATAGCTATTGATCCGGAATTCATCAATACTGCCCGGAGTGGCGAACACTCCGTTACCATTTCCAACATTGGAGGTTTAGATCTCGAGTGGGATGCAAATCTGGAAATAATTGCTGAACCTGAACAGGACAGAAACGCTCGTGGTACTCGCGGAGTGGATGATAATGGTCCACGTCGGGATGATGCTGGTGATGTGTTGGGTCAATACAATTCAGGTGTTAACAATACCAGCGGCTTGACTTCAACGCTGGACGGTCGAATCTGGGGATGTTCGTATGGTCAGAACCGAATTGTGTCCATGAATATCGATAATGGTGAGGTTCTCAGCAATTGGGCTGGACCGGGTAATCCTTTAGCAATAACCTGGACGGGAGAGGAACTATGGGTTGTTTCTTACTCAGGTAATGTTGTGACCCGGTATAACTTAGATGGACAAGCTTTGGGTACCTTCAATGTTGGATTCCGTCAGATATCCGGAATGGGAAGCGACCTGAATGGCCATGTTTATATGAATTCACAGGATGACAGACGAGTTCATGTGATCCGGATTGAAGACCGTCAGCAGGTAGGCTTGATTAACTACCGTCCTGCCGCTGGCAACGCTGATATCTGGGGGATAGAATGGGTGCAGGATCACCAGGAAGGTCAACTCTGGTGTAATACCCGTAACCGTATGTATCAAGTTGCGGTTGATGATAACTGGCAGTGCCAGGCTGTTCAGAATTTTGCAACCAATGCAGACCAGTCGTATGTCGGTCCGGGTCACGATGGTGAGAATTTGTGGCATGGAATGTGGAACGGTAACACTTGGTATAAGATTGATGATGGAGTTGACGAAGTACAAAGGGTACAGTGGATTTCATTCGAACCTGCCAATGGAACAGTAGCTCCTGAGGAATTCGATGAAATGACCGTTACAATTGACGCATCAGAAGTTAATGTTGGTGATTACGAAGCTGAGGTAATCATCAATTCTAATGATCCCGACAATCCTGAATCTATTGTTAATGTTCTTCTGAATATTGGTGGAGGACAAGCTATTATTTCAATCGAGCCTGAATCATTGGATTTCGGTAATGTTGTTATTGGTGATGTCGGTGAACTGACACTTTCAATAACCAACATCGGTAATGTCGCTCTAACCGTCAGTGAATTTTCCATTGATGGAGATGCATTCGATTCAGACTTTGATGGAGAGTTTGATCTGCCTCGCAATAACACTGCTGAACTGATGGTTACTTTTACTCCAGATGAAGTTGGTGATTATGCAGGGACTGTGACAATATCATCTAACGATGAGGAAAATCCCGAGGTCGAGGTTGTTTTAGCAGGGGTAGGACTTGATCCGCCCACAATTTCAATTGATCCGGAAGATGTGTTGGCATTTGAAAGTGGTGATTATCCAGTGACAATCACTAATGAGGGTGATCTCAATCTTGAATGGTCTGCGAATCTGGAAATATTTGATGAGCAGAGAGATCGTTCAGTGCGGACAGCGCGAGGTGTAACACAGACTTCACCGGAAAGAGATGGTCGTGGTGATCGGGATGACATGGGCTGGGAATGGCGCGATAACCTCGAAGATGATGGCCCCGAATTCGAATGGGTCGATGTTCGTCAGTTAGAAGGTGTTCGCACATATAACATGGGTGATGACCAGAACACCGGAGCCCTCCAGTTGGGGTGGACATACACATTCTGGGGTCGTGAATTCCGGACAATATATGCAAACACAGATGCATGGGCATCATTCACCTACAGCGGAAATGGCTACAACATATCACCGGCCGGATACCCGTCGGCTGCAAATGGTAACGTTCGAAACGCCAACTTCATCAACTTCATGCAGGTTGATCATACACAAGGTACCACAGTCTGGTTCTGGACTAACGGACAGGATCTGGCGCGTATTATGTGGGCTGGTAATCAAAATACCTGGTTTGAGCTTGCTCTTCACGGCAACGGACTGGCTGTAATGCAATATGGTCAAGGTGTTGCTGCCCGTAATTGTGGTGTTAACCTTGGTGATGGTCAACACGGCTGGTACTTTGGCAACCAAATCGGGAATGGTCGGGCTATTGCATTTGGACCGGCAAACGTTTGGGAATCCAGTTGGATTTCGATGGACCCCGCAGAAGGTGTCATTGAACCGGATGCAAGTGATGAGTTGATAATTTCGCTCAATGCTGCTGATCTTGAGGATGGGATTTATACTGCGGATGTTATAATCAATTCCAATGACCCGAACAACGGAGAGTTAATAATCCCGGTAGAATTGAATCTTGGTCAGATACCGGTGATTGCTGTTGATCAGCAATCAATTGAATTCGGGAATGTCAATCTCGGAGAAACCGGGCAACAGACATTAACCATTTCAAATGAAGGTAGCGTTGAGCTGATTGTCACAGACATTTCCGCTGCGGGAGAATTTTTCGGAGTTAACTTCGATGGTGAATTCGCAATTGCACCGAACGAGTCCGAAGAGGTAACAGTCACATATACACCTGAAGAAATTGACAATCATCAGGGAACGCTGACGATTACATCAAATGATCCGGATTCCGGTGAATTGACTCTTCAGTTAACTGGTGCTGGAGTTGGCCAACCGGTCATTGGCGTTGATCCTCGTGAAATCAACTCGGAGAATGGTGGGGATTATGCACTAACTTTATCCAATTCTGGTAATGCCAACTTGATATGGGAGAGCATGCTTGAAGTGGTTGGAGAGCCTGGTCAGGATCAGGCATCCAGATCTGTTCGATCTATAGCTGGTGATGTTAAACGTGACGATCCAGCTGAGTGGATCAGTTGGGAACCTGCTGAGGGAATGATAGAACCGGATGCCTCAATACAGGTTTCTATTGTACTGGATGGCGCAGGCATCAACTTAGGCATGTATGAAGCTAATCTGCATTTCCTGTCAAATGATGAACAGAATCCGGATTTGGCTGTCAATATAACCATGACAGTTACTTATCCAGTCATTTCAGTTAATCCTGAGGCGTTGGATTTCGGTGAAATTTATATTGGTGAAAGTGACCAACAGATACTGACCATCCGCAATGATGGTAATGCAGATCTAATTGTAACAGGAGCTGCGGTGAATGGAGAATACTTCACCAGCAACTTTGAAGCTGAATTCAGGGTTGCACCTGGTGGCACAGCAGAAATTTCAGTAACTTTCGCACCCGAAGAAGTTGGCAACTATGATGGATCGATTGTCTTAACTTCTACCGATCCTGAAAATGCTGAAATAACAGTCAATATGATGGGAACCGGAGCTGAAGTTCCAGCACCAATTATTTACATTGATCCCGACGAACTAATCTTCGAAGCTGAAGTTGGTCAAAATCAGGACTTGAACGTTGGCATTTCAAATATTGGTAATGCTGATTTAACAATAGGTGAAATTGTTGTTCAGGGACACTATTTCAGTGGTAATGCTGGAAATATTGTCCTTGCACCAGATGAGAATTATGTATTCACTGTCGTCTTCGAACCGGAAGAAATAGGTGAATTTGAAGGTGGAGTCATAGTCACATCAGATGATCCAAACAACAGAGAAGTACACCTGAGACTGCTTGGCTTCGGAATAGGATCTCCCGTAATTCATGTTGATCCGAATAACCTCGAATTTGGTGGTGTCAGTCTTGATAATATTGAAGACTTGCCTTTAACAATTAGAAACGTTGGCAACATTCCACTTCAAGTGGAAAACATTTCTGTCGATGGGTACTTCAGCACAGATTTTGAGGGTGGATTTACACTCCAACCAAATGATGCTTCTGAAATAGCCGTTACTTTCGCACCCGAGGAACCTGGCGTCTTTGAGACAAACATCTTAATAACCTCAGATGATCCAGAAAACGGACAAATGATGGTTGCTGTTAGTGGTATTGGATTGAATGATGCACCTGAAATCGTAAATCCGATTGAGGATATCGTTGTTGATGAAGATTCCGGTATCCTTGAAGTTGCTGATTTGGATGATGTATTCTCCGATCCGAATGGGGATGAGCTTACATTCCGGTTTGAGGGTACAGAAGAACTTGATCTCAATTTGACTGAGGAGAACGTCTTGACTCTGACTCCTACGGAGAACTTCAACGGTGATAACATTGAGGTGTTCGTTTTTGCAGATGACGGATGGAACGATAATCAAATGGCGAATGGCAACGTTGAAAATCAAGTTGATATGTCATCAATCCTGGTTTCTGCTAATCGTCGAATCAGGTCGATTTTAGGCTACAGTCCAGCCATTCAGCGAGATATGGTGACTCCCCATTCATTCCTGGTTACGGTTATTCCTGTTAATGATATGCCGTCTGTTATCGGTGAGATTGCAGATATAACCATAGATGAAGATCCCGGAATGTCTGAAATTGCAGATTTGGGCGATGTGTTTGAGGATGTTGATAATGAGCAACTGACTTATTTCATCTCAGATGTTCCCGAAGAATTGGGAATGGAAATTAGCCAGGAAGGTGTTTTATTCCTTGAACCGGAAAATAATTTCAATCTTCCCGATGGCATCGAAATTACGATTAGTGCATTTGATCCTGCTGACGCTTTTGCTGAAGTGTCGTTCTTACTTACCATTGTTTCGGTTAATGATGCGCCGGTAGTTGCTAATGCAATCGGTGATATCACTGTTGATCAGGGAGTAGGCAGAGTGGATGTTGCTGATCTCGATGATGTATTTACTGACATCGATATGGAAGATCAAAATCCTGATATTCTCAATTTCCGTATTCTGGAAGTTCCTGAGGAATTAAACATGGTAATTGATGAGGAAAATCTTCTGTATTTCAGTGCAGAAGATGACTTCACATTACCAGACGGTATTGAAATCATTGTATCTGCGACCGATAATGCTAACCTGACCGCCGAGGAAGTGTTCAATCTTACGATTACGCCTGTTGGTCAAGATAGGGAGTTGGTACTGGAACTGCATCAGAACTGGAATCTAATTTCTATCAATGTAGTGCCGGGTGAGGAATTCTGGGTTCGGGAAGAAGGCCCAGATGTGATAAGAATGCTCGCTCAGTTCACTGAGGATGACGAGAACCATGTGTTGCTGTTCAAGGACGAGGATGGTTTATTCTATCTGCCTGCATTCAACTTCAACAACATACCGTTCTGGGATCTGACAACAGGATACCAGATTAAGCTTGATTTGGACTTCGATGCAACATGGTCTGGAGAACCAATTCCACCTGACATGGATATTCCATTAGAGGAGAATTGGAACTTCGCAGCGTATCTCCCGAATTATGAACTTGACGCATCAGCTCCGGATTTCCATGTATTGTCTCCAATACTCGATAATCTGATAACGGCAAAGGATGGTAACGGTCAATTTATGCTTCCAGCATTCAACTTCTCGAATATGCCGCCCTGGCGTGAAGGCTTGGGGTATCAGATCAGGGTTGATGCAGAAGTTGTGTTAAACTATCCACCGGAACCGGAGGATGTTCAGGCTGTATCAGTTGGCGAGAACATGACTTCTACACCGAAACATTGGCAAATGCCGACAGGAACGGACAATAACATGAGCGTTCTTGTTTTCTTGGTCGATGGATTTGAAGGTGGATTGAATTCCCAGGTCGGTGCTTTCAACTCGGACGGTCAGATTATTGGCTGCGGCATTGTCGAAAACACTGATCACAGTGGTATAGCCATCTGGGGAGATGATCAGTCCACCAGGGTGAATGAAGGAATAAAAAACGGAGAGACATTTGAATTACGGTTATGGGATAGTCAAACCGGAATAGAATCCGAATTGGAGTTAGTAAATTCCAAGTATGGCAACGGTCTGACTTACGAACCAAATGGCTTATCAGTTGTCGAACTCCAGGTCAAACCTGAAATCCCGGATTATTACTATCTGACAAATGCATATCCAAATCCGTTCAATTCAATCACCGGATTAACATTTGGCTTACCTGAATCTGGACAGGTGCTGATTTCAGTATTTGATGTTGCAGGACGTCAAATTGCGGTGCTGAAGAATGAGATGATGAATGCCGGCAATCACCAAATCAAATGGGATGCCGGTGACAACGCCAACGGCGTCTATCTCATCCAGATGAACAGTAATGGTTACCACGCGAACCAAAAGGTAGTTTTAGTCAAGTAACTCTTTTAAGATGGTACTATCAAAAAGCCCACCTCGAACTGTACGAGGTGGGCTTTTGATTAATTATGTCAACTAAGATAAATGATCTGGTACACCGGCAACAGCCAAATCTGAAATTCTCATTTTCCTGAAGTATCTTCCATCCAGTCAAGTGCCTTATTCAACAGAGCCATGTCAATGGAATGCCCGCCGTCGAACTCGTTCATAGTTACATCATATCCATACTTTAGAAGCAATTCATAGGCTTCGGTTCCTCCTTTGAATTCCACAACCTGATCTTGATTGCCGTGTATGATGAATACCCGCAGATCATCTTTTGCCTTTGCAATCATCTCATCGGAAAGCTCTTCACGGTGAAGCTCACCGCCAAATGGTATAATACCATCATAAATATCAGGGTTGATTATTCCCAGATAATAGCTGAAAAATGCTCCCTGGGAAAATCCCATCACATATGTTGAGGATGGATTATACTTTTCCTGAAGTCTTGTAGTGAGACTGGTCAAGTAGTGTAGCGAAAGCTGTTGGGTGCGCTGAGCACTTATCTCACCCTTCGACCAGTCAACCCACGAATATCCAACTCGCGGCCCAGGCTGAAACTGATAAGGGGCTGCCGGGACGGCATAAATGAAATCCTTCTCTGTCATGCTTTGCCACAGGCTGGCAAAATTATCCGCCTTATCCCCCCAGCCATGCAAACCGATCAGTAATGGATATGTCTTAGTGGAGTCATAGTTCTCCGGGAGATGCAAACGGTATGTCATTTGTACCGGCGTTGCGAAAAACTCCAATTGACCGGCATTTGCTTCCTTCTCATCAAACCATCCGATTATGGAATCAAGCGTGGCTTTGAAGTATTCGGATTCTCTCACATTCTCGAATTGCTCTTCATTTTGCGCTCTATAGATGTCAACGTTACCCGCCTGGAAGGAACTCATCAGACTTGTCGCTGCCAGGGTGTCTTTCCCAAGCATTGCATAGCAGCATGTGATGTTGTACAGCGAGTTTAAGGCTTTGTGGTCCAGTCTGATAACATCAAGATAATCTCTGATCGCTTCCTCGTACTCACCATTTGCATAGTGGTCATTTGCTTTCAGGAAAATCTCATAAGGTGAGACTTTTAGAAAGTCAAAAACGTCAGTTGCGAATGGATCTGGTGGCTCCTCGTTTTCGCATGCCAGGGTAATTTGGGGGTTTGAGATAAAAATGATTAAAAGTAAGACAATTAGACGAACCGTTTTATTCGGGGAAAATTTCATGCTAAATACCTCCGTCAAATTTTAACTTATGTATGCCTTCAGAAAATCGGAGTCCGGTTTTCCACAATACGACAAGATAGCAAATTTTCGGCACAATTGGAATAAATAATTTTGCAGATTTCTTTTTAACATCAAGACATATGGGTAATGCATTTATTTGTAAAAATCTAGTTTTATCGAAGTGTACAGGAAAGACCTGGGATAGCAAGAATTATCGTCACTTCGTCACCCTTTTGGCGGAAACTGGCTGTGGGTGGTGGATTGAGGTGGTGACGGAAAAGTGACGGAAGGTGACGGAAAAGTGGGGTGTTGTGGTATTGTGGTGATGGGGTTGAAAATATTCAACCTTATTGCTCCTTTCCTTTAAACTGCCCCTTTTCAGACTCAATCTTCTTAACAGCTTTATCAAAATCGCTCTCAAGCGGGTCATTTAATCTTATTTGATTCAGGTTAAATTTCTCGTACTCACTCTCAGCCAGTTCCATTGCCAATTCGTGTGATATTTTCCCGGCATCCGCCAGTATTAAGCGATCGTTTAATTGAAGGAATCCATGAAGCTTTTCGACCCAATTTTTCATATACATTGGTATTCGACGCATTGCCTGACCTTCTGCAAACACGAGATATTGTTCGACAAGATTGTTCAGAACGCGTAATTCATCCTCATCAAGGTAGTTCTTGGCAATAGTCACATCACTTTTGCGAACTTTTTCCCCACGCCAGCTCGTTAGCCCCATATTGGATTTACCAGCATCGACACGGTCGTGGATTATTTCCGCAGCCGTTTTTCCGGTAACAGCCCAATGTAGTTTGTTCTGGACAGTCTTGAAAAAGAGGATACTGGTCTCTGTGGTGGGATCGTAATCGACACTGGTCGCATAGATATCAGTGATCTTCTTATAAAATCGCCGCTCGGATGTCCGGATATCCTGAATCCGGCGCAGCAGTTCCTCAAAATAATCAAACGGCTGGTCGGGATTCTTAAGCCTCTCATCGTCGAGGACAAAACCCTTAACGATATACTCCCTGAGACGCTGCGTAGCCCACTGGCGAAAACGCGTTGCTGTGTGGGACTTGATGCGGTAGCCAACGGATATTATCATATCCAGATTATAATGTTTCAATTGACGACCCACCTTTCGGGAGCCTTCAGATCGAACTATTAAGAAATCCTTAATAGTTGAACCGGGCGACAGCTCTTCTTCATCGTAAATGTTTTTAATATGAATATTTACATTCGGAATTGAGGTCTGATAGAGATCAGCCAATCCCGCCTGAGAGAGCCAGAGCGTTTCACCTTCGAGCCGAACATCAATTTTCGTCCGTCCACTTTCCGTCTGATAGATCAGTATTTCACCGCCATGCGGAGTGAGTTCACCTGTCATTTTCTACTCAAAAATTATTCTGTACTTATGTGCAATATGCAAATGTTCAGAAGACAATGCAAGTCACCATAGGGGTTGAAAATCTTCAACCCTTATACTCATCCAGCAAAAACAGTATCTCGATGAGCCCAAACGTGAGTGTGGCCCGGGTTATTTATTACCCGGGTTTCTTTATTGGACAATAAAGCACAAATCCAGTTTATAACAATGCTCGAAAGTATTTTCGTATTATCAACCGGAGTAGCGAAGCTTGCTTCGCGCTATAAATTTTATGGAAAGGCGCGAAGCAAGCTTCGCTACTCCAGAGATAGCAACACAAACAATCTATCGCACGCGAAAATTATTCCAAGCACTGTTATATGTGAAATCTGATTAGTAAAGAAACTTGGGCAACAAGTAGCCCAAGCCACACAGTCACCCCACAAAAATATTTTCCCGATGATACTCAAAAAAGATCTTTTCCGGCAGGAAACGTTTGGGTTGGCGGATTGGGGTTCCCTCGTAGCGGAGGAAATGGTCATTGATCCAAGACTTGTTTGACTTTTTCAGGGACGAGGATAGGACAACTCTGCTGTCTTTATCTATGGTAATTAATCCCGAATCGAACGCCTTGTCGTGCAGTGAATTGAGACAGAGACCATTTCGGGGATTAGTCCTGTTTTTAATGTCTTTTGACCACGGGATTATGTGGCTGGCGATGAGGAGGCGGTCGTCCGATATCCCGGTAATGCAGCATGAAAAATTGTAAGATACCGGAACCACTTTTCGGAAAAACCACTGGTTGACAAGAGACTTGATCAACCGTTCTTTTTCGAGACCATCAGGAATATGGATAATTTCTTCTTCCATTTCCAGCACAGGTTCTACGCTCCCGAAGCTCTTCAAAAGTTGTTCGCTTTCAAACGCCAGATCATCCCAATTATTAAAGAATTCACCCCATATTTCCCCATCCAGCCGACTAACATTTGAAGCTCCTTCCCGCGCCAAAGAAGGATCAATATGCGCGAATTTAGCCAGTTTCCAACTAACAGCACTTGGAGTCCGCCCGATAATCCGCGCAAGTTCGATAATATCTGGATTCCGGTTGTGTATTTTCCCGAAAGGGATTTTGCAATACAGGTTGATCGCAAGGATTATTTCGTTTCGGGTCCAGGGTTTGTGAGTTGGCATAGATATCTTTGACAATTTGGGTTGTACCAGTAGATCGGGCAGGGATGACCAGCCTACTCATTTTGGACTCGATCCAGCTTTCGTGAGCTTACAGGCAGAATGTGTCACCGGCTACGAGATTGGGGTTTTTAAGGGTAATTCTCCCAATCCGTTTCTGTGCCTAAACCTTCAAGTTTAGCATATTAATGTAACCTAATTTCCCCGACTTTCTTCAAAGTCCCTTAATTAGGAACAAAAAAGAAATCACCTAGGTATTCTTCGAGGTGAGAATTGCTGATTTTCATTATTCTCTCTAAGAGAAATCTTGGCACAGGTCCCCCTTCTGGGGTCTGAACTTGCAGCTTCGTCAAGAAACTGCATCTCCTTACTATATAATAGTTAACGCCATTAGATTTTTCCATATCCACTCGAAACAAGTTTATCGATGTGCAAATCGAGTTAATAACTTCATCAAACTTAGTGTATTCTTCGAGAACAGAAATCAATTCAGTGTCTTCGGAAAACAAGAAAAACAGTTTTAGTATTGCCATTCCAAGTTCAGTTGATACTGAAAATACCGGATCTTCAACCAGTAGACGAAATAAGAGTATCTTTAAGGACTCATTCGAAATACTTGAAAAATTCTCGTCCCTTAAGATTAAGCTTGATAACATTTTTTCCGGACTTGATGAGATAGCGATTGCTATAGCAACTGGTGGAGGGTATTCCTTTAAATAGATCGAACTCATCTCCCCAATTGGTTCACGAACAATATATAGTGCACATAAAAATTCTTGTAAAGAAAGATGTGAAAATTCATATGCATGATCAGTAGTTTTTGAAATAATCCCTGTATGTGATTCAATTTCCTCAGCAACTAATTCAGCTTCATTCGGGGGAAGTCTGAATTTGTTGTGGATCTTTTGAAATGTTGAGATCAAATCTTTCTTTGTAAACGTCTTTGATTTTATCTTATAAGTTAAGTTGTAAGCGAAAGCGGATAGAAATTTTATTTTTTTCTCTGGCTTGAAATCTGCATATTTAGATTTTCGTCTCACTTTTCTATGCAAGTCCCATTGTATGAGCATTAGATTAATAATTCTCTCATATACTTCTGATGGTTGATTTGGCAGCTCACCATAATAATTGAATGTGATTATTAATTGATTCAAAAAAAGAGGTCTGTTTGCTAGATCAGAATAGGGGTATTTAGCTAAGGTTGACTTGAAAATCTCCGGTTCATCTGCCCATTTTTGGATTATTTCATTAATTTGGAAATCTTCCAGGGGACAGATTTCCAAAACGGTGAAACCATCTATGTAATGTGAATATCCTCCTGACCTACAGGTAAGAATGATTTTACTTGTTGTAAGCTTATTGCCTAATTTTGTAAAATCGCTTTCAAATTGACCTTTATGTTCTCTGGGTAATTCATCTAAACCATCAACCAACAACAATATATGCGATTTGTTCAGTAATTTAGGTATGACCACATCCAACTTTTCATCGCCTATGAAATGTTCAACTTCTCCTATGAAAAGAGTTGTCTTTCCTGTAATTTTTTTTCTCACCTCACGAACAACAAAACCAAGGGTTTTTGCAATCTCAACATAAATGGATGTGTTAATATCACGCAATTTAATTAATAATGGAAAATAGTCGTGATATTTTTCTAATTCAGTTTCAGAAAAGAGTGTATGTCTGGAAATTCTTTTAAGTGTAGTGGTTTTTCCGGCACCGGGATCACCAATTATTAGTATATTTCCAGGCATCTTAAGAAGGTCGCTCTCCTCTTCGATTTCTTTTCGCTCACTACTTCGAAATTTTCTTGGTATGCCGAATTGTAACTTTACTGTACAATCATCAGTGTTTTTTGACTTGTGCATTTCAAAAAACTGGACATTTTCGCTCCAATTGATAATCTCTGTAAGATGATTTTCTACTTTTACCTTAATGTCTTTAGGTGCTTGATCTTTATTAAATTGTTCTTTTAATAATGAAAACATCCCTTGTATTACGGGTTTTGCTAAGATTCCAGCCAAAATTGAAGGATCCAATTTGATTCCTTTTTTTTAATTATAAAAATGACCAGATTTGTCAATCTGAAAAGTGAATAATTTATTCTTGTCTTTGAACTGTTGTAACCTATGTTATGATACTATTAATCGAACATCATCACCCCTGAATCCCGCTTCGCGTGATGAGCGGGCATGAATGACCGTCCTACTTTTTGCGATGAAAGCAACCGTGGAATTTAGATTGAGAGC
>JABGPL010000003.1 GCA_018644935.1 Calditrichota bacterium | reverse complement strand
CCCCAAACTCGTCCTTCCCGCAAAGACGGGAACCCAGAAAACAGAGTACAGGAAACAACAACTTACCCGAGAAACATAACTGTTCGTCATTCCTGCGAACGCAGGAATCCAGAGAACTCAACATGTAAACATAACGTCCGCACAAGCGCGGATTACCCCCCCCTCCCCCCCCCTACACGCAGGGGGGGAAGAGACTAACTCATGCAGAATTTCACATCCTCAGAATCCGATACCACCCACTTCAACCGAACCGCCCTGAAATCCGGCGGATTTCGGATGAAGCTCTATGAAGCTGCCACCTTTATTGGAACTACGCTCGCACGAATCCCTGCGCTGAAAAATGAGAAATTGCGAGCAGCTTTGAACGGGCGCGGAAAAGGAATTCGTGGCTGGACAATTGGAAAAATAGATGATCGACCAGTCGTAATGATTCACGTCGCTTCCACGGGAGAATATGAGGGAGCACGACCGCTGATTGAAAGGTTGCAAGAATCCGGGGAGGTGCGAATAGCAGTTTCATTCTCCTCGCCTTCTGCAAGACCTGCCGTTGAAGCGACTGATGGACTATGGGCGTTTGGATTCCTGCCAATGGATTATCTGATTGAGCAGCTTCAGTTGCTGGCAAGGCTCGAACCGATGGCAGTACTAATATTCAAACACGATTTCTGGCCCAACTTGCTTCGTGCAGCGTCCGCTCTAAAAATCCCAATCGGTTTAATCAACGCCAATTTCCACCCCAAATCCAAACGAAATTTCCCGATAGTAAAAGGATTTCACAAGCTGTTCATGAAGCACCTGACTTTCATCTGGACGGTCAGCCAGGCAGACTCAGACCGAATAGAACCGTTATTAACAGGAAGAACGGAGCTTGCAGTCGGTGGAGACACCCGCTACGACCGCGTCCTGCGCCGGGCTGAGCTGGGACGAGAACGATTCAAAACATTAAAGGCAGCATTCGGCAAATCCAAAATAATCGTTGCTGGCAGCACATGGCCTCCAGGCGAAAAAATCGTCTACCATGCATTCGCAAATTTGCGAAAATCAATCCCTGAGCTTAAATTGCTGATAGCCCCTCACGAGCCAACAGCGGAAGCATTACAACGCAACATCGACTCAGCCGAAGCAATAGGAGCCACAGTTATTAAGCTCTCGCAGTGGAATGGCGAGAGCATCGAAGCAGATGTAATCATCGTCGACGGCATGGGGATACTGGCAGACATCTACACAGTCGGCTGGGCAGCATATGTTGGAGGAGGTTTCGGAGTCGGAGTTCATAGCGTAATAGAACCGGCAGCACACAAATTACCCGTAACATTCGGACCCCACAACCACGTGAGCCACGAAGCGGGGTTGCTAATCAAGAACAAAGGCGGCTACTTAGTAGAAACCACATCCGACCTTGAGAAGTTATGGGGCAACTGGCTCGCAGATCCAACAGAATACAACTATGCATCTGAAGCAGCTACAAAGGTTGTAACTAACCACGCTGGGGTCACGGAAAAGTTGATGGAACGATTGAATATTTATTTGGGGAAAGGCACCTGATTATCTATGACACTCCAACTAACAAACATCTCCCTCCAATACCCCGGAGCAACCTCTCCAGCATTAAACAATATCTCCTGCCAGATCAAATCCGGACAGCGGATTGCGCTTCTCGGAGAGAATGGTTGCGGCAAGAGTACTCTTGCTAAGGTTATGTGTGGGTTGATTGAACCGGATTCCGGGGATGTAATTCTGAATGGGAAACCTCTTGGTGAAGGGTGGAATGGGATTGGGTTGCTGTTTCAGAATCCTGACGAACAGCTTATGGCTTCTTCTGTTGAAAATGAACTGGCGTGGGGTTTGGAGAATTTGGCGATGCCACCCGAGGTGATGATTGAAAGAATTGAAGCTGCTCTAGTTACATTTGATTTAACTGATATTCGCGATACACCTCCCGAACATCTCAGCGATGGGCAGAAGCAGTTAGTCGCTTTGGCTTCTGTTGTCGTTATGAAACCTGATTTTCTGATTCTCGACGAAGTTACTGCTTTTCTCGATCCCAACTGGAAAGATCAGATATTAGAAAAAATCCTCAGCTTCTCATCGAAAATGGGTATACTCTGGATATCCACCAGATCTGATGAAAATACTAATGCAGACGAAATCTGGTTGATGAAAGATGGTCTAGTAATTGATAAGGGAAACCCTGAATCAATTCTTACCACCGAAAAGCTTGAAAACACCGGACTCACCTTCTTGCAGATTCGTTCCCACGCTGGAGCGTGGGAACGAGGTGGCACGTCAAAAATCGAAGTTATTGATCTGTGTTTCTCATATACAGGTATGCAGTCTCAGGTGCTCAAAAATTTCAACTGCTCGATTTCCGCGGGTCAAATTACAGCTCTGATCGGTCCGTCAGCTTCCGGCAAGTCGACCTTAGGGAAAATACTGAAAGGATTTCACGAGCCAATTTCCGGGAAGATTGAAGTTCGTGATCAGGATAGTGGATTTACAGCTTTTAATGCAAAAAATAGACTTAAACAGATCGGTTGGGCAGGTGCTCATCCTGAAGTTCAGATATTTGCGCCGACAGTTTGGGAAGAAGTGGGGTTTGCCCCTGCCAATCAGGGGCTGAAGGGATCTGATCTTGAAAACAGAATATTAGGTGCCCTAGAGTATGTAGGATTAGATGTTGATGAATTTCGCGGTAAGAACCCAATGTCTCTTTCCGGTGGTGAAAAACGGAGAGTCGCTCTGGCCGGAGTTATCGCGATGAACTGCCAATGGTTTATTTTCGATGAACCAACAGCAGGGCTTGATTATAAAGGTATTCATCAGATAATAGAACTCACCAACAGGTTAAAGGGACAGGGTTGTGGTTTGGTGTGGATTTCTCACGACCTGAACCTCGTCGATCAACTTGCCGATAGTGTGCTCGAAATGAACCACTGCTCAAATATACGCTAGTTTAATTAAAAATTTCACAAATGTCCCTTTTTGTGATACAGATCGGTCACAAGACAGGAGGTCTGATGTTATATTTCTGATGACGCATGGGAGTGTAGAATTATGAGTTCTTTTCGCTTCGTCTGACTTCGAAGTATAAGAATATTCTTACTCCCCTGATCTGCAAAACTTAAACAAAAAAGTAAATTTGGAAAAAGCATGAATATTTTGGTACTGAACAGTGGGTCAAGTTCAGCAAAGTATCGTTTCTACGAAATGGAAACAGAGAAATGCCTGTGTTGGGGACTCGTCGAGCGAATCGGCTCAAGAGGTGCATTGATGAGTCACAATCGCCACGACGGAAACAACCTGAAAAAAGCAATTGAGATTCCTGACCACGCAGGTGCAATCGAATCGATAATTGAGGTGTTGCTTTCACCCGAACATGGTGTAATTGAAGATAAAAACAACATTGATGCTATTGGTCATCGAGTTGTTCATGGTGGGGAAAAATTCTCAGGATCGGTATTAATCGACGATGAGGTGATGAAGCAGCTTTATGAATGTATCGAACTGGCACCCCTTCATAATCCTCACAATATAAAAGGGATTATGGCATGTCGCGAAATGCTGAATGATAAACCTCAGGTTGCAGTCTTTGACACGGCGTTTCATCAGGGCATTCCGGACTATGCATATCTGTACGCCCTCCCCTACAGTTTATACAAAAAATATGGGCTTCGTCGTTATGGTTTCCATGGTACATCCCATCGTTATGTAGCAGATCGAGCGGCTGCGATGATGGATAATCCGGTTGAAAATCTAAAGCTGATTACCTGTCATCTCGGCAACGGGTGCAGTATTGCTGCTGTTAAAAACGGCGTTTCTATTGACACATCTATGGGTTTCACTCCGGTAGAGGGTTTGATTATGGGAACGAGATGTGGCGATATTGATCCGGCAGCCCTGCTCTATATCATGAGCCGGGAAGATCTGGGAAATTCTGAGGCAAACTCGCTAATAAATAAACACTCCGGTCTATATGGAATTTCAGGTCTCTCGAACGATATGCGTGAGATAGAATCTGAAGCACTTGCCGGAAACAGTCGGGCTGAAGTGGCACTTGATATGTTCTGCTACAGAATCAGAAAATATATCGGAGCCTATGCATTTGCAATGGGTGGTGTAGACGGAATCGTGTTTACCGGTGGAATCGGTGAAAATTCATACGAAGTCAGAACCCGGACATTGAATGAGCTAAAACTCCTTAATATAGAACTCGACCCGGAAAAAAACAAAAATCGTGACACATCAGAACGGTTCATCGACTTTGGTAGAGGTGTCCGCACAATGGTTATTCCTACCAATGAAGAATTGGTAATTGCGCGAGATTCCATCGAGTTAATTCAGGGCTGATCTATGGAAGCAACTGTTTTATATTGATTGTGATCATGTAAACAGGCTTTACAACAGGGACACGAGATATCGTGTCCCTGTTTTTTTTATTGGTATTGCATTTAGTAAGATATTGAGTTATATTACCCCGCAAGAATCTTCAGGGACTTCTGCAGATTCTTGTTTGCCTGAAATTTATAACCTGACGCAAGTAAGGTTGTTTTGCCCAAGTACTTTCCAACTTACCAACTCAGCCGGGAACCATCATTACTTGCTTGCAGGTGCTACAGATAATTCTTCTCTGGGAGAAACAAAATGGGCAAGAAGCCTTCCATTCTTTTTTTAACTCTTATTACCGGATTATTATTCGGGCTGTTACCACTAACATTAATAGCGCAGACGGCTACACTCAATGGTCGTGTTATTGATGAGAAAACCGGCGACGGAATTGCCGGAGCTCATGTTGTCGTTGTGGTTGAGACTCTGAAAGAACCACTGGGAACCGCATCAGACTTAAACGGCGGTTTTGTTATAAAAGATATACCTGAGGGTAACATTGAGGTGGAAACCTCATGTATCGGTTATAAAACCAATAACGCCATTCTCACAATTGAAGAAAATGCTGTTCTGACGGTTGAGTTCTCCCTCAAGCCAGTTGCACTCCTCGGTCAGGAAGTGGTTGTTTCCATTTCCAAACGACAGGAAAAGATACTTGAAGCCCCTGCGGCTGTTTCAGTTGTAAGCAGTGAAGAGGTCAAGGCACAACCGACGATGACTCCAGCTGAACATCTTGAGGGTTTACCTGCAGTTGATGTTGTTAAGAATGGCGTCAGCCAGAGAAACGTGGTCGTTCGCGGTTTCAATAATATCTTTTCCGGAACTCTGCTTTCATTGACCGACAACCGCATTGCCCGTGTCCCTTCTTTGCGGATAAATGCTCACAATTTTTACACGATGGTTAACGAAGACATAGATCGAATTGAGGTTGTTCTCGGACCAGGATCAGCTCTTTATGGACCTAACAGCGCGAATGGTGTTTTTCATATTATCACCAAATCACCTTTCGATTCTCCCGGAACAATGGTCTCGCTTGGTGGGGGTGAGCGCAGTATCTTTATGGGCACAGCTCGTCATGCTGGAATAATAAATGATAAAGTCGCATACAAGGTTTCAGCGCAGTACCAGCAGGCAGATGATTGGAGATCTTATGATCTTGCTGAACCCGATTCCATTGGTTCTGGCAACGAAATGATTTCAAATGAGCGGAATTTTGATATTGAAAAAATTTCCGCAGATGCACGAGTTGATTACCGTGTTTCAGAAGATCTGACGATTATCGCAAATGGCGGTTTCAACCAGGCAACCAACCTTGAAGCAACCGGGTTAGGCTGGGCTCAGAGTGACAAATGGAATTACAGTTTTGTACAGGGAAGAATACTGTATAAAGACTTTTTTGCCCAGATCTTTTACAATATGAGCGATGCTGGAGACAGTAGACTCCTGCGCCCTGACACTCTCAGCCTCCTCGTTGACAAATCCAGTTTGCTCGTTGCTCAGGTTCAAAATGCAACTAAACTCGGTATGCGGCAGCAGTTTACATATGGTGTCGATATCCTGATGACCCGTCCAGAGACAGAAGGGACAATTAACGGCGGAAACGAAGATGACGATGACATCGACGAAATAGGTGTTTATCTGCAATCAGAAACCGCAATTACTAAAAAGATCGATTTCGTAGCCGCAGGCAGGTATGACCAGCACAATCGTCTCGAAGATCCTGTGTTATCTCCTCGGGCAGCCATAGTCTATAAACCAACAGAGAATGATAATTTCCGTTTGACATACAACCGTGCATATAGTACCCCAACTTCAAACAACCTCTTTCTCGACCTGATTGCCTCTTCACAACCACTTGATCCAGCTTTAGGTTTAGGATCTACCATGTTTGATGTCTGGGGTCGAGGCGTTCCTGAGGACGGCTTCAGCTTCAAATTCCTTGATGGCAGAGCTCAGATGGTTTCGCTGTACGGTAGCGTAATGGGTATTGGTAATGCATACCTACCTCCGGATGTGAATTCTGTTTGGCCCGCAATTCGTGGTATGGCAATTGCTGGTACTACTGATCCTGGTGAGCAAGCATTGTTAGGTCAGTTACTGCCGGATGCTCTGGGTCAAATAATCCCTGGCGTGTTGCAAGTTTTGAATACCGATTATGATTCAGATATGCCTATGGGACCGGATAATATGCCATTTATTAATCCACAGAGAGCCGTTGCAGATATCAAACCGATTAAAGAAACAACTACCTCGACCATGGAGATTGGGTATAAAGGGCTGATCACAGACAAACTCTTAGTCAGCGCAGCAATTTACCAATCTCGAATCGACGATTATGTCGGTCCGCTAAGTGTTGAAACTCCCCATGTTTTTATTAACGCAGCATCACTTGTAGGTGTTCTTGCAGCCGATATGACACCAAAGCTTATGGCAATGGGCATTCCTGCTGAACAGGCTGAAGCTCAAGCAATAGCAATTGCTACTGGTATTGCGGAAAAGTTTGGTCCTCTGCCAATAGGTTTGATATCCCCTCAGGAACAACAGAATGCAACGGACGTCGTCGTGACCTACCGTAACTTTGAAGACAGTATAACCCTGACCGGTGGTGAATTTGGGTTCACCTATATCCTCAATAGCGAATGGCGAATTGGTGGAACATATTCATATACTGACAAAAACATGTTTGAACAACTTGACGGTATCGCTGATGTCTCTCTGAATGCCCCAAAGAGCAAGTTTGCTTTCCGTTTGGGATATAACAATGCCAGGTGTGGTCTGGATGCGAAGCTTCGAATCCGGCACGTCGGTGAATTCCAGTCACTGTCAGTGATTGGTATGGGCACTGTTGATTCTTACACTGTCGCTGACCTAAACATCGGTTACGATTTACCAATCCCGAGCATCAATCAGACCAGACTAAATGTAACGATTCAAAATCTGCTCAACGAAGAACACCTCGAATTCATTGGTGCACCTGAAATGGGTCGGTTAGTTATTGCCAGAGTTTCTTACTGGTTCTGATAAGCCCCTTTTCTGAAGGATGTTTTATACAAATATATCATGCTGGGGCACACACTTCTGTGCCCCAGTGTGTTTTTTGTTGTTATGTCAAGATAGGCAAAGCCTTGCATTGCTTTATCAATTGGCGGTTAATGGCAATGCAAGCTTCTCAACACTTGCTATCACCTGCAATTTGGTTTGTTCCGACGATAAATTCATGTATATTATAGTATAGTGCCTATTTCGGACAGATTCATGTTGTCTGCCCGATTATATCCAATGAGTGTCTGTCGGGTGTCATCACCTGATGGATAAACAACGGCTTAAGTGTCAGGTGATAACACCTGACATCACTCATTAGAAATTTTTGAAAAAGCTGAATGGATCTGTCAACAGGATTTCACAATTACAAAATACTGTCAAAACCATAAATCAGATAGATAATGTCCGAAACTAAACAAAAAAACAATTCCTATTTCGCTCTTGTTGCCCGGCAATTCCGACGCAATGGTCTGGCGATGGCAGGATTGTGGACCGTTGTTGTGCTGGTGGTGATCGCAATTGGCGCAGATTTTCTTGCCAATGACAGACCATTGCTGATGAAATATGATGGAAAGGTCTACAGCCCGGTTATTCGCGGTTATTTGACCGATCTTGGATTGTCACGCTGGCCAGCAGATTTCCGCAATAAGAAGTTTAAGCTTCTTGTCGAAATGGATGGCAGAAAACCCGAATCAGAGAGAAAAATCGACTGGGTAGTCTTCCCAATTATTCCCTTTTCACCGAATGATTATGATCTGGATTACGTTATCACCCCACCCACATGGCAGCATTGGCTTGGAACTGATGATACCGGGCGAGACGTCTTGAGTCGGATGATATACGGAACTCGCATTTCCCTTTCGATTGGATTGGTTGCGGTTTCTATCTATATGACTATCGGGATATTTTTCGGTGCTCTGGCAGGATATTTCGGAGGATGGATTGATATTGGCATTTCGAGAATGATCGAATTAATGATGTGTTTCCCGGTCTTTTTCCTGATTATCGCTATCGTCGCTTATCTGCCACAAAGCATTTACAATATCATGATTGTAATTGGCTTGACCGGATGGGCTCGTGTAGCGCGACTTGTCCGCGGAGAGTTCCTCCGGATCAGGAATATAGATTATGTCTCTGCATCTCAAGCACTCGGTTTTCGGACACCCCGAATCATATTTCGGCATGTGCTGCCAAATGCGATGGCACCTGTATTCGTCTCAGCAACATTTGGAGTCGCTGTAGCCATTCTAACCGAATCGAGTCTCTCTTTCCTCGGTTTCGGAGTGCCGCCAAACGTTGCATCCTGGGGTTCAATTCTCGCAAAAGCAAGGGAATTGTTACCTGCGGGTTGGTGGATCACCACTTTCCCGGGTCTTGCTATCTTTTTAACCGTTACAGTCCTAAATCTGGTTGGTGAAGGTTTGCGTGATGCAATGGACCCACGGCTGGTAAGGAGATAGATTTATGAGGGCGAATAATTATTCACCTCTTCTGCTGGATTTGACATCAAGTCAATTTTACAGATTAAAAAAAACCTACACGATTGAGGAGAAGCATCATGAGGATTAAAAAAACTCAACGATTAGCTCAGATTTTTTTTACTACGATTTGTGGGATCATGCTAATAATTGGCTGCGATGCTTGTGATGATGGGGTCACAGATCCACCGGTTACACGACCAGCATATACTCTGAACATTAGTCTCCACAATAACGTTGCTCCAGAAATGTTTGTTGGAGAGAGCGTTCAGTTTGCTGGTGAGCTCACAGATCGGGATGGAAACAAACTTTCAGGTGAGAAGGTCATCTTTTATGTTCAACCCGATTCTGTTGGAAGCATTTCTCCAAATCTGGGAGCATTTACAAATCCAGCTGATCCAGCTGGTTTTAGGGAACAAGTTACATTCGTAGCCAGAAAAGAGGGAATTGCTCTGATAACAGCTCGCTTTAAGATCGAAGGTCTGGATCGAGCTGTCGACACGCTGCATGTACAATCCAAACTCCACGGTAATGAATAGAATTGTCGCAACTGAAATTGGGATCAGCCCAAATCAATCTACAATTTCATTGACATTCCATTTCCCTGACGGATATATTTAGGATTACTCTTTTTTGAGAGTATTTTCTATCAAGCCACCGTAGCTCAGTCGGTAGAGCAGGTCATTCGTAATGATCAGGTCGCTGGTTCGATTCCAGTCGGTGGCTCTAATGTGAGAAAGGTCACATCTAATTTGTGTCATAAATATCAGTTCTTGAATATAAACCCATCTGAAGTTGCAATATTCTGATCATAGTACTATATTTAGTACTATGTAATCAAAATAAGGGAGAATATGAGCCGTCCAAAATGTTTTGTAAAACTACGTGATAAACTTTGCTCGAAAGGTAAAACACCACCTACAGTTGAATTCAAAGATATTAAGAAAATGCTTGAATCAATTGGATTTACGGTTGAACCAAGCCCGAGAGGATCACATTGGATAGCTCTGCACCCGGATTTACACACAAATCTACAGTTTCGAGATGGCAGAATTACCATTCCCGTTTCTACAGGAGGAAAAGACAAAAGGATGGTTAAGGGCATCTATTTGAACAAGATTTGCAACGCGATTACATATTTAGAGTTCAACAAACTCATTTAGAGGGAGTACTATGAAACACGAAATTCAATACTATCTGGATTTAAAATACCCAACAACCTTCATTGAGAAAGAAGGAGGGTTTTGGGTTTGGCATCCTGATTTAGGCAGTGGTTCTGTGTTTGGATTTGGTGAAACGCTTGAAGAAGCGATTGATGAACTTAATGAAGCACGAAAAGCAACATTTGAATATCTGTTTGAAAAAAACATGCCTATCCCGATGCCAAGTGATGAAGATGAGGATGTAAAGAAATATAGCGGTCAATTTGTTCTAAGAACTTCATCTGGGCTACATGCTCAATTGGCAAAACAAGCTAAGGAGGAAGGCGTCAGTCTTAATTCTTATTGCAATGAATTGCTAACCCGACGTTCAACCGAAGATGAACTTCTGCATCGAATTTTAGAAGTTACAAGCTCGAATTACTTGATGCTACCCCAATCACTGGCGAATCAAGATTCGCCAGTGATGTTATATAATTCACAGAAAAGAAGTGATGATAAATGGTCAATAATACCAAAATCCAACAGAGGTAACTTAAGTTGTTGAATCTTGATATGACTCTAAAAAGAATTTGGGTTTGGGAGATTAAGGTAATACCACTTGAAAAACCTTTTAATCAGGATAAAGAAAAAGAATATCCTGAAGATATTGATATAGACTTTTTTGTTGCTAAACATGACAATCATAACGAATTTGTTATAACCCTAAATATTACTTATAAACCTCCTCGAAATAAAGAAATAATGATTGATTTTATCAGTATTAAAGTTTCTGCTGAAATTTCATTCCCGGATACTTTGGAAGAAGAAGAACTTAGGAGTTATGTTCCTTCACTTTGTTTAGCTAACTTGTATGGGTCTGCCAGGGGAATCATTGCTCAAGCAACAGGATTATTTCCACAAGGACCATATTTTCTACCAGTTGTCAACATAATTGAACTTCTCAAGAAAAAGCAGAAAAAACTTCTAAAAGAAGAAAAGAATAACTAAGGATAAGTATCCCATTTGTTTTCGTTGTCTTTTATCCCTGCCGCTTTGCAAGATGGTAGGGCTTTTCTTTATATTCTTTAATGCTGTTACGAAACTCCGTCCTTCATCGACTAAAGCCAGCATGCTTGGCTTTTCAACAAATTTGACACGAGACAACTTTGCTAACAAAAACAAAACAACAGATAATTGACAACCTGAAAAACAAATTCGAGCTCCCAGAGGGGATGCTTGAAAAGATATCAACTGTGATTCGTATCATGTCGCAATTGCGTGCTCCGGGGGGATGTCCCTGGGATAAAGTGCAGACACATGAATCACTGCTCAAAAACCTCCTTGAAGAATCCTATGAGTTTATCGACACCGTTAAATTAGCTGATGACAATTTAATGCGTGAAGAGCTCGGTGATCTGTTTATGCAGGTGATATTCCATGCCGAAATTGCAGCTGAGAGAAGTGCTTTTGATCTTGGAGATGTTGCTTCTGACCTTGCTGATAAACTGATACGTCGTCACCAGCACGTCTTCGGCGAGCGAGTTGCGAATAATCAGGAAGAAGCCCTGAAAAGCTGGAACGACGCCAAGGGAACTGAAGGCAAAGAAAAACACAGCCTCGATGCAATCCCGATGTCAATGCCAGCACTTGTCCGAGCAAGAAAAATCCAGGAAAAGGTCGCTCGTGTCGGATTTGAATGGCCAGAGATAGACGGTGCTATGGAGAAGGTTGATGAAGAGTTAGCCGAGTTAAAAGAAGCAATTGAGATTGGTGATCCCGAAAAAATCGGTGAAGAGTTGGGTGATTTACTTTTTGTCGTAGTTAATGTCGCCCGATACGTAAAGCATTGCCCCGAAGTAGCCCTGACAGGAGCCAACGAAAAATTCATCCGCAGATTCAAACACATCGAAAAAAGATTAGCCGAAACAGGAAGAACAACTGACGAAGCAACATTGGAAGAGATGGATGTATTTTGGGATGAGGCGAAGGATTTGGAAAAAAGGGGGAAATGCTAATAATTGTAGGGGCTCGTTCCACGTGCCCTATTCCGACTGCCTACAATCTCACCTCTTGTTTGGATGTGAAATTTTATCCGGATTAAACCGATCCAAATCCCATTTTAGGGGATTATTCACAATATATTCTCTGGTTTTCTCTAATTCCCTTTCGTCTCGAATCACATGTTCATAATATCCTCTTTGCCAAACGGGAAAACGAGGCATATTGCGAAATGCATTTATTTGTAAAGTACATGCCGATTTGAACAGCCTGATTATAGTTGGTATTGAGTCTGATGTTGGTTTTCCGAATTGTTCTAATTTTGGTTTGTTAGGGTGAAGGGCACGTGGCGACGTGCCCCTACGGTTCGTCGTTATTTCGATAATTTGTTCCCTACAATACTTCTCTCCACCTACATTCCGATACTCATCCCACCGTCTACCGGAATTACCTGACCTGTTATATATGCTGCACCTTCGCTGCATAGGAAGAGGTGGGTGCTGGCTATGTCTTCCGGAGTCCCGAATCGTTTTACCGGGATTCGGTTTATGAACACTTCCCGGGTCTTTTCCGGGACTTTTTCCAGCATTGGGGTCATTATTGCGCCCGGTGCTACGCAGTTGACTGTGATTCCTGAAGTTGCAAGCTCGAGTGCCAATGTGCGTGTCAGGGAGATTACTGCCCCTTTGGTTGCTGAATAGTTTGCTTGCCCGGGGTTTCCCCGTGCAGCAATCGAAGCAGTATTAATGATGCGACCCCAGCGGTTCTTGCGCATGGGACGAATTACCGCCTGACAGGGAATCCAGGTTCCCTTCAGGTTAACCTGAACGACAGAATCCCAATGTTCCTCGCTCATCTTCATCGCCAATGCATCTCGAGTTATCCCGGCATTATTGATGAGGATATCGAGCCTGTCATATTTTTTCAGGATCTGTCCGACCAAAGTGGCAACCTGATCCTTATGTGCTACATCAACCTGAGCTGCGCTCGCCTTCAGATCAGAGGTTTTCAGTTCTTCTACTACTTCATCAACGAAATCAACATTAATGTCAGCACATACGACCTTTGCTCCAGCTTCGGCGAACATCTTTGCTGTTGTTGCACCAATGCCTCGCCCCGCCCCGGTGACAAGGACTACTCTGTCTTTTAGTGCCATTGTTTTACTCCAATATATTTTTGTTTTAAAATAAACCTACTTGAGATCTAAAGTACCATGCCTCAACCCATCCAGCAACTCTTTTAGTCCACTTTGCTCTACAAATTTCGACACCTGTCTGTACCCATCTCCGTAGATTGAATCTGGATCCGCCTGCAGGTTGTCGATTAGCATTCTCGCCATAGAATCGTTTCTGGAATTGTAGATTAAAAATGATGCGTAGTTAGAAACACCCTCGACGACAGCTTGTGAGGGCTTTTCTTTGGCGTTATGTGCCATCCAGACGTGCATCATTTCATGAGCTAGAACGCCCTCAAGAACTCTTTCAGGCAGGCCATAAATAGCATAAACGGAATCACTGCGATTAATCACATTACCAGCGCGAGTTATCTTTTCACTCTTCGCTAATCCAAGTTCATTCGATTCACCTATACGCCCGGTTAATCTTGCAAGCTCTTGTGGATCTGTAAGGATAACAGGTATATCATTCATGTCTATTTTTATACCGTAGTAGGCGAGGTCGTAACTTACTTTTTTTGCCAGCACCTTGGTTTCAACATCATCAAATATCGCAGTGCTAAAACATATTCCGCAGATTCTTCGGTCGTCATCAATAGTGACTCCACCTCCGGTTAATCTATCTGAGATTAACCTTCCACAAGATTCGCAAGGAGAATATTCATCCTCATGACGCTTGTGTGTGTTGTTTCCCCAGTAATCCACACGATACTCTTCTCGCAATGGCTCATCACAAACAGCACAACGTGGTAAGACGGAGTTTATATAACATTCCTCGTGATAATGTCCCCCCTCATACTCAATAATCGCGCTCAGTATTGGCTTTTCGCATACACCACAATGCTCTGCAACCGAATCCTCATAACAACTTTTATGATATTGTTTTCCTTCGATTGCAATCACTGAACCGCTCAGTATTACATTGCACACAGCACATCTATCTGCCGTTGCTTCATAGCACGCTGGATGATAAACATTGTCATTATATTCAATGTACGTTTGCTGGATTTTTAAGTTGCATTGATAACATCGTGGGTTTGCAGCAAATAGAATTTGAGCAGAGATTAGAATCAATAAAATGTAGATTGGCAATCGCATATTATCTATGGACAAATGGAGTGAATTGGATTTGCATCGCATACACTAAACTTTATTTGTACCATTTCGCATAGAGCAGCATATCGCAACGGCAAGAGCATCGGAGGCATCCATCGCGATTTTTTTTTCTCCGGTTCCAAGGAGACGACTAACCATAAACCTGACCTGCTCCTTTCTGGCACCACCATTACCGACAACAGATTGTTTCACCGATCTTGCTGGATATTCATAAACCCGGCATTCCCTTGAAGCCGCTGCCAGAAGTATTACACCTCTCGCATGACCAAGCATCAGGGCACTTCGAGGATTCTGACCGATAAAAATATCTTCTACACCTATCAAGTCCGGATTGTGATTTTCGAAGACGTCAACTAGTCGATTGTGGATTTTCTGTAGTCGGTCGGCAAGTGTTCCTTCGCCAGAGCGTATCACCCCCCATTCGAGGGGGGTGATTCTATTACCGATTTGTTCGATAACTCCATAACCTGTAGCAGCCAGACCCGGATCGACACCAGCTATTATCACTCTTCTTCTTCGTACAAAGCTTCGTCAATATCAGCGTTCGTCCAGACCTGTTGAATATCGTCATGGTCCTCGAGAAGGTCAAACAACCTGATGTTCTGCTTGCCCAGTGAACCCTCAACTCTGACTTCGGTTTGAGGAACCATGGCAATTTCAGCAGTTTCAATGGTAAAACCTTCTTTGGTTATACCCTCTCGAACATCTTCAAGTAGTTCAGGGGCCATTGTAACCACGAAATAATCTTCTTCATGCTTAACGTCGTCAGCACCGGCTTCAAGCGCAGCCATCATTACTTCATCTTCATCAATACCTTCAGCTGGTATTCCTATTTGCCCAACTCGGCTGAACATCCAGCTAACGGCACCAGCCTCTGCCATATTACCGTTGTTTTTACCTATCAGGTGACGTACCTCACTGACTGTTCGATTCCGACTGTCAGTAAAAACTTCCAACAGAAACGCAGTTCCCCCCGGACCATATGCCTCGTAAGTAACTTCTTCATAATTTACGCCAGGAAGATCACCAGTGCCCTTTTTAATAGCGCGTTCGATGTTTGTGGCGGGCATGTTGGAGCCCTTTGCAAGAAGGATCGCTGTCCGCAAGCGAGGATTGCTGCTTTCGTCTCCTCCCCCCATCCGAGCGGCGATGGTAATTTCTTTAATCAACTTTGAGAAAACCTTACCGCGCGCGGCATCGGTTTTCCCCTTCTTGCGCTTAATCGTAGCCCATTTAGAATGACCGGACATAATAACTCCCGATTAATTATCTATTGTGGAAAACCGATTGTCTGTGACCCATTGTGTCACATAATCAATCGGTTCGCTAACTGAAGTTCCGGGTCCGAAGAGTTTTCCGACACCAATACTGGAAAGTTCATCCATCTCTTCCTGGGGAATAATACCACCACCAGTCAAGAGGACATCTCTGAGCCCCTTTTCATCCATTATCTTTTTAACCCGAGGGAAAATTGTCATATGTGCCCCGGAGAGAATCGAAAGTGCAATGACATCCGCATCTTCCTGTAGTGCTGCTTCGACAATCATTTCCGGAGTCTGCCTTAGTCCGAGATAGATGACCTCCATACCTGCGTCACGGAAAGCAGAAGCCATTACCTTTGCACCGCGATCATGACCATCAAGACCTGGCTTTGCGATGATTACCCTGATTTTTCGTTCTGAGCCGATAACTCTATCCTCCAAGGATAACAGCAGCTTTATACTGCGTTTTTTTGAACCTACTTTTAGCTTACAGCTATAAAATATAGCTTCAAGTCAATTACAAGTCAAGTTCCGGCCTCCCGCTTAAGCTCCAATATCGGGGAAAGCAGCACACATTTCTTGTGTTTTTGAATGAAATTTTATTCGGAAAAGATATAAGCTGTAAAAACGCTGATTTCTGTGTCGCTTTTTCTCCAGTCATCTGGTCTGAGACCCGCCTTAATGCAAGTTTGCTCCAGAAATGTTTCTCTATCCCATCCGCGTTCTGAAGCAACCTGCGGCAACAGTATTCCCTGATAATATCCACGACTAATCAACAATCCATGTTTTCCAGGAATTACTGTTTCCGGGTCGTCAATTCTATACATCGGACTCAGGATAGTTATCTCAAGGTGGAGATCGGCCACCTCATTTATAGATACTGAAGGAAATCGAGGATCTTCGAACGCTGCTAATTTTGCAAGGTTCTGAACTTCATCTAATAATGGTGCCATCGGTTTCAGGTGACCAATGCAGCCACGCAGTGCTGAGTTCTTGTGCAAAGTAACAAACAACCCTCGCTCTTCTTTCAGGACTGGATAATCTTCTGATAGCGTTACACCCGCTGAGTCTGGCTGGAGCTTCTGTACTATGGCGTTCCGGGCAAGTTCCAGCAGTATCTCCTGCTCTTTTTCGGTCAGCTCAACTCCCGGTCCTTTATGGTTTTTGTCGTTTTCCAATGTACTCCCAATTAATACACCGCTGCGGCAAGATATCCCACGACCTGATCTTTTGATCCTCCGGGTACATCCCCGGAATTGGCGTGCCGAAGAATTTCAATTTGAGTTTTTTCATTTTCCTTAGCAGCAGCAAGCAGTGACGCGATTGGAGTCCCTCCGCAAGCTTCAAGAGCTCCTGCTCGGCAGCCCTCTGCTATTGTCGCACCATCTCCAGCTTGAATAGCATTAATAACATTCTGGTCAATGGTCATAGCCTGCTTGTATGGATGAAAATGCGATAAATCGCTTGAGGCAACTATTAATATGTCATCATCAACAACCTCAGCTAACGCTCTGCCTAGTTGCCGACAAAGATCCCAGCCAGTGTTCCCAATAATAATCGGGACGAGTTTGAAGTCACCCAGAACAACCTGAAGGAAAGGTAATTGCACTTCAAGGGCATGTTCAACAGATCCCATTCCGGAGTTTAAGTGCCCATTTAGTGAAAGCTCCATGCCTTCTCCACCCAGTTCAACAAGTCGCGAGGCAAGTTCGGAATCAATTTCAACATTTCCCAGTGGAGTTTGATAAGCACCGGCAGGCATGACGGAAACCTTTTGCAATCGGACAAAATGACTGGGTGAAATGACTATGACCGTTTTGTAACTGAAGTCAACTATCTGACGGTATGCCCAACCTGCAACCGGACCGGAGTATACATATCCGGCATGAGGTGAGACCAAACCAAACGGCTTGGATTCACCATATTTCTCGGCTCCGTCAATATAGCTCCGAATATCATTTAGAAGCACATCAGGTTTCGAGGGATAAAAACCATAAGGTCCGGCGACCGCAGGATGCCTGATGTATGGTTTGTTATCTTCATTTGAACCACAATGCATGCTGGTTGTTTCCATCTTAAATCCTGATTTTAATATATCCGATTTCCTCTCTCCGGCTGTTGTGAATTATACCTGGAGCGAATGGTTTGAGGCTTTGGCTGAGTTCATTCGGCAAAACACCAAATTTTTGCAGCAATGCGATTACAAGTGGGCTGCGTGCTCGTTCAATTCCGTCCTCAAGCTTCACAGCGAGCCCTAAGGCGCGTCCGGTTTTTGTATCCCGCCAGGCAGCAGAATAGTACCCCTCTGCACCACCCTTGGCGGTTAATTCAAATATTCGACCGGCGCGCAATAATTCCGTACAAATTCTGTCATTCTGAGCTCCGATCATCTCAGGATATGCTCGCATCGTCCGCGTTACCCTACGTGAAGCTGTAGCGAGGTCAGAGTCAAGGTCAGATGGATCCAGCAACCGCGCAAAAGCATAGGCTGCTGCCCTTAGCGAGAATCCATGTACAGGTGCCGAACATCCATCTAGCCCCATTTCGAAACTATCAGGAGGAATATCCGCCAGCGTCCCGATATATCCGGAAATTTGCTGCTGAACCTTGCTGTCCATATCGAGATATTTATCGAGCGGTTCACCCATGAATTTCGTTGTAATCAACATCCCGGCATGCTTGCCGGAGCAATTATGGTGAATCGGCTGAGGCTTTTTCCCTGCATGAATAAGATCCATTTTGGCTTTTGCGTCCAGCGGAGGATGCGTCCCGCATTGCAGGTACGACGGATCAAGCCCGCCTTTGTTAAGGATCGATTCGACGGTTTCAACCTGATAAGGTTCTCCACCATGGGATCCGCTTAACATCGATGTCTCGGCATCAGTGAGTTTATATTCATCGACTGCGCCCGACATAACTGCTGATAACGTTTGCAGTGGTTTTGCCGAAGAGCGCATGAATGTTACAAAATCGGGGTCGCCCAGCGAGTAAACCAATTCACCATGGCTGTCAACAATCGCGACATGAGCCCGATGCACTGATTCAACTATCGATCCACGAGTAAATTCTACCGTTGGCGGGGGAACTATCATTGAACTGCCGACTCCGCCATTGCCAGCATTTCGTTCAGAAGTTTTATTAAGTTTGGACATTTCTCTAATGCTGTTTTCGGGTTTATGTTTTTGAAAAGTTGTTTGCCTGTTACTGTTTTCGTATCGTGAGGGAATAGTACCAGCTATGTAAGGGCACAGCGCTCGTACTAAGTATAACTCGAGATAACGACCCAATAAGCTGTTTTTCCGAACCGCCGCCTGCTACACAATACAAACTAAAGTAACCATTTCATTCAGAACATGCTACAATCTACCCGCTGAACTTTGATAAACTGTTCGCTACAGATTGCTTGATCTTGCCTGCTTCAAATCCGATTCCTGACTTAAACGGAGGACTATCAGAACTCGTATCCATCAATTTCATCCGCTCCTGAACAGATCCTGCCCAGCCACTAAAAGCCTTGAAGCTTGCTTGGAATAAATACGGAAAACGAAGCATTCGCAGGAACATCAGGATTTCGTGGAGGATAAATGTTGGAAAATTGGATAGAGTCTGGCTCAAGGGTTCATTTCTGGTTATCATCCACAGTCGATTGCGATGGGTCAGTTCGCGTGAATATCTACTCCCCGTGGAGGATCCTCCACGACGATGCCATCCAACAGCCTTTGGGATAAACCACGCCTCCCAACCTCGTCGCCATGCGCGCCATGCGAGATCGGCATCTTCGTAGTATGCGAAAAATCGCTCAGGGAAGATTTCACCTGAAATTGCAACATCCCGAAGCATTTCCCGTTTGTACAATGCTGCACCTGCGCAAATTCCGAATACCCTTTCGTCACTGTCATACTGACCGTGATCTTCCTCACCCATGCCACGGTCGCGGACACGTCGGCTCTTGAAAATCTCAATTCCGGTTGAGTCGATGATTTTAGATTTGTGAGTTCCATTGGAGCCTGCATCCAGATCATTGACACGGAGCAGTTTCCCGCCGATCATTCCCAATTTTGGATTGCTTTCCGCTGCTTCAAGCAGAACTGAAACGAAGTCCGGGGATATACATGCATCGGGATTTAATGTCAGAATCCAGTTTGTGTCAGATTTGGCGAAACCGATGTTATTCCCTCGAGCAAATCCCTCGTTATTCTCCCGCTCTTCAAGTTCAACTGTCGGAAATTTTTGTCTGATTAAATCTGGTGTCCCATCTTGAGACGCGTTGTCGATAATCAGAATTGTTTTTAGTTTGACTGTTTGGGTCAGTAAACTATTAAGACAAAACTCAATATCCCGTATTGAGTTCCAGGTAACGACAACTGCAGAGACGCTTATGTGATCTTGTTTCTTTTCTGTTTTCATCAGTGATTTCTGGATTTTAAAATCTTGAAAATCGATGATATGTTTCTGCCCAAACGTCCCGCAATATTTTCGAAGTTAGTGTCAAATCTTTCGGCTGCGATTTTGTGCTGCATAATTCCTGCAAATATCATCGCGACGGTCAATCCCAGAGCTGCTCCCATTCCACCCCAGAAATATATCCCCGGTATTGAAACTACGAGCCAGATCGCAACAGTTATTAGAGATATCATTGCCACCGATCCTGCATAACCCGCCCCGTAGAGTATATTCGCTGATATCGTATAAATTGCCTCAAACGTTGCACCAACAAGTAATAACCTCAATATCGGCGTGGATTCAACATATTCACCTTTAAATAAACTACCGTAAACCCATCCTGCAATCAGCCACCCCACAGAACAGATCGTTAGAGCAATTGCAACAATATATCCTATGACCTTTTCATAGGTCGCTTTCAATTCACTAAAACGTTTTTGTGCAATCAACTGGGATGCGTAGGGCATAATCACAAGAGCCACTGCCTGTGAGATATTCGACAGCATTCTGTACGCATGCTTGGCTCCGTTATAAAAGCCAACCTCTTTTTGTGTGAAAATTGCACCGAACAATAAAACATCAGCTCCAGCGCTCATAATGAATCCAGAAAAGCCTATTCCAAGCGTCGTCCATCCGTACTGTAGCAATTCTTTTATCTCGGACAGGTAAATCCTGCCAAACAATTTCGTACCCCGAAATCCGGTAATCAATACAACCATTGTCGAAGCGATCGCTGCGTAGAGGTGTACCGCTAAAGCCGAATAGGCTGTTGTCAATTTTCCCATCGATGCTAAAACAACGAACCCGGAAGCAGAACCCAGGAAATACACCGATTCAATGATAAATAGATTTTTTGTATTAAAACGTGTTTGCTGAATGCAATAACCAAGCTCTCTGAAAAAAATTGCAGCCATCAATAGAGGCGCAATCCTGACAAGGTTAACTGGAATCCTCCACATCTCCGAGATTACTGGAGCCGAAAACCAGATTATCAACCCGAAAAGAATATAAAACAACCCACTTAACTGGAAGCCGATCCTTGTTACTCTCTCAAATCTACCGGGCGCAGAGGCAAAGTGTATCATTGGGTGGAAAATCAGGAATTTTACGAGAAGTGTGATTATTGTGAAGAAGTAGTAAACTGTTGCATATTGACCATGCTCGGAGGGAGAAAGCGAGGTCATTAAAACAAAGAGAAAAACAAAACCGTATATTACGGGTGGGATTTTTGATGCCGCCGCCCAGCTAACCAGCTTGAAATGGTGAGCAAGATTCAATTGGCTATTTTAACTCCCTGCATGAGGATTTGCCTGTGCAGTTTGCTCCATTTCCGGTGGATTAACCGTTTCCGTCTTTGCTGCAGTGATTTTTGGATACATCAGCTTGGTCAATTCTGCCTGGAGCGTCTGGCTATCTAAATCTCTACCGACAAAAGATCCATTGCAAACAATTGAGACCGCTCCCGTTTCCTCAGAAACGACAACTGCAACAGCATCAACTTCTTCCGTGACACCAATTGCAGCTCTGTGACGAGTTCCTAGTGATTCGTCTTCGATGATGCTGGTTGATAGCGGGAGAATGCACCTTGCTGCGACAATAGTATCCCCAAAAATTATTACCGCGCCATCATGTAGTGGGGAACGGGGGTAAAAAAGGGAAACCAGCAAATCAGCACTGACTTCCGCCTGAAGCTGAACCCCTGTCTCCAAAATACCCCTGATACCCGTTGTCCGCTGGAGAACCAGCAACCCACCGAATCGACGGCGAGAAAGGTCCATTGAAGCCTTAGTTACCGCAAGGAGAACTCGTTCACCACTGGTTTGGAAAAGAGAACGCAGAACTCCGATCTGACCAATTCGCATCAGAGTTCTTCTGAGTTCCGGTTGGAACAAGATCACAAATGCAATCACCCAGACAGCACCAATGGATTGAATTAACCATGTCATACCACTCATGCCAACGACCTGTGCGATGGATCCGGCAGCGAGGAGTATCAACAGTCCGGCGAACATTTGCGTCGCACGTGTCCCGCGGACTATCCGGTAGACCTGATAAAAAACAACTGTAACCGCAAAAACATCGAGCATATCGATGATTCCCACGGACAAGAAACCAATGTGGAAGATTTCCATTCAGTTAGCGTGATTAATCTTTTTTTCCGATACAAACAATATAATACGGTTCCGCCTCGTGTCCAATCAGTCTTTTGAGCCTTTTATCATTAAAGGCACCAACCGTCACAGCTCCCAATCCGAGGGAATTAGACTGCAAACAGATGTTCTGCCCGGCATGCCCGGTCTCAATCAGGCAGTACATGTGCGCTCTCTCCCCGTATTTCACCGCAACTCGATTATCAACTGAGCTGATTATTATTGCAACTGCGCAATTCTTAATACAATCTTGACCAAGGGTCGCATCGGCGAGATTTTCGTTCATATCTCCGCTCAGGATCTGAGCGAGAGAATGTTCCCTGATGCCAGGGCCGGGAACGTACCGGTAAATTCCCGGATCAAGATCATCGACTCTTTTAACAACTGCAAATACCTCGAGGGGATATAATGCTCCGGCTGAAGGTATGGACCGCAGCATTATTTCACGTTCAGGAATCACGACCTTTGAAGTGATACCCTGAGCTGCCCAGAGTACTTGTGAAATTTCCGATAGTGATAAAGATCCTGCTGAAAAATCTCGAAAGCTACGTCGCTGTGAAATCAATTTTTCGAGGGAATTAGAGCTTTCCTGATCAGGTGCTGGTAGTTGAATCATTTTATTGGGTTGAGCTGTAGTATGATTAAAAAGAGAAAATAGGAATGCAAAAATCACAAGAACTTTTATTCTATTTCTCATTGACTTTTTTTGGTTTTAACGGTGAATTCTTTCAGGTACTGTGGTTCTAGGTCCTGAAAATCTGAAAACTCCTTAGGATTAGTCGTCCACTTTCGGTAACCAATTAGACCTACCGAATCAGCCTGCGCTGTCACCCCATTGATGATTGACATATTTCCGGGTATTTGCTGCGAAAGGCTCTCGCCCAGTGCATCACAACCGGGTCCACAAAGCTGGATTTGATTTCCACTTATACCGACTACTTTTTCAATACCCCCCATAAAAACGTCACCTTTAGCAGCCGGAAAATTGTCATTGTCCACTTTTTCATAAAGACAACCAAAGACCTCATCACGTCTCGCGGTGACCATCGGCAAAAAGCTTCCATTGCCTTTTTCACTGGAAATTGTCAACGCAAGCGCATCGAGCGTGTTTACAGGGATTACCCCAATTCCAGCCCCTACGGCAATGCCCTTCGCATAGGATAGGCCGACCCTTAAGCCAGTAAATGATCCCGGTCCTATCGAAACAGCAACGGCATTGATTTCAGGATATGAGGATTCACAGGCTTTCAATAACCGTTCAACAATAAGCGGAAGAACCTCATTGTGACGTTGCCAAATATCAACAGACTCTGATCCTATTATGTATCCATCCCGGATCAAAGCAACTGAGCAAGCGGAAGTTGCGGTTTCAATTGATAAAATTAGTGGTTCTGGTTCAGGCATTCTAGTTTTTCGTTTGTTTTTTATGGGCGGTTTTCGAAAAGGTGTATTTGTGAAGATCTATACTGGCAAACGAGGGCGTCTTCCAACATTAATTAAGTTATCCCGTGCAGCCTTTTATGCCCAGAAACTCAACAGGCAGACAAAATGTGTCTGCCTGTCAACTATTGCTTTCAAACCATACAATTACTTAAATCCCCATACGGTTCTACCCGTAAAGGTTTAGATATCAAGATTCTTTACATATTTGGCGTTGGCTTCAATGAAGTTTCGTCGCGGCTCAACCTTATCTCCCATCAATGTGGTGAAAAGCCGATCTGCCTCCGCACCATCGTCAACTGTCACCTGAAGGAGTGTTCTTCTTTCCGGGTCCATCGTTGTATTCCAGAGCTGATCCGGGTTCATTTCACCAAGACCTTTGAATCGTTGAATTTTAGCAGATTTAATCTTACTGGCAGTCAATTTCGCAACAGACCGATATACGTTGCGATCTGTAATTTGGTGCTCTGTTTCATCCTTACCCATGGTTACAACATACTCATCCGGGACACTCAATTCACCTGCAAGTGAATATGCCCTTAATGTTTTGTCTACTTCGGTTAATCTAAGGCTGTCCTTATCTCTCCCGGAAGTTATATACAATACATATCCACCGGAATCCATATCAATTTTGAGGGATATTTCCTCAAAACCAAGGAGCTCTGCTGCCTCAACCAGTTTTTTTCTTTTTTCCTCGTACCGTGACATTCCTGTATATACATGAACATTTTCTACAATTTCGTTGAGAAGTGGTGCAACTTGTCGATTTTTGTGACTTTCCAACCATCGATCGAGTTGTCGGGAATCCTGCATAACACGGATCAGCCTATCTCCAGAGTACTTCCTATCTGTTTTGTTAGCCCTTAGAGTCATTCCATCGTATGCATACTCATCCAAGTTCTGCTGCAGTTCTTCCTCGCTTTGATAATAAGCAAGTTTTGCCTTTCCTCGCTTTAAACCAAACAAAGGTGGTTGAGCGACATAGATATGTCCACCGGTCACTAACTCGTTCATATACCTGTAGAAAAATGTCAAAATCAGGGTTCGGATATGTGCACCGTCAACATCAGCATCAGTCATGATAATTATCTTACCATACCGAAGCTTTTCAATATCCAATCCACCATTTTCTTCGTCACCGTTGCCTGACATAAAGCCGGCACCGATTGCGGATATCATCGTCCGGATTTCATTATTACCCAGTATCTTGTCCATTCTGGCTTTTTCAACATTGAGAATTTTGCCGCGAAGCGGAAGAATTGCCTGGAAGCGTCGATCTCTTCCCTGTTTAGCAGACCCACCCGCCGAGTCTCCCTCGACAATGTATAATTCGCAATGGTCCGGATCATTAATCGAACAATCCGCTAACTTTCCCGGCAAACTGCCCGATTCAAGCAAACCCTTTCGTCTCGTCAAATCACGTGCTTTTCGAGCTGCATCCCGTGCTCGAGCAGCCTGAACCGCTTTTTCGAGAAGTTTTTTTGCGACGGACGGATTTTCTTCGAGATAACTGGCTAATTTTTCCCCAAAGACATTTTCGACAATTCCCTTTATCTCGCTGTTTCCAAGTTTTGTCTTCGTCTGACCTTCAAATTGAGGTTCTGAAACCATCACGGATATTACGACAGTTATACCCTCGCGACAATCATCACCGGATAGCGAAAACTTTTCGTTCTTGAAAATAGAATTTTTGGTCGCATAATTATTCAGCGTACGGGTAAGTGCAGACTTAAATCCTGCAAGGTGAGTTCCACCTTCAATCGTATGAATATTATTAACATATGCATACACAGTTTCCATATAGGAATCTGTCCATTCGAGGGCTATCTCAACGGGAACATCATCGCGCTCGCCTTTGATATGAATTGGCTTAGGAATTATTGGGTTGCGGTTTTCGTCGAGGAATCTCACAAATTCAGAGATACCTGCCTCAGAATAGAATACTTCTTCCCTTTCCCGACCGGTTCGTTCATCGCGAGCAACAATTTCTAAACCTGGATTAAGAAATGCAAGTTCTCGAAGGCGTTTATTGATGATGGAAAACTTCCATTCAACTATTTCAAAAACATCAGAATCCGGCATAAATCTCGTTTCATTTCCCTGAAATTCAGTTTCACCAATTTCAGCAACAGGACCCTTTGAAATGCCAAGCTCATATGACTGTTTATAAAGTCTGCCTTCTCTTCCTACAGTGACATTACACCACTTTGAAAGTGCATTAACAACAGAAACACCTACACCGTGCAAACCGCCCGAAACTTTATATGAATCTGAATCAAACTTACCTCCAGCGTGAAGGACAGTCATTACGACTTCAAGAGCAGATACACCCTCTTCGGGGTGAATGTCAACCGGAATACCGCGTCCGTTATCACGTACTGAGATTGAATCATCGTTATTAATGATAACTTCGATTTTCTTACAAAAGCCAGCCATTGCTTCATCTATCGAATTATCAACCACTTCGTATACAAGGTGGTGCAAACCTCGAGACGAAACGTCTCCTATATACATTGCGGGGCGGCGTCGAACCGCTTCAAGTCCTTTTAGAACTTGAATGTCACCAGCATTATACTGGTTTTCTGTGGAGTTGTTTTCCATCTAACCTGATTTTGAAAATTAACCGCGTAACTTAGTCAAATTACTTAATTTTGATATCTGAAACAACTAATCTGCCAAGAGTTTTATTGAGCTTTTTACATATATCCTTTTTCATATATTTCAGCTCAGTTTTCCAGGAAGGATTTTTTACGGATATCGTTAATATTCCATCCTTTATCGAAATTGCTTCAGATGCGTTTGCTATGTGCTTTCCAACCACCTCCGGCCAAATAATTACCGCCTGTTGTTCAACAATTCTCTCCGACATTCCCATATGTTGAAACAACTTTGAAAAAGTAGATCCAATTGTTCTTGTATTTGAAATTCGAGGTGCTTCTTTTTCCCATGTTATATAACCATATCGTTTTTTAGTTTTCTCTTGTTTTTCTTCTTTTGAAAATCTAAAAAGCGATTTTGAAGTATCTTTTTTCATATTTCTTAGTGGAGGGAAATGTGATTATTCCAGTACGTGTGGGACTAAAAAGAACGACCCGTCCAGAACTGAACGGGTCGAATTTATCTAGAGTATAATGATTTGTCACTTTAATCTTATCGGCATTAAAAGCATAATAAATTCTTCATTTTCTTCCTGGGTCGTTGGCTTAACAATAGCAGCATCATCATCTGCGCCCATTTCAAAAACAGCATCTTCCGTATCAATCTGCTTCAATACATCCATCAGGTACGCGGCATTATAAGCTATTTCCATCGGTTCCGCATCGTAAGATACAGAAACTAACTCATCTGCTTTTCCACCTAGTTCCTGATCTTCCGATTCAAGCCTGATTGATGTTGTATCAATTTTTAACCTTATCTGTCGCGAAATCTGGCTTGCAAATATTGATACCCTTCTGACAGCTGACATCAGATCAGATGTTCTAAGGTTCATTCGTCCCGGATTTGCTTCAGGAATTACACTCTCATATCGAGGATAATGACCATCAATTAATCTTGTTACCAATCGCTGACTTTTTGTGGTAAACGAAGCTCTCGATTCTGCAAGGGCTATTTCAGGTTCATCGTCGTCCTGTAGATTTCTCATCACTAAATTTAACGCTTTCATGGGAACGATAACGTCAATCGGTTCGCCACTATATCCAATGTTTCTATGGATAATCTTGGAAAGTCTGTGCCCATCCGTTGCTACCATTCTCATTTCTTCAGATCTAACCTGTAAAAGAATACCAGTCAGTACAGGTCTCATTTCATCATTTGAAACAGCAAATATTGTCTTTGAAACCATCCGTCTGATGTCTTCAGCCTTAATAGTAAATGTGACCTTCGCATCAACTGCAGGCAACTCAGGAAATTCAACGGGATCTCCACCGGGAAGAATGTAATTACCTACACCTTCGCCTCCTAATAAAACTTTTCCGTCTTCTGGAACATTAACTTCCAGTGGTACATCAGGCAATTCTCTGATCAATTCCTGAAATCGTTTTGCTTGAACCAGGACACCACCTGAACCTTCTGCGTCTATCAATTCCACCTGAGCTGTAATTGTAGTATCAAGATCTGTCGCTGTTATTTCTAATTTCTTTCCTTCAAGTTTCATTTGCAGGTTACTCAGTGAAGGCATTGGCACTCGAGTGGCAATTGCCCCCATGACTCTTTGGAGTCCTTTCATCATTGAAACTTGTGAGAAGGTGAATCTCATCTTTTATCCTTTCAATCTTAAAAAAGAAAGATATTTAAAAATTTTGTAGTACTTTGTAAGGCCTGTTGAAATGTTAATAACATCTGCTGGCGTTCCGACTATATCATAATAATTAAACGCTTGTATGCAAACAAGTCGTAGTTCAAAATTGTTGGCGAGAGAGTGAATTTCTCCATTTATC
This sequence comes from Calditrichota bacterium, assembly GCA_018644935.1. GTDB lineage: Bacteria > Electryoneota > AABM5-125-24 > Hatepunaeales > Hatepunaeaceae > JABGPL01. Next base: position 59,598 of record JABGPL010000003.1, on the reverse strand, counting down.
TGTGTATAAAATGTTGTCAGTATTCACAACATTTCCAAATCGTTCATTTACCAACAAGGCAGTAACACATATTAACAACAAGCTTGTTAATATGTGTATAACTCTAAACTCAGTATACAAGTATTTGAATATAAAACAAATAAGTAATAATAATCCTGTTTAAAATGTAAATAAATTATATTCTAAACAGATGCAAGCTCGATTTGTTGTCGCATTTCATTCATAGTCTCTAAAAAACGTTTTTGAGCGTTCATTAGTTCCTGAATTTTTTCTCGAGCGTATATAACTGTTGTATGATCTCTTCCTCCAAATTGCAAACCGATTGTTTTCAATGTCTGAGATGTGAATTCAGTACAAAAGAACATTGCAATCTGTCTGGCCTGAACTATTTCTTTCTTTCTTGTTTTAGAGATTAACAGGTCACATGGAACATTCATTTCATCTGCAATAATTTCTTGAATGCGATGAATTGACAATTGATGTTGAGGTTTGGTGACGAAATTTGAAACGACTTTTTTAGCCAGATCTATTGTAATTTCCTGTCCAATGAAAGAGGTTTGTGCCAATAAATGTGTAAAAACACCATGTAATGTTCTTACGTTGTCTGTTACATTTATTGCCAAAAACTGAACGATGTTTTCTGGAAATTCAAAGCTGTTTTTTTCCATCAAATCTTTCAATATAGCCAATCGCGTTTCATAATCAGGAATATGAACTTCACTGATCAGACCCCATTGAAGTCTGCTTATCAAACGTTCATCGAATTCCTTTAACTCCCTTGGAGGTCTGTCCGAAGAAAACACAAGTTGCTTTCCAGCCTGGTGGAGGGTATTAAAGGTGTGAAAGAATTCTTCTTGTGTTCTTTCTTTTGCCATAAAAAACTGGACATCATCGAGTAACAGCACATCCACTGTTCTATATAGATGATTGAAAGAGTCTATTTTGCTTTTTCTTAACGATTGAACAAAATCAATAGTAAATTGTTCGCCAGTTACATACAGTACCCGAAGGTGCGGCTTATCTTTTGTGATGAAATTGCCGATACCTTGTATAAGGTGTGTCTTGCCCAATCCAGAACCACCATAAATCAAATGAGGGTTAAAGGTAGAGTTGCTGGGATTATTTGCTATTGAGGTTGCTGCCGCGTATGCAAAACGGTTGCAATCTCCCTCAATAAAACTATCGAAGGTGTAATGAGGATTTAGGTTCGTCTTGAAGGAAACAGATATTTTTCTAGTCGCTACGCTTGATTTTTCTTCAACGATCTCCTCTTCATACTGCTGCTTTTGTTTATCGCCTTTTTTGGCGATAATGTATTTAAGCTGGAGAACATCACCAAAAGCTGCGGAAACAGCATCTCGCAAATTTTCGCTGTAGTGTGCCTCGATCCAGTCACAATAAAATCGACTTGGAACACGCAGTTTTAAAAGATTATCCTCGAAAGAAATAGCTTCGATTGGATTAAACCAGGTCAAAAAACATCTTGGTTGAAGTTTTTTCTGAAGTTGGTCGCAAATATTTTTCCAAATGTTTTCCGGGCTTGATTCGAGCCGAGAAACAGGATTCAGCATTAAAGTTAACCTGTTGTTATTATGGTGGATGTGACATTGTAAATGAAGAACACATGAATTTACCTTTACACAGCACAATTGTCAAGCACTGAATGCTATAATTAAAATTAATTAATAATATTAAATATATTTAACACATGGTTTATACTAATTTATGAGTTGACACAACATCTGATATCCAGATTGGATTAGTAAAAGCCTTGTATCTTTTGCCATTGCTGTTTTCTGTCTCAATTTCTGCCCGGATATATTTTGAACCTGTCAATGGAAGTAATATTTCTCCCTTAAATGATTTACAAAAAGGATCCGATTCTGGAGTGTATTGTCTAATCAAGCTTTCTCTGTTTTGATCGTCACCTAAGATTTTGAGGAAATGAAGTTGACCGAATTCCGGAGACGACTTATATCTTACCCGGACGGATCCGGTTGAGTTTGAATCAGCAGTATCACCGCTGAATAAAATTTTGTTATTCTGAATAATAGATAATTCTATCGCCGGACCATCGCTTATATAGGATTTTCCATCTTTCATGTTTTCAATAATTTCATTTTTGCGAACTCTACCTCGACTTCTCACTCTTGTCGTTACTTTTCCAAAAAGATGGTCTTGATTTTCATGCATCGTCCACATTGGAATCTTTATCTGTCTAAATCGATTGAAATTTCCGTGAGCATCATTACCGGCAAAAATATATACCCGTTTTCCTCTGTTAATCTCTTCTATCCATTTTTTTAGCCCAGAATAAAATCCTTTATCCCACATTCCGTTGCATATTTGCCAGCCCATAAGTTTATCCTGCCTGAGGTCTTGGTCTTCCCACCTCCCGCGCCTGACGAGTAATCGTTGCAGCCAGTTTATCGGTACGAGTGGATGTGCTGCAGCGGTAAATGCGGAATCTGTGATCTTTGACAGAGCTTCAGCAACAGAGTTCTCGCTGCGGGTATGAAGCCACTTTTGAGCACCATCTCCTGTTCCATGCAGAAATTCAAGGTTATCTAATACAAGAAGGTGAATATTTTTTCCCAGAGCGGATCTGCATGTAAGTTCTTCTCCAGGAATCAGTAAAGCCCCGACTCGGGTTTGATTAAGTGTCTCGACTTTTTCTAAAAAATTTTTCCATTTTCGCAACATTGGATCATCGGTCAGATAATCGTCTGGCATGTCATCCAGATTATAGGAATGATCGGTTATAGCGACCCAGTCAATCCCCATTGATGGGGCTGATTTCTGGTAAACCTCCAGAGGTGCTCCAAATTCAACCTGATCAAACCCAAATTCGCTATGACAGTGTAATTCACCTGCGGACCACTCAGGGAAAGCAGGCATAGGATCTGCTGATTTATAAACATTAAAAGGTGCATGAGACAGTAATGGGTGGTTGTCTTGCTGAACTGTCCAGGTATGCCTTCCATCAGATACTTCTGCCGTTGCTTCAACTGCAACTTCTCCATCAGGTAATGAAGAGATGTCGAGATTAAATATCCTGTGCCAGAAAGATGAACTGATATCTGTGTTTAATGGAATCTTCTCCTCGGAGGTAACTCCTTTTGAAGTAGCCTGGAGGTGAACATTGATGATTCTCAGTGGAAACTTCTTGCTGTCCTTTATAATTAGGCTGACGGGCAATGACACACCGGGTTCGAGTCGGATGGGAGTGTCGAATACAACTTCAGCCTCCCGTCTGAAATATCTGCTGAATGGGAAAAAGCGGAACCGGTAATGCGTTTCAGCATACAGGGCTGTTAATGGAAGCAGCTCTAAAAAATCATTAAAATTTATCATGCTAAATAGATGATTATCATATATTACCACCAAGTTTTTTAAGCTCAAATCCCCTGCTTCGGATCCCATCAATAACAAGTGGTAATGCGGAGATCGTTGCTCTGACTCCCTGACCACGATCATGCAGCAAAACAATATCTCCTGATTTAATTCTTTTGGTTACCCGTCGTACAATCTCATTACTTTCCTGTGATTTCCAATCGAGTCCGGATAAAGACCATAAAACCATTTTTGACTTCTGATTACGAACGACATCCAAATGAGAAAGACCAAACCTGCCGTAAGGAGGTCTGAAGAGACGAGTCGATTCACCGGTGATTTTGGAGATCACATCTTTAGTCCTACGGATTTCATGGAGGACCTGGTTTGCTGTTCGGAAAAGGAGTGATTTATGATGATATCCATGTGACCCGATAGAGTTTCCCTCTCTATGAATTCGCTCGACGATGGACGGATGCTTTTCTGCTTGATATCCAGTTACAAAGAATGTTGCTGGGCATTTCGTCTGATTTAGAATACGGATGATTTCGGGAGTTGAGTCAGGATCCGGACCATCATCAAAGGTCAGATATACGCCACTCCTGTCCCCCTGTGACACAACATCCCTGAAGATCATTCCTGCAAAATTGGGTAAGAAGTTCATGTTCATTTTGCAGATCCCTGGCTGTGAAATGTCTGTCCCTTCCATTCAAAGCTGAAAATGTGACCGGCAGTTGTCAATAGAACCAATGCTGGTGCATGAATGAGCTCAAGTAAGAAGAAATCAATCCAGTTAACTTTCTCCCGGTAGACGGTTTTTCCAATCGCGACTGATAACAAGTCGAGGACACACTTAAGTGTAAACATCCCTATCAACAACCACCATGAAGAGAAAAGAATGGATACAATTGGACCGATAGATAATGAAAGAAGAAATAGAAAAACTCCCATCAGAAAAAGCTTTCTGGAAGTTTGAATAAACAGGGCCTTGGATCCCCAGCGAATTCTCTGAAACCACAGTTCATGAAGCGAAAGAGGTGGACGTGTTGGCACAACGACATCTGTTTCGCGACTTACGTTGACCTTCCATTTTGACTGACAGATTTTTGCAAGCAGTAACTCATCGTCTCCGGAGATGAGTTTTGTTACACCATCATATCCGTTGACATCTTCATAGGCTTGTTTTCTGAATGCGAGACTAGCTCCCGTGCAACTGAAAGGCATTCCGGACACTGCTAAGCCAGCAGCTGCATATCCCTGCGACCGGAAATCAAGAGACTGTAATCTCTGCCAGAGGGGTGGTGACTCTCCTATTTCAAATCGAGCCTGTCCGAGCACCATACCAGTGTCCGGCTTGAACCGGGACACTAGTGCACGGATCCATCCTTTCGCAGGGATGCAGTCGGCATCAGTTGTGATAATTATCTCGCCGATTGCGGTTTGGATGCCTCGTTCGAGTGCTTGTTTTTTGGGGCTGAGATGTTCTTCTATTTCAGTTTGTCGAATATGCTGAACTCGTGGATCTGTTTCACTGAGTGTCTTAACAATTTTGGAGGTATCATCTTCAGATCTGTCATCCACGACAATTACTTCATACATTTCCTCTGAATAATCCTGAGCGAGAACATGTTGAAGTGTATTTTCAATATCTTTTTCTTCATTTCTGGCGGCAATGACAATGGAAACCCGTGGAGTGTAGTCGCTGTTTATAGCGGTTTCGGATTGTAGTCTAATAAGACCACTGATTATTTTGCTGACAAAAATCAGATAGACACCACCACCAAGAATTAAACATATCGCCCATATTTCCATCACTGGATTTTTTCCTGATATTTCTCCCTTTGCTGGAGTCGACTGACAAATAATACTCCAATAAGAGCTGGTATTAATATATTAGCAGTAAACATGAGAATCGATGCATTAAATGCCGCAGAATCTGCCACACCAAATTCACCGAAGAACTGCATGGAGATATGTTGATCGAGCCCCAGATCACCAATTGCTATTGGTAATGCTGATTTAGTAAATAGAATGGCTGCAGCGGCGCGGAGGCTCGAGAAAAAATCGATTTTAGCAAATCCGCTAATCAGAAAAAAATACTGCAAATGGAAAACAGTATAATGCAACAGGGAAAGTACAAGTGTTTTTCGAGCCTGTGGAGCACTGAACCTGTCCAGTCCACCTAGTAGCCGGGCGATGTGATCTTTTCGAGGGAACATCATTTGCAGGGCATATATAAGACTTCGAACCGGTCTGGGATCGATTGCTGCCCAAAGTAGGATTCCGTTAATAATAAAAATCAGAATCATCATCGAGACGAACATATAGCCAGATATTAACTGATTTGCCCAGGGAAGAGTCATTAGGGCCGGCAAACCAAATGCGACTGTACACCCAAGGTTGTAAAACTTGTCTATAACAGTTAACCCGACTAATTTCAGAGGTGGAACATCTTTAATAAATAGTGATCGACTATATTCACCTATCCGCCCCGGAGTTATTATTCCAAAGGAAATACCTGCAAGCAGCGAGCCATATGTTTCATTCCATGTGACTTTGGGGTGTACAAGGCCTACCAAATATCGCCATTTGAAAATTTGCAGGAATAGATTAACTGGCATTAAGGCTACGCCGAAAATTATGAGGCTGAAACGGGCCGTTTTCAGAGCCTCCCAGATATCTCCGAGCTCAACGGTGAAAAATATCAAACTGAGCAGAATTAACGCGACAGCAACTTTAATGAAAAAGAAAACCCTCTGGCTCATCGTGTAACCTGTCGGTTAGGGATATACAGGCGGCTTAGACCCTCTGTACAGTTTCTGCACATGGCAGTATCATTCCTGTTGTTTTTATTAACCTTACGATTGAAATCTTTGATCTTTTCACCCTTCCAAATTTCCCGCCATGGTTCCCGAAACGCATTGCCCAAAACATACCGCGCGTCACTGTCGAAGCAACAGGGCAGAACATCTCCGTTCCATGCGATCACCGCTGAAAATGCCAACCGACGGCATTTCAAGCGAGTCCTTTTCATTTCAAGGCAGTTATCGTTGATAATATATCGCCAGAGTCTTCTGTCGTTCGGAAGTTTTTTCAAAGCATTTTCAGTATTAGTTAAGTCATCAATATAATATGTCTTGAACTTAACTGCATCACATCCCCAGGAAATAGCCATCTTTTCTACGGCACTGAATTGTGCCTGATTTTGATTTGATACGAGACATTCAGCAATAATTCTGGGTTTCCTGGATTTTAGTTTTTTTCGAGCTTCAACTAATGCCCGAACTCCAGCTTCAACTTGTTCCAGCTTCCCGCCACTACGAAAACTATGGTACGTTTCCTCGTCAGATCCATCGATTCCAATACCAATTCGAGTTAATCCAGATTCGACAATTCTTTCTGCTGTATCTTTACGAGCGAGAAGTGTTCCGTTTGTATGTGTCTGAGATCTGATACCACGTCTGGTCGCTTCAGAAACGATATCAGCGAAACCTGGAGCCATCAGAGGTTCACCGCGATGCCAGAGATTAAGCAGCTTTACAAAAGGGACTTGATCTATTACCTTCACAAAATCTTTGTAGTGCATTACGCCACTGCCAGTCCCTGTGCCAGTAGGGCATCCAGGGCATTTAAGATTACAGGCTCCGGAGGGTTCAATCCAGAGCATTAATGGAGTTGGAAGGCGGATGTTTTAAACCTTATTGGATGTAGCATAGGCGTCCCCGCCTGCAATGTTCTCGAAAATCATAATTAAGTCTGAATTGGTAACGCAGGCAGGGACGCCTACGCTACCAAATGTCACAAATCCCACAAATTCTCGTCATGTTAATATAATTATTTTGTTATATGTATAAAACAATGATCATCTAAAGTTGTTTAAGTACTATTTTCTTTATATTCAATAATCAGTCACTCCTTTCATGAATTCAACCAGTGAGGTATCGTGTCCGAGAACAAGTCACCCAGGCAAAAGGGTCTAAGCCCTGACGCGTACAAGATCATGGATGGTAAAGATTACCAGCCATATGTTCCACCTGAAAAAACATTAAAAGAATTCACAATTCGTGCAGTAATCCTCGGTTCAATTCTGGGAATTGTCTTTGCCGCAGCGAATGCTTACCTCGGTTTGAAGGTCGGCTTGACGGTTACGGCTTCAATTCCGGTATCTGTGATTTCAATGGGTATCTTACGAGGGCTTTTCAAAACCGGAAATGTCCTCGAAAACAATATTGTTCAGACAATCGGCTCTGCCGGTGAATCAATTGCTGCAGGTGTCATTTTTACAGTACCAGCTCTAATATTGATGGGAATGAAACCAGCATTGATCACCCTGTTTTCCGTTGCGGCATTGGGCGGCATGCTCGGTATCCTGATGATGATCCCATTACGTCGTTACCTAATTGTCAAGGAACATGGAAAACTCCCTTACCCGGAGGGTACAGGTTGTGGTGAGGTTCTGGTTGCTGGCGAGGAAGGGGGCTCAAAATTTAAAATAGTCTTCGCAGGATTAGGTCTTGGGGCACTTTATAAATTCCTCATGGATGCGAACATGGCGGGGTTATGGAAAGAGGTTCCGCATATAAATATTCCATTCATAAAGAAATGTCAGGTCGGAATGGACAGTTATCCCGCTCTGCTTGGTGTCGGGTTCATCGTCGGACCTCGAATTGCTGCCATGATGATGAGTGGAGGTGCTCTGGCATGGATAGTATTGATACCGTTAATTGCTTATATCGGTGAAGGGATGTCAACACCGCTATATCCTTCTACTGTGTTGATTACGGATATGGAACCAGGTGATATTTGGAACAGGTACATCCGCTACATTGGTGCTGGAGCTGTTGCGCTCGGTGGGATTGTCTCTCTGGTAAGAGCAATACCGACAATTGCCAGTTCTTTCAAAGCATCGCTTGAGGGATTCAACTTCAAAGTCAACAAGAACGAACCTCGAACGTCCCGAGATCTTCCGGGTAGTTTTGTGATCGGTGGCGCGGTTGTGATTGCAATATTGATCTGGTTGATGCCCTCACTCAAACTGAATCTGATCGGTGCGGTTCTGGTAGTCTTATTTACTTTTTTCTTTGCCTCAGTTGCTTCAAGGGTCGTTGGACTTGTCGGGGGTTCGTCGCTGCCTGTGTCAGGAATGACAATTGCAGCTCTGCTTGGGACGGCATTGATGTTTTCAGCATTTGGCTGGACAGGATCTGAAGGTAAGTTTATGGCCCTAATCGTCGGAGCGGTAGTATGTGTTGGAATTTCCGCTGCCGGAGATATTTCCCAAGACCTAAAAACCGGGTTCCTTATTGGAGCGACTCCTTTCAGACAGCAGACTGGTCAGTTTATTGGGGTGCTGACATCAGCGACAGTTGTTGGTTCTGTTGTTCTTTTGCTTGATGCAGCCTTCACAATTGGCTCAGATAAATTGCCTGCTCCACAGGCCACACTGATGAAATTGGTCGTCGAAGGGGTTATGGACCGTAACCTGCCGTGGATGTTCGTATTCACAGGAATGGGTCTCGCTGCTATTGTAGAGTTTATGAAGATACCGTCATTACCCTTCGCGGTTGGTTTATACTTACCGGTAAGTTTATCCGTTCCGATTATGGTCGGCGGTTTCTTGCGCGGCATGCTCGAAAGAAGTCGTAGTGGCAATAATGTAAAAGAAGCACGCGAACGCGGCGTGTTGTTTGGATCAGGATTGGTTGCGGGTGATGCGACAATAGGAGTGTTAATCGCGCTTTTCGTTTACGGGCGTGAAAAGGTAGAATGGCTTGCTGCAATCAAATCACCACTGTTTAATGAGCTGCCATTCTCTGGAGCAGTTTCAGTGTTGATGTTCTCGATAATGACTTTCCTGCTGTGGAGAGTTGTAACGAGTAAAAAAGGCTAAGATGTTTTTTTGGGCACCGCGCCTGTGCCGTGTTCATTCTGCGATAATGTATCACTAAAACGCAAATGCTCCAGATATTCAGACAGGGGCACGAGCGTCGTGCCCGTACACTAACAAAAGACATACAACCAAATGATAGATAGAATTAGTGGCAAGCTGATCAAGAAAACGGTTTCGGAAGCTGTTGTTGATGTAGGAGGAGTTGGATTTGCTCTGACGGTAACACTTGGAACTTATGAAAACCTCGGCAAACTCGGTGAAACTGTCACACTGATCACATATCTCCACGTCCGTGAGGATATTCTCGACCTTTATGGTTTCGAGAGTTCTTCGGAGCGGGATTTGTTTATAACGCTGTTAAAAATCAGTGGCGTCGGTCCGAAACTCGCGCTCGCCATTCTCTCACGGTTTGGTCCAAATCAACTTGTCAGGGTTGTTGCAGATCAAGATGTAAAGATGTTAACAACAGTTTCCGGGATTGGTAAAAGGACTGCTGAAAAGCTGCTTGTCGATTTAAAATCCAGGTTAAAAGTCAAGCATGCAGATGTTGAGGACATCCCCGGAGGTGAAGCATCAGCGACCACTGAAGCCGTTAGAGCCCTGGAGGTTCTGGGCTACCCAATTGCCAAGGCAGATGATGCAATCCGGGCAGCTCGAAAAAAACTCGGTTCAGATGCTCCGGTTGAGGACCTGGTCAAATTAGCGCTGAAGGGTTAAGGATCGAACTCACACCAAATTCAATGAAGCTGCAAATATCCACAAGCAACACCTATCTCCCCGAGAAGAAGTATATTCTGGATGTCTTGTTAAAAGAATTTCTCGGGGTGGACTATGAAATTGTAGAAAAAGACTCAAGCCAGCTGACCATAACCTCACAAAATGCTTCCGACAACAGAAAGTTAATATTCCACGATGGACTATTCAAGACACCGGATTCAGATTGGTTGCAGGAAGTATCTCTGCCGACATCTCCACTACCTGTTTGGATACCCGCTAAAGACAACCTACACCTCGAAGAATTACCACAATCAGTTCCCGTTATATTTGGGAAACCAAATCAAAAGGGTGGTTTTATCAAGCTGACTGAGAAAGAGATAGAAATCGGGATAGATGTCTTTGGCAGTGCATTTTTTATGCTTACGCGGTATGAGGAGCTCGTCATGGCGGAACGTGACTCACATGATCGCTTTCCAATGGAGTCATCACTTGCTTATCGGGAGCGATTTACCGACATTCCCATTGTGAACTGTTATCTTGAGCTGCTCTGGTGGGCTCTATCTAAACTATGGCCAGAATTAAAGCGGAAAGGGCGCAAGTTTCAGGTTCTTGTCAGCCATGATGTGGATGACTTACTCGAATATGCATGGCAACCATTTCCCCAATTCCTCCGTTCGCTCGTGGTTGATGTTGTCAAAGACCGAAGCATCTCTAACGCAGCCAACAGGGCTATTGTAAACACTTCCTCCCGTTTGGGGATGGTGAAGAAAGGCAAGGAGTTTATCTTGCAAAAAGATCCGTTTAACAATCTCGGTGAGATTGCAGGGATAAACAGCAAATACGGGTTAAGTGGATGTTTCAATTTTTTAGCTGGGCGGACCGAAGTCAAATACGATGGTTTTTATCAGTTAAGCTGGGAATGGATACTGGATATTTTAAAAAATCTTAATTTGAAAAACCAGGAAATAGGGATACATCCCAGCTACAAAACTTACAAAGATCCGGAACAGACAAAACGAGAGATTGAGGCATTAAAAAACTCTTGCAATTTGGCGGGAATTCAGCAGGCAAATAGGGGAGGAAGGCAACATTATCTGCGTTGGTCAAATCCAGAGACATGGCAGAATTATGAGGATGTTGGTCTTACCTATGACAGTTCAATCGGATTTGCGGAGCGACCGGGCTTCAGGAGTGGTGTATGTTATGAACACCCTGTCTTTAATCTTCAAACCCGGAAAAAACTCAAGCTTCGTGAAAGACCGCTCTTGGTTATGGATGCTTCAGTGCTGGACTACATGAGGGGCAATTGGAGTCAAATAAAAGATGAGGCTATCCGCTTTGCGGATATAGTTCGCAAGTATCACGGAGACTTCACACTACTCTGTCATAACTCCCGGTTATCAAAAGCTGAAACGATGGTTACATATGAAGAAATACTCCGCTCAATTTGTTGATAAATCGGGAGTATTTTTCATGGTATGTCCTGCCAAGTGATTTTCTTTTGCACAAAACAAATTTACAGGTTATAATAAAAGTACATTGAGGTAGTTTTACCCCCGAATGGGGTAATGCAGGTCAGTTCGGCGATAAATGTGGAACAAAATGAGTGATAACGTAATAGGTGTCGACCTCGGTGGCACCAAAGTTGAAGCCTGTATGCTGGATGCTAACCGCGAATTGCAAGGACGTGAGCGGGTTTTAGTTGAGCCTGAGGGAGGGCTTGACAGGGTAGTTGATAACATTTTGTATGTCATAAATGCCGCTGCGGGTGGCAAATCATATTCCGCAGTCGGCATGGGGGCTCCTGGCACATATATCGATGAAAAGGACACAATTTACGGTGTTCCACATACACCTATCTATGAAACACCCGGTTTTATGAGCAAACTCCGAGACAAGTTGAAAGTTCCGTTGATCATAGAAAATGATGCGAATTGCCTGGGTTTAGCAGAATATTTTGCATCCTGCTCGGACAAGTACAGCTATGTATTGGCAGTGATTATCGGTACCGGGATGGGCTACGGATTGATTCTCGATAATAAGCTCTATCGCGGAGCTCACGGTGGTGCTGGTGAAATCGGCCACACTACAATTGACTACATGGGCCGATTGTGCGAGTGCGGGCGGCGTGGTTGTGCGGAAGCGTATCTATCAGGGTCGAGTTTGAGCAGGCGTTTCGAAGAGATGGGTTGCAATAAAATTGGTGCGGAAGATATATATAAACTCTATCTCGAGGGAGATCAGTTCGCGATAAAGTTGTTCGATGAAAGTTGCCATATGATGGGTGAGATTTTTGCCAATGCCGTTGTTGCCTTCGACCTTGAAGCGATAATATTAGGCGGTGGAGTCTCAAACCTCCCAATCTGGTACGAGCAAGTACCCGAATTTCTAAAGAAATCACTTTTTGGAATACCTCGAGGAGAAATTCCAATAATCAAAGCAAAGATGGGCGATTCTGCCGGAGTATTCGGAGCGGCGTATCTTGCACTGCGTGAAAAAGGAGTTCTGAAGTTTTAATCATGTATGGTCCGTGTTACTATTTCCCTGGTTACCTTACAAGTGATATTATCAGAAGGTTACACAATACCTGTTAGGGGTTTTCAATTTAATAAAGAAACTTGGGCAACAAGTAGCCCAAGCCACACTCGGAGAAGACACTTTTTCAAAGGAAAATAAATGAAGAAATTATGGATCGTCATTTTACTGTTGCTACCCCTGTTTGCACAGGGAGCAGACGATGTTATCCCGATCCCGCGAGTCGAATACCTCGAATTCGCAAGGGCATCTGCGGATTGGACATGGGATAATAGGGACTCTCTTTTAACCCTTTGGCGCGACAATTTTGACGAAAAGTCAATTTTCGGCTACCGTCCTCCACCCCGCTTCCTCGAGATGGCGACGATTTATGCGACTCTCTATGATTATGAGGGAAATATCGAGTACGCCAATCGAGCTAAACAGGTGCTGCTTGATTATAGTGAATATAAAAAGATGTACCCCAAAAAAGAAGAGAAGCGTCGTCCCGACTACACTAATGGAGTTCCCGCTCTTCCGGATTTCTTTACTAACATGCGTTACATCCGCCCCTATGAAGTTTTGAAAAGAAAGGGATTCTTATCCGATTCTGAGAAGAAAGAAATTGAGAAAGTCATTGCACACAGCATCGACTATGTCCTTCAATCTCAAGAATGGGGGGCGATGAACAGATCTTGCCTTCGTGCTGAAGCTCTGGCGTGGGCTGTTCGCGCTGTCCCGGATCACCCACACACGAAGTACTGGAAGAGCTATGAACGCGCGCTCGGGTTTGACAACTGGGGCAACTGGGAAATTGAGGATGCGACGATTTATCATGGTGTCTGGCTCTATGCGCTGCTTGGGTATGCGGATGCTAAGAATGAATCGAAGGAGCTGTTTCATACCCCGGAAATGTATTATTACGCGCAGTACTTCCTTCACCTGATGTGCCCGGACGGGATGATCCCGGATTTCGGAGATTCACACCGGATTCAGCCCAACTGGAGCCGCTTCCTCGTTTTCTTTGAAGCAGCAGCTAAAGCTTACGATGACCCCGAACTCAAATGGGCAGCCGCGACAATTGGACGCAAATTTGTCGATTTCAGCAAGGTGCAGAGCATCGGCCTTGCGTATCTGTTACTCGACTGCTACCGATTCGGAACAGACGACCTCAACCCGGCTCAGCCGACAATCCTCAGTGAAGAAGTGATGGAAGATGTACAGGGAAAGAAGATCGTCTTCCGAGATGGCTGGGACTCGAAATCGTCATATATGATGCTCAATTACCGCGATGAAGGCGATGGCGGAGTGATTTTCCGCGATTATCTGCGTGATGCTATCCCCGTAGAAGAGGAAAAGATGACGCATGGTCACGCCGATGAAGGTGGTATTTGCCGATTGATGCATGATGGGACGATCCTGCTCGTTGATGGTGGCTACCGAGATTACATGCCGAGTGGTATGTACGGTGCATTCCGGCAGGACTATTTTCACAATCGCCTCTGTGTCCGGCAGGGCAAGATCTGGATGGGGCAGGAAGCCGGAGAGTGGCGCTACAGTCCGACGGATCATCCGAAAATCGAGGGGCAATCCATCATAGATTACCTGCATAACGCTGGATCTTACAGATTTGTCCGTACCCAGAAAATAGACTTCCTGACCTTTGACGATTTCGACTATTGCCGTACCAAGCTGATCGACGATAAACTGGGGTACCAGTGGGACAGGGTCGTAACATGGGTGAAAGACCCAGGAATCTACATTGTGTTTGACGTCATGAAAGCCACCGAAGAAGAGTGGATGACAGCAGCTAACCTCTGGCACACACGGAAAATACTAGATCAGGGGGATCACTGGTACCTCACTCAGTACGATTCGCTGACGAACAAAAAGTATGATCCCGAATCCAACCTGCTGATCTATTTCCCCGAGACCCATTACCGTCTCGAATCTGTTGAACCGGAAAAGCGCAACTACCAGAACGAAATAGTAATTTCCCAATACACGGGACAGCATTTCGAGCTCGGCGAGCACATCGGCTTCGTGACTGCTCTCATCCCGCAGGGATTGGACGAAGACCCCCGCCCTTGGATTGACAGGATCAGCTTCATAGATTCAGACAATCCCGGCGACGGAATGTCGGTCGAAATCAAACTAGACAAACAGACGATTCAAGTAGGAATGAAACGGGACATGCGCATGGACATGGTGCGCGACTACCGCCGTCCTAAATATACCTACGAGTCTGGAAAATACAATTGCGGAAAAGTAGAAACCAACGCCGACTTTTTCTATACAGAAAAAACCAAAAAGAAGTTATCTTTCACCGTAGTAAACGTCTCCAAAGCATACTACGACGGCAAAGAACTCTTCGCTCAACTCCCCTCTCAATTTGGTCTGGCATTTGATGGCAGTTCCAGTGAATATGGGATTGGCAAGGCAAGGTACTGGCGTGATGAGATAGATTTTAAGTAGACAGATCTCTCCGGTCTATACACCCCCCTTCAATAGAAGGGGGGAAATCTCTCCATAAACAAAATTCTCCTGGATGGCATGATCCCAGACTACAAAACTTACATTTCTACCGCACCAAAACCACTCTGGAAATCCTTTCATCTTCCCCGCACCCGACCTTACAAAAATACACCCCCGTCCCTATCCCACTTGCCTCCCAACTAACAACATGCTTCCCTCTCTTCAAATCACCAGACAACACCTGCGCCACCTGCCTGCCCCGTGTATCCCAAATTGTAACTGTTGTCTCACCGGGCTCAGGGAGGGTGAAGGTTATGGTCAGGGTGTTGTTGAAGGGGTTGGGGTGGGTGGAGACGCTGAAATCGGTGGGGATAGGGGGTTCGGGATTGTTGGGTGTGGACATTGCCCAGTCTTCGCCTACTAAGTATTGTACCTCCGGAGCACCTACGGGGCTGTAGGTTGTGTTGCCACGGGTGTCGGTGGCTTCGATGTAATATTTTATGCCGGTATGTCCCTGGTCTAAGATTAATCCGCGGGACGTGTAAACATTGTTATCCAAAGTGTACATTTCTACCTGTTCAAATGCGCTGTCCGGATTGGTAACGACATATAGAAAGGCTTGGTCAATTTCAACACCTGCCGATCCGGGATCATCATCAATGAACAGCTCGGCACTCACAAACAATTGGTTTCTCTCTAATATATCGTCCGAATAGTGGTGGACAATATGCGGTGCAATCGACCACATGTACGGTCCGACATCCTCAATGAAGTCGTAGCGGCGGTTCCAGGTGGTGTATATCATGCCTCTGCCGTCGTGACATCGCAGAGCTTCCGCCCACGGGCGAGCAGCTTGCATGGAAGATGAACAATCGACCGAACCTGCTACTTCGAAACCGAGCTCTTTGAAGTAACCGAGGGAGTTGTTCATCTCGCCCGTGTTCCAATCCACTATTATCAGGTCGTTGGGGATTAGCTCAGCGCTTCCGGTCAGATCGCCGTTGACGAGGTAGTAGTTGTCATTTGCGTTATGGAATGGATCGAACATATCCGACCAGATGAAGAGCTCCGCATCTTCGGTCACACCTCTGTAAATATCCATTACCCGTTGTACATTATCGGCAAGAATCTCTGCCGGAGTCATCCCGCGCTGCTGGCATGCCGCATCCCAGTTCAATACGCGAATTTCATCATGGCTGAGGAAATAGGCGTCGGGTTGGAGTAGCTCGGTCACTGTTTCCGCGTCCTGAGTCACTAAATCATAGACAGCTTCCTCGGATGGGCAGCACATCACCTGATAGTTGTGAATTACTATTGGGTGGTAAAAGTCGACCAGCAGTGCGTCACCATCGTTGATGCGATTACCGATGACTTCAATTTCTGGGGGGGTATGGTAGATGTCGTAGTTTCCCGCATATGGCACCATGCCAGTTAGTGTATCGATGACAGTTGCGAAATCCTCGCCCTCGACATATTCGGTTTCACCATCCTCGGAAGTAACCGTAAACGGACAGCCCTCCCGCCGGAGAAGATTAACCAGTCCGATCTCGGTCAAACGTGCATCGTCGAAGTAAGCCCTTCCACCCTCGCCTCCCCAGACTCCGAAATAGAACCGGATTCGGTTATGATCAAGTGAGTTCAGATTGACTTCGAGCTTTGTCCAATCTGCGTTGTTGCCGATATTGAACTCCGGAAATACGAGTCGGCGGTTATCTCCATTCTCAACCATTCCATAAGCCTGAACCTGAACTCCCCACCCGGCTTGCAGTCCATCGGTCCGGCACATTACGCTGAAGTGGTAATTACGCCAGGGCTCGCAGTCGAGCTCGGCTGTGAATCTGCAATTCCCGGCTTCGTTGCCCTGCCGGAAGTTCTCCATTCGGACGGAGTGCTCACCCTCAAATACGATATTGGTTTCGTCGAATACGCTGACACCGACGTTCTCCTGAGACCTCCAGCCACCGAACGCGTCGTCCTCCACATCCTCGAAATTGCCGTTGACGAGAATCATTCCCGGATCTGGGTCAAGAGATGCAAATCCGTCCTCAACAATGAACCTCGCATCCACAACAGGCACACCTTCGGCATTATTAGGATTTTCACGCAGCAATCCCTCGGAGTAACCAAACGGTGCGACCTGTGGGACAATATACATATCAAGACGCTCCATCTCTGCCCTTGCCGTTTCGGCGTTGTTAAGATATCGATCCGGCATTTCTTGTAGCAGGTTGAACTTGAAATCGCGTAGTGCAACCGTGTTCATCCGGACGCTATACATCCGGTGCAGAAGATCAAAAACCGCTGGGACATTATCATTTGTCATGAAATTCGTCTGCAAATTCAGCATCCGATCCTGAAAATCGGGATAGTCAAAGATTAGAACCTGTTCAGCAAAAAAGGCAGCATTGCCGAATGTCAGTAATTGTTCTACTGTGTTAATGCCATATGTCATACCCCGCAAATCTGTCGAGATCAAAGTCAGGCGGGATATATCTGACAATAGCACATAACCCTCAGGTTGGAATACCAGATCAGACGTAAATGGAACGGCTTCGGAAACGATAAACTCAAATTCAGGAAGCTCGCCCGAAAGCCCAAGCAGGATCACGGGATATTGACTGTTCCAGTCCGCCAGGTTAACAATTCGCAGGACATAACCCATTGAACGTTCAACGGCAGCGACGAGCGAATCAGCACCGCTAAGCGTAGCTTGTGATGGATCGTCTGAAATGACGATTGCTGTTTCCATGTCCATTCGCAGAGGGTCGCCACCCATTTGCGTTGCCTGTTGTGGGAAGGGGATGATGTCACGGAGTGCACCGTTTACGGGTGCCATAAAGGAAAAGAGAATCAAAGTTATGAAACAAAGTTGTATAGATTTGATTTTTGTCTGATATAATCTCATTTTCAGCTCCTTTATTTTGGATGTTGTTGGCCTGAATATATTCAGGCCAACAACACAGCGGACAGGGGTTGAAAACATTCAACCCCTACAGGATTTTTAAATTCAATTTGTGCTGATCCGAATTTGTCGAATTGTAAAGAAACTTGGGCAACAAGTAGCCCAAGCCACACGGCAGTGCATCCACGGTCTGCACTGAAAACATTCAGCCCCTGCGGAGGCGTTCCCTCAATTCCCATAATGCATTTCGGTTGCTGTCCCACTTGAGCATTTTAACGGCAGTGTCGTAATCTACCCATCTGTATTCTGTGTGTTCGTCGGATATTGTAAGGTTTGGGTCGTGAATTTCTACTGAAAATGTATGTTCAGGAACTACAAAAACATCCTCACCCCATGTAAATTTACCAGTAATTCCAACTACCGGGATTGTATTTAGTGTATCGAGATAGGAATAATTAGACTCGGGTGGGATCTGAGCTTCTTCGAAACCTTCACGTCTGGCCGTTTCAATTGGTTTTTCGTCGTCCTCTCCGCCACCTGAAATGAATTGCCAGAATTCACCTATTGACCGCTTGAAAATTGCGTATTCGAGGGAATCGTCCTGTTTGCGGTGAAATGGTATAGCGAGGATTTGGAGTGGTGCTCTGCTCATAATACCTTTTCATGGATATGGTGGTGTGGTTGTAGGGGCTGAATATTTTCAGCCCTTTCACAACACATCGGACAAGGGTTGAAAATACTCAACCCTTACGAAAAAGGTTTTCCTACTTCCCACCCAAAATTTCGAGGATATTACCTGTCGGGTCGTAGAACTGGAAAAAGAAATCTCCGGCTCCCATATCCATCGGTTCGTCCTGTATGAGCTTAAGTCCCTCGGCTTTGAGCTTTTCCCACATTGCAGATGCTGATTCCACGGAGAATACAAAAGCGGCTCGCATCATCTGATCATCAAACTCAACTGTTTTGTTTCCACCCTGTAGATATAATCCCGTATTTTCCGGAACCTCAAAAAAACATGCCTGGTCACCCATGTCAAATTGTTTTTTCAGGCCCAGCACCTCTGAATAGAATTTGTAACTCTTTTCAAAGTCATCAGTGTAAATTGACACAAACGCAATTCCTTTTATCTCTGTAGATTCCATATTATCTCCTTAAAGATTGTTTTCCTTTATCCTAACCATTTTTTGCCTCTCTTGCAAGCCTGACTAATTCCCAATACGGAGGCGAATAACCTTTGTCATGTTCAAACTGTTTAATCAATGGCTGCAGATTTTCTTTAATCTCATTGTGATCTTTGCTGAACCGCTTGTTACGCAAGGCAGTAGAAGAATTCATCCCTTCTGGAACCGGTCCTGTTCCACCGAACAGGTTCAGGATGAAGCTGTAAGCCTTAACTATCCGAGCAATCGGAAGCATGTAAATGTCATATTGCAATCGCTTGCCGGCTTCAGCATCCTCGAGCATCACATCGACAATGGCGTTGTCTATTCGATCCTTAGTGAGGGTTTTGAAATCACGCCATTCCACCACCACTCTCAGTTTGGGGTCATATTCAAGGTCTGAAGGTTGTTGAGTTTTAAAGTTCCTCACCCCGAACGCCGACAACCAGTTTTTGATTCCACTTCCTGAGATGTTTGAAACCGCACTCCACAATTGAACTCCCCACTCCCTGAAAGACTGTGATACTACCTCTGAACAAAACTGTTTTTCTCCATCACGGGTGTCCATGGCAAAATCGTATGGGATGTGTTCCTCGCGCGTTTTCTGATAGATATATCCAGCCGCTTTGTGAGGTATCCATGGATCAGTTATCATTGACGGTATATCTGAGCGGACCCGCAACAGCATTATCCTCAGCTTAGTATCATGCAGGTAATCGTCAACAGTCGATATTTTAACTCCGTGTTCAATCAGCGATTCAATTACCGAAGCCTCACCAGTAGTTTCGCTGACATACACTAACGCAGCGTGCGAGAAATTTCCCGGGTAGTCATTCCCGCGAGCTATCAGAGCCGACGTTGGTGCTCCACCCCGAGAAACGAGAATGTCACCACTATGTACTCGAACTCCATAGACTTCTACAAATGGGGTGACCGATTGTTCGTTGAAATCGACAGTAACGTTGTTGACTATTTGAGGTGGTGACTGCATAATCACCTCTTCAACCGCCATCCGTCCCCCAAACAGGATTCGATACACGGTATCCCGACTCTGTTGAGAATTCATATCCCAATGTCGGGATTGCTCTTTTACCTGTATTCTCAGCATCTTGTATAGTGCAAGGAAAAACTCGAATCTGGTTGGATTTGCTGCAACCAGAGATGCGAGATTGAAAAACTTGTCTTCGATGCTGGAAAATATTTCTGAGGCGGGAGGTAGTGAGTCTGATGACATTGAAATCAACAGCTCCTCTATCTCAGCAAATCCTTCTGAAATTTGGAGGTCGATACTGTCCGTTTCCGTTGATCTCGCTTTAAAAAACTCGGATTCCAGATATGCCCAGTACTTGTCGCTGTTCCAGGCGAAAGGATTTTTCTCTCCTGCCGGATATTCCGGGGGATCAGGCGCAGGAACCATTAGTATCATGTAGAGAATACATAACCCTACAAATATCCCAGATCCCCATTTTTCTGCCTTTGATCTCAAAATGTTTCCTAATTTGATTCCAGTTTATTACAAAATTCTCACTTGTAAAACAACAATCCGATATCATTTGCTGAATATTTGTGATTCGCATTTGTTTTGTCTCCGCCAAATCCGGTCATCACACAGCGATCTTCGGAAATTGCGGTGATATCCCATGCTGCAAAAGATTCCTTCTCTCCATTGAACCCATGAATTAATTCGCCATCAGCATTAAGTATCGCAATATACCATGTGTCCCAGGCTTCGACTTTTTGTGTTTTCATTGTCATCATAGAGGTTTGACGTGGAGTCCAGCCAGTAACCAACCAGCCACCTTTCCAGGGAATAAAGCCAGTGGTGAAGTGGTATCCGTCCCCACTAAAAGGTTTCGACCAAATTATCTCACCATTGGGTTTCATCTTCCTCATTAGCCCGTTAAGAGATCCCGCTTCATTCACCTGATTCCCGAGCACCATTATTGTTCCATCTTCATTCACGAGAGTTTCTATGATTTGAAAATTAAACGGTTCATCATCTCTATTATCCGCAAGGATATTTCCGTCTTTGTCAATGTGCAAATAATGATAACTATAATCGTTAGCAAACTCTTTTCCTATCCATCCTGTAATTACATATCCGTCATCAACAACGACTATATCCTGCATGTTTCCGGTCAACTCTTTTGAATAGGTTTTCGACCACAATGAGTCACCTGCCGAGTCAATAGCGATAAGGGAATACTCTGTAAATTCTCCTGAATCAGGGGCAATACCCACTCCCATAAGACACATTTTCTGATCAACAGCTTTAAAGAGTTGGATTGTTGTGCGGTCGCAATTGAATTTGTAGTTACGGGAGTCCAGACTATCACCCTCAAGAGAGAGTTTCTGGATTCTTATTACATTGTCTGAGGTGACGTTTATGTTTTCCATCATATAAGCAAAAAGCAGTGTATTATCGGCTGCCTTCGCAATAATTCCGTTTTTACCGCTAAAAGGTCTAAACCAGATTTCCTTACCATTAAGATCCGTTTTTAAAAGTACGCTTGATCGGCTTCCGGTGAGATGTCGGATATATCGGTGTCCCTTGGTTAGTAAGGTCGAATCCGGCAGGAGTATTGTCTGAGTGCTAATCTCATTGTACTCTTCCTCACCGTAGAAATACATTTGCGACTCACCGATCGGTTCTGTTGGTGTTGCTTTCATTTCTTGAGTAAAATAGAAAAACACCGCAGCGATAAAACCGCCCACAAGTATTGAAATGAACCCCAGAATCATTCCCACCACTACTTTCCATCGGCCGCTCATTTTCTCAAGAGTATGATCAGTTTTGTTCCAGGCTTTGTTCAGCTTATTCTTTGCAAGAAATGAAAATATAACGGCAAGAACTCCGACAGTGAACGCGAAAATCGGAACTATAAAATAGACAATCATAAAGGGAATTATGACAAGTGATTCTACAATCCAGGGGAATAGCGACAAAATGAATGCAAGTACTCCGGAGATTAGTGTTGCATTGGCAAAGGGTGCTGTCTTAACTGTTGTCTTTTCCAAAATCGTAATCCTGTGTTATTGTGAAATCTTTTCAGTCGACATTTTCGAAATCTGCGTCTTCAACATCCGAATTTCGGATTTCCGTTTCCTGCTGCTCCTCTCGCCATGCACTGTACTTATCCAGATCTTTTCCAATAAATTTCAAGGCAACGGCGAACACAGCCAGATCGTCAATATATCCGATAATCGGTATGAAGTCCGGTATTATATCGAGTGGATTTACAAAGTAGAGGATTGCAGCGGCGGTTGCGGCAATGGTTGACCAGGGTACCTGTCGGTATGTTCCGTTGTAATAATCCTTGATCATCGAAGTCATGAGTTTGATATCTTCCCAGATTTCGACGAGAGTACCGGGGATATCCGATCCAAAATCGCTTATTCTGCGACTCGCCCGAGTATATGCATCTTTTACATCGTCGGTGTTGATGTCGTGGATGCTCTGTTCATATTGTTTCCGCGCTTTATCTTGCTTGTCATCATATTG
Source organism: Calditrichota bacterium (assembly GCA_018644935.1). Taxonomy (GTDB): domain Bacteria; phylum Electryoneota; class AABM5-125-24; order Hatepunaeales; family Hatepunaeaceae; genus JABGPL01. The sequence continues at coordinate 37,105 of JABGPL010000003.1, read as the reverse complement.
TGGCATGTTTGGCTCGTTGTTTTACATATTCAGTAGCGTAGGCGTCCCTGCCTGCGTCTTAAAAAAAGCAATAATGCAAGCAAAATGCGCAGGCAGGGACGCTTGCCAAAATCGCAGGCAGGGACGCCTACGCTACTTCCGACTTCCAAAAACCAGAAAGCCGGGCATTGCCCGGCTTTCTGAACTGTCATTAGTAATTATCTATCTGTGCTCTTTGAAGCTGTCCTGAATAATCAACATAGACTGTCTTAATCTCACTGTAGAATTCATAGACAGGCCAACCACCTTCGCGGTGACCGTTACCGGTTTGCTTGACACCACCAAATGGCATGTGGCACTCAGCTCCGATTGTTGGTCCGTTTACATAAGTGATTCCCGCTTCGAGGTCGCGGATTGCACGGAATGAATTATTTACATCTCGTGTGTAAATCGATGATGATAGTCCATAGAGGCAATCATTATGAACTTTAACTGCGTCGTCAAAGTCTTTCACCTTGATCACTGACAATACCGGCCCGAATATCTCTTCTTTGAATATCCGCATTTTTGGAGTTACGCCTGTGAACACCGTAGGTTTGTAGAACCAGCCTTCTGAATTTTTACCTTCGGTTGATGGTTCACCGCCACAACGCAGTTTTGCGCCTTCGGCTTTACCAATCTGCACATATTCATCAACGATATTTCGCTGACCTTCATTGATGCAGGGCCCGACCTTGTTTTTCTCGTCAAGACCATCGCCAACAACGAGTTTGTCGGCGGCTTTAACCAGCATTTTAACAAATTTATCATGAATTTTTTCATGCAGAATAAGGCGACTGGTCGCTGTGCAACGTTGTCCGGTTGTACCGAAAGCTCCCCAAAGGACACCTTCTAATGCGAGGTCAAGGTCTGCGTCGTCCATAACGATTTGGGCGTTCTTGCCGCCGAGTTCGAGAGAAACACGCTTCAGATCAGCGCCGGCGAGGCTGTTTATCTGTTTGCCGATTTCCGAGGATCCGGTAAAGCTGATGAGACTGACATCAGGATGGTTTACAATTCGGTTTCCGACAACACCACCACCGCCATGAACGATGTTGATTACACCTGGGGGAATTCCGGCTTCGAGCAGGATCTCAACGAGAACTGTTGCAGTTGCGGGTGTATCAGACGCTGGTTTGAAGACAACTGTGTTGCCGCAAACCAATGCTGGCAATGACTTCCAGCAGGGAATTGCCATTGGGAAATTCCAAGGGGTGATAAGCCCTGCAACACCAATAGGAATGCGGAATGACATGTTCATTTTGTTACGCATTTCTGAGGGAGCAGTGTGTGAAAACAATCTGCGACCTTCAACGGCTGCATAATAAAATGTGTCTATCCCTTCCTGTGTATCTCCGCGGGTTTCGGTGAGGACCTTTCCCATTTCACGAGTCATCAGGGTCGCAATTTCTTCCTTGCGCTCAACCATAATGTCACCGGCGGTTTTTAGAATCGCGCCACGCTCAGGTGCGGGTACGAGACGCCAGGTTTTCCATGCCTCTTTAGCAGCAGCGACTGCCCGATCAACCTCGGCTGTTCCAGATTTTGGGAACAACCCCACCAGTTCATCCCAATGAGCCGGATTGCGGTTTTCAAACCACTCTCCTGAATCGGCTGGGACCCATTCACCAGCAATATAATTAAGATATTCCTTCGCCATGTTTACTCCTTATCTTCAAAAGGTTTAATGTTGTATTTTGTCTAAATTTGATCGAAAAATGCAAATACTCATTAAATATAAAGTTTATGTAGGTTTATTACAACTCATTCTGCTGTGAAGGCTAAGGAACAACTTCAATTCATTCATGTTATAAAGGAACAATGCTTCAGGAGGATGTACATTCCTTCACGTCACATCAGCCTCGGGTTGTTTCCCCTTTCAATTCATGCGGGTTGCCTTCGGGTAATGTAGGAGATGAATGTCCTTCCTCCCCGCTCACTTTAGCGCAAGCTGAATAACACATTCCTATCTCGATAATAAAAGAAGACTTTGATTCGTCCCATTGTGTATTTATATTTTTTAGTTGCAGTCCGATATTCAGTTCCTAGTACATTCTCCTTTTCTGCAATTCCATGTTGTTATTTAAGAGAGGTCAATCCTGTGAAACATCTTCTTTTAGTTTTAATCTCACTACTCGTGGCAGCGGCATCCTGTTTTGCGCAGCAGGAAACAATCCGCGTTGCGACATATAGTCTACTCCGCTTTGACAGTGATGATGAAGCAAGGGTCGCTGCTTTTCAGTCGGTTGTAAATGGCGTTACTCCGGATATCTTGATTTGTCAGGATATTATCAGCGAGGATGGGGCGGACTTTTTCCTGAACGAAGTCCTTGACGCAGAAGTGTTTGACAGGGCGGTTTATATCGACCGTGAAGGTCAAAACGATAACATGTGTTTTTTTCGTAGCGACTTGTTTACATGTGGGAATCCGGTTGCAATAGAAACTGATCTGCGAGATGTGACGGTATATCCTCTAAGTCGAATTAATGAGCCTTTTCTACCTGTATTGTATGTTGCTACAACCTACCTCAAAGGAAGTTCTGGCGGAGCAAATGAACAGCGAAGGCTCGGGGAAGTCAATGAATTTCTGAACTATATCGATGCTGAAGGGCTTAATGCTGAAAACATCCTGTTCGGAGGTGTTTTTAACTTGTATGACAGTGACGAGCCTGTTTGGGCAGCTCTGCACGAGAACGAATTGTTCAAAGACCCAATTGAAACTCCCGGTGATTGGCATGATGGTGAAGAATTTGTGGCGGTGCACACGCAGAGCACTCGAACCGATCAGTTCGGTGGAGGAGCACCCGGTGGTCTTGATGACCGTTTTGATTTCATATTTATAACTTCAACCTTTGACGATGAAGAAGGCTGGATGTATGTCGCTGATAGTTACACTGCATATGGGAATGATGGTAATCATCTCAATCAGGCTATCACTGAGGGAGAAAATCAGGCGGTGCCGGAGGAGGTCGCTCAAGCACTTCACGATGCCAGTGATCACCTGCCGGTTTATATGGATATTTCATATGTTCCAACAGAAATTGGTGAATTTACAATAAGACTTCATGCCGGATGGAACATGATTTCTTCACCTATCCAACCTATACCTGCGGATATGGAAAGTGTCTGGGCTGATGTGGTAGACCGAAATAATTTGCGTCTAACAAAAAATGATCAGGGGCAATTTTACGCTCCGGGACCGGGATTCAATAATATGGGTGATTGGGTTGTCACACGGGCCTTTCAAGCGAAGATGACTGATGTGGATGAATTGGTAGTTTCAGGTCAATTTGCTCCAGAGGATACTCCAATTGATCTTCGTGAAGGCTGGACACTGGTTCCTTATCTCCCTGAACAGCGTGTGGCAGCTCCGGATGCGGTCGCCGGTATTGTTGACGAACTCATATTGATCAAAGATTTCTATGGTCGTTTCTACAGACCGGATTTCGGATTTTCCAACATGGGAGCTCTCAGGCGGTCTCAGGGTTATTATGTTAAAATGAACGCAGAAGCCGTTCTGGTTTGGAACGTCCCTGAAGATGGAATAAGAAACGTGGAAGACATGACTTATTCCATTCCTACCCATTTATTGGCACCCATGCCCACCGGAAACAACATGAGCATTCTCATTACAGCTGACAAAGCAGGATTACTTTTTGGGATCGGGAGTGAAATTGGTGCTTTTACTCCAGATGGGAAATGTGTTGGTTCAGCTATTCTAAATGATGATTCGCCTTCCGGAATGGCAGTTTGGGGAGATGATCCAACTACATCAATAATTGAAGGAGCTATTGAGGGAGAAACTATTACCTTTAAGGTTAGGGATAGTGCGACATGCCTGGTGTTTGATCCCGAATTGGACAATCCTTCTATCAAATATACAACTGATGGATTTGAGCTGTTAACGATTTCAGGCAGAACGGTGCCAAACAAGTTCATGCTTGACTCACCTTACCCCAACCCGTTTAACAGTTCGACAAACATAAGCTTCTCGATACCTGAGCAACAGCAAACTTCGCTTAGCATATTGGATATTTCAGGTAGGGAAACAATCAGTTTGATAAAACAGCAGCTTCTTGCAGGATCATATCAGTTTTCATTTAAAGCAGATGACCTCCCAAGCGGAGTGTATTTAGTCAGATTAAAAGCCGGGCAACTTACAAAAACAGCTAAAATTACGTTGCTGAAGTAATTCCTATGTAGATTGTTCAGGAGTTCAATGTTAGCAATATCCACACTCCCCAATATAGAATGGGTATATCGACGTTTCCAATATGTGATATTTGGATACCTACTCCATTAATGTTGACCTTGAAATTCTGAATTGGACTTGATTTCCGCGTCAGGTTGGTCTATATTATTACGTTGTACCATTTAGTGTTTGTTGATATAAATCGCATTTCCTGATTATCACGTAGATTCTGATAGTGATTTTACGCCTGACATTTACAGATGACGATGCTTTCAAACCCAGCTTGATTATTCAAGCTCAGGGTATTCAGGTAGAAATTACCCGAACCCGCTGGATACAATTCCTTGCACTGCTGATCTATCGTCGCCTCACAGGTCTTGATAATGGCTGGGCTACTCTCGAAGACATCCAACGTTTGCTTGCTTTCCAGAAAACGAAGCAAACTGCGATTGGTAAATATATTACTTCCAGTTACTTTGATCTCCAACCTGAAGTCGGAGATTTTTTTAAAAACTATCTATACCTGTCTACAACTGGTCCATATACATTAATGTTGGACAATGAGAGCATTCACACTGATCTTAAGCTGTTAACTCAGTACCTGAAATGGATAACAGCAATCCCGGTAAATGAGAAAACGGATGTTGAATCATTGTGGGAAATTGCGAAATCAATGTACAGGAAACACAATTACTCAAGTTATCAGAACATCCTTAAAAACTTCATTAAAGCCGCAATCAATGATAGACGGCTTCCTGATTGGTGCGTCCCCTATGCTTTTATTCGGCTCGCAGATACGGAAATTATCTGTCGTAGTAACGTTGTTGATTTCAAATCTGCAATACTCAACGCAAAAAGGTTTTCTTCGGATCTGGAAAAGGAGAGTTGGCGTAAAATTCTTTACGCAGATGCAAATGATATCGAGTCAATAAACATTGATGGAAGCACACGATCTGTCCGGCAGTTCACAAAGTTAAACTCTGAGTCCATTAATCTGCTTCAATCTTTACCAGAATCGAATAACAGCAAGTTGAATGTACTTGTAAAACCTTACTCAAATGCTTTCTATGTGGAGCTTTATACATCTGGACACTTCAATAGAAAATTGTTCAATAAAACTCTTGAATTAAGTCGTCACCTCCAGGCGCATGTCTTTATGAAACACTTTGAACTAAAGAGTATTCTGATCCAGAGGTTTAACTCTAAAGAGGGTGCCAGCGCAAGTGAAATTGGCTGCTACGAGGAGCTGCTCAGAGAGGACTCTATTTCCACACTTAAAACATTCGATCACGGTAATATGATTTGGCGCAGTCTGGTAAATGCAAGGAGATTTGAAGAGGCATATTATTTTGGTCAGGAATGTCTCATTCACCACGCTGAGCTATTCGAAACTGCTCGTTACAGGCAACTGACTACAAACCAGAAAAAGCTAAAAAACATCCTCGGTTGACAATTCTCACCCCTCGGGCTTTACTTTCATTTCCTTGTAATTGGTAAAATCATATGATTAGTCAATGCTCCACGGCTTTTGTCTCGTATATTAAGAAGAGAGAAATGTTTACGGCTGGAATTCAGGTAAACTATGTGGCTATTTGGGACAGGTCGGAAATTATCGTGATTTATACCGGGGAACATCCAGACGATTTCCCAAGTGTAATTTAGAAAACAACCGTTTTACGACTCATGACTAAAACTAAATTCAAGAGAACATGAAAAGAATTTTCTTCACAGGACTATTTGCATTAACCTGCATTGCAGCAGGATTTATGCTCGCGACCGGCTGGGAAACGCCTACGGCCATTTCAGCTCAGCCGTTTAATACACAGTCTATAGCTGTCCCGGCAGCGTCTGTGCCACTTGTTGATGACGAAGGGAATAGCCCATTTGTGCTCGTTGCTGAAAAAGTGCAGCCAGTTGTGGTTAATATACAAGCAGAAAAAGAGATTGCAGGTCACAAGAACCTGCCGTTTGATATGTTTGACTTTGGACCATTCTTCGGTGAACCACCCAGGTCTCAGGGATCGTCACCGATGCCAAAAGTTACGAGTGGAGGTTCCGGCATAATTATCGGTGAGGATGGGTTAATAATCACGAATAACCACGTTATTTCTGAAGCAACCAACATTACTGTTAAATTCGCTGACGGGTCAGAGCGTCAGGCAGAAATTATAGGAACTGATCCCGAAACTGATGTCGCCTTGATTAAGGTGGATGGTGTTATTCCGCCTCAAATGGTTGCAAAACTTGGTGATAGCGATAAAATCAGAATTGGTGAATGGGCTATTGCAATCGGCAATCCATTTGGTTTGGATTGGACATTGACCGTTGGGGTAATAAGTGCTCGTGGTAGATCGAACCTCTTTATCGGAGGTGGTGATGGACCCAGCTTTCAGAACTTCATTCAGACCGATGCTTCGATTAATTATGGAAATTCAGGCGGACCTCTGGTAAATATCCGAGGCGAAGTCATTGGGATAAACACAGCCATTAATGCTCAGGGGCAGGGAATTGGTTTTGCAATCCCAATTAATCAGGCAAGAAGCGTAATTGAGCAACTGCAAACTAGCGGAGAAGTTCATCGCGGGTACCTTGGTGTTTACCCATCCGAGTTAACGCCTGTTAAGCGAGAAGCACTTGGTGTCGATGAAGATATAAAAGGTGTTTTCATCGAAAGCGTCGAGTCGAATACACCAGCTGAGAAAGGTGGAATGGAGAGTGGTGATGTTGTCATTGAAATTAACAATGAGAAAGTTCTGAATCTAACTGATTTCAGGTTTAAGATTGCTGGATTTGCTCCGGACTCCAAGGTTGAAATGACTGTCTGGAGGAGGGATAAAATAAAATCTCTCAAATTTAAACTTGGCGAAAGAAGTGAGTATATTGACAAAGCTGCCAAAATTGTAAAACAACCTCAAAGTTGGCTTGGTATAGAAGTCGCTGAAACGAACAGTCGTGAGGGGATGCGATTTGGAGTTCAGGAGATTAAGGGTGTTGTGGTTCTGAAAATAGCAGTCGATTCACCCGCTCAAGGTCTCCTCTCTGACGGTGATGTAATCGTCGAACTTGGGGGTGAAGAGATTCGGGACACTAAAGATTTTGAACAGATAGCTAAGAAATTGAAGGACAGAAAGAAAGCAATTCCATTCTGGGTCATCCGGGAAGGACGACGAATGTTCATCCCGATCAGGCCATAAACATAGAGCTATGTAGGTCGGAATCTTATTTCGACGACCTATTTTAAATGGGTATAATAAGCTCTTTGAGATATTCAGAATCTAGAAACAATTGTCATTCCCGTGCAGGCGGGAATGACAATTCTCTCAATAATCCGAACATTTCAAAGATGTTATAAATCCCGGTACTTACTAATTGCGAAACCAACAATTCCTGAGGAGGAATCACGCACCCGGTACTTATTGATTTAGGCAGAATAAAGCTGCACAGTTACGGTCTAATGATATTTCTCGCCTTTGCAGCATCAACTTTGCTGGCTATTCACCGCGCGAAAGCGAATGGGATAAAATCCGACGTTGTCATGGATATGGTCGTCTGGATTCTGATATCCTCACTTCTCGGTGCAAGGCTCACCTATGTGGTTTTTCATCTGAGTGAATTTCGCGGACGATGGCTTGATGTCATCAGTCCGATTCAGAGCGATGGGACTGTTGGAATTGCTGGATTGGTGGTTCTTGGTGGAGTTGCACTAGCTATTCCGGTGGCTGTTTATTTTCTGAAAAAGCGGGACATCCCCACACTAAAAATGCTCGATATACTGGTACCTTCACTTACACTGGGAATGGCAATCGGGCGTATCGGATGTTTGCTTAATGGTTGTTGCTTTGGGATTCCAACAGGCATCGGATGGGGAATAGTATTTCCAACGACATGTCTGGCAGGATCGGTATATCCTGGTGAACATCTCCATCCAACTCAGGTTTATGAATCTCTCTACGGCTTAGTCATTATGGGAGTGCTTCTTCTGCGTTCCCCACACCGCAAATTTACAGGAGAGCTCTTCTATCTATTTTTGGTTTTGTACGGAATAGCCAGATTTTTTAACGAGACAATTCGTCATTATCAATCGAGTATGGTCCCATTTCAAATTGGATCTACAGATATCACGGTCAGCATGCTTGGAACGCTGTCTATGATATTAATCGGATTGATGCTTTTACTACACGGATATAAAACACAACAGGGAAAGACGTGAGCAAGGGAAAACTAATAGTATTTGAGGGAATAGATGGTTGCGGGAAAACCACACAGGCAAAAAAACTCCTCGCCCATTTTCAAGCTAAGGGTGTTCAAGCAACACTTTACAGAGAGCCCGGAGCAACGCAGGTTGGTGAGGAAATTCGAAACATCCTGCTTGCTAAAAAAGATTTTCAGGGTGGGTTAGGTGCTCATGCCGAGTTTTTGTTGTTTGCAGCAGCACGGGCGGAGCTTGCAAGATTGATACTAAAACCTCAACTTGAACAGGGGACGACAGTCATTCTGGACAGATTTGCATTGTCATCCATTGTTTATCAGGGTTTCGCAAGAGGTGTAGACATAGAATTTATCAAAATGGTCAATCACACTGTAACCGCAGGAACTCACCCCGATAAAATCTTCCTGCTCGACATCGACCCCAAAATAGGAATGTCCCGCTTCGAAGGCTCCTCAGACAGAATTGAGCAAAAAGGACTTGATTTCTTCGAGAAAGTGCGACAGGGATATTTGAAGGTAGCCAACAGCGGTTCTTGTGTCATCTCGCTTATTGATGGAGCATCGGGAATTGAAGAAGTGTTCGAACAGGTGCTGAGTAACCTGCCGTAATCAAGCCTTATCCGGAGTGTGCAACTTTCAAGCCGCGCTAAACTAGTTCCCACGCTCCAGCGTGGGAACTAAACTCATAGGTAATCGCATGTCCACAGAATCGAATGAAATTCCTGCCCAAAAGTTTAACATCGTTGGCTTAAACTTTGTCAGCCTTTACTTCAAAGACTATGACAAAGCAGTTGAATTCTATACTGGAATATTCGGGAAATCAGAGTTCTATAAAGAAGAGGGAGAAAAGCTCTACGGAATAAAAATGGGCTCGACCTGGTTGACAATATTCCCGAGTGAAATCGGGACAGAAAAGAATAACAATCCATGCAACACAGAATTTGCTGTTCAAGTTTCAACGCCTGAGGAAGTAGATGTTCTTTATCAAACATTACTCGAGGCTGGATGTAAGAACTGCATGATCCCACAGGACACTGTTATGTATGATAAAATGAGGTTCTGCTGCGTGGATGATCCATTTGGGGTTCGTATTGATGTTTATTGCCCGTTGTAAAGTACCATGGGACAAAAGTTTTACTGAATCTTAATAACCTTCCGAGTCCAAAGAATATTGTTGTTTTCAGCCTGTAAAAAATAGGTTCCGGTTTCGAGAGATTTCATACCGGTACTGATTGTATTGTTACCGGCAGGATAGAAATCTGAATTGATGGACATTATCGCACGACCGGTGATATCCATTACTTTGAAATTTACTTGACTGTAGACGGGGAGAGTGAAGTTGATAACAGCCTCGTTATTGAAAGGATTTGGGTAAATATCTGTTATCTCAAATGCAGCCGGAGTTAAGTATCCAGGTTCATCAACTTCAAGCACATTTCCTCTTAAATGAACGAATTCTCGTGGTCGATCACGGTCATTGGAATCGATAAATAAGACTCCCCTGTTCTCGCCGGAATTAGATGGCGCAAAGCTGATGCGAACGGTGTATCTTTCGTCCGGCTCCAGTGTAAATGGACGGGAGTTCGTGGCAATTTCAAAAGCATTGTCATTAGAACGTATACTTAAAGAATCGATATTCAGCGAACCTAAGCCGACATTTCTTATGATAATGTCAACGCTGTCCCGTTCTCCAATGTGAATCCCGTTAAATGAAAATTCATGTCTGGAAAGATATAGATTTGGTTGAGGTAGATAGAAGGCTCCCATATCTGCTATAGTTCTATCCGGATCTCTTTGGTAGAGTTCACTACATGCATCAATACAGGGGCTATCCAAGCGTAAATGATAATTCCTCTCTTCTGAAGGATCGAAGCATGGGTTGGCATCAATGCATCCTTTGCCAAAATCTAATTCAACTCTCCCGCGAGTAACGATGCCCTCATCTGCCAACTCCAGATCACAGTATGACATAACAAGACCAGCTCTGTCTTCTTCGACTTCTCCCCAGCTTTGAAGATAAATGGATGGGGGTGTATTTGCCCACAAAATAGAGTTAACTACAACAGGAGTCCCCCCACCTTCAATATAGAAAGCACCACCGTTTGCAATTGATATGTTTTTGGCAATAGTACAGTGAGTGAAAGTTGGGCTGGATTCTGACGAGTAAATGGCTCCGCCATTACCAATGGAGTTGTGATCAACGATTAGGCACCGGAAAAATTCTGCCGAGCTTCTTCGAAGAGATATACCGGCACACCCCTCGGAAGAACTATTGCCACTGATGGTGCAATAGTTGAAGCGGGGAGAACATTCAAAACAGAGAATTGCACCCCAAAGACCAGTGCTGAGGTTATCGTTTATTATGCAATTGTTGAAAATAGGAGCTGCGTTGAAAGCGCATTTTACACCACCAACAGAACCACCAAAATTTCCAGAGATTGTTGTTTCTGAAATTTGGGGATCAGAATTGTAACAAGCTATTCCGCCAGTTGCTTCGCCACTATTACCAGTGATAGTGCAGTTAGTAACTATTGCATTACTCTCTTGAAGAAATCCAACTCCACCTACAATCTCCCCCACGTTCCCATTAATGATGCAGTTCTGAATTGTTGGGCTGGAGTTCGAAAGGCTAATTCCTTTCTTTTGATTTTGTTCAATAATGCAATCTACTATCTGTGCATCACTATTTCCCTGACAAAAAATACCGGCCCCTGAATTATTGCTGATGTAAGTACGAATTATTTGTGGCTCCGGGCAATCACGGAATCGAATTCCCTCCCCACCAAATTCGGAATGATTATCAAAAATTCGACAATCGGCGATAATAGCATCGCTACCTTCAGTGCAATAAACTCCGCCGGAGTTTCCAAAAATTCGACACGACAATATTGATGGATTTGAGTTGTTTCGAATGCGGAATCCACCACCAGAATCCTGCCTGCCATTTGTGATTGTTAATCCGGAAAAAGTTGGAGATGTTCTGCCAAAAATTTCAACAACACATCCGTCGCCATTTCCTTCGAGTATTGTTGAATCAAGGTATGCGGTATCGTTGCTTGTTAGATAGAGACTGCCTATGACAAGGTTCTTGTCTAATGAGAGGTTTTCGCGATATGTACCGGGACTGATGAGAATCGTGTCGTTGTCTGCGGCAATATTACATGCTTGCTCGACAGATTCACGCTCTTCTGGAACAAGCCATATACGTGCATGGGATTCAAGACAGGAAAAGAATATGACTAGAATTCCAACAATACAGGCTCTAAACATCCAAGATATCCTGAAGTGACAGTTATTCCCGAATTTAATTCGGGAGGAGTTCCAATCTTAGTAGAATATATAACAAAAAAACCGATTACCAAACGATTAAATAATAAATAGTGCTTGGATTTTATAATTCAGCTTGTAACATACGGAGTTACCATATAATTAACTCTATTCATCATCATCTGGAAATATTAGTGTGCAATCCCTATTGACCTGAACCTGATACCCCTGATTTCTCGTGAGATCAGGGAGGTTGTTAAATTCGTTCGGAATGTTCCAGAAATTACCATCCTGATCTTTCACTGTCTGAAGTTGGTTATCAATTGACTCGAGTGCCGTTTCTGGAGCCATTTCACCTTCAGGATGATATGCAATAATATTCCATCCTTCCCGTAAAGGGATTTCATTTTCATCTGGAATTGCTAAGCCAAGAATGTAAAATTCAGCTGCTTCGCTGAGTTTAATCAGATATCCGTTATTAATATCCCAAAAAGGTATATTGCAAAAATTAAATTCCGGAGAAAAGAACCTTCCCCTGTGGTTTTTTAACATTGATAAACACCCTCTTTCAAGTAGTTGAGACATTACGTTCAGGATTTCATTATTTTCCAACTGAACTGCAAGAGACATAATACTCCATCCTTCCCGGATTTCAAAAGCCTGTTCTTCAAATCGTTGATCAAAAAAGAATGCACCCAGGTCTGCTCTTGTTTCATCCGGGTCCTCAGGACTTTCAGGATTACCAGTATCAATACATGGACTCTGTGATGTCAGTTGGTATTCCCCGGCATCCGGATTTCTGAATAGGGGATCTTCATCGAAATTACCTTCACCCCATTGTAACTCAGGCTCATTTTCCGTCTGAATACCGTCTCTTCCTCCCTCGAGGTCTGTGTACTCTATTGACAGGTGATAGTCGCGTCTGTGCTCTGTACGGCCGTGAAATATTTGCACTCCGTTATCGCGAATAATACTGTTAGAGATGGTTGCAGCCATAACATCCCGGTCTCTTTCTACACGAGCCCAAAAGTACAAACCGCCTACTTCGTCAGCTGTATTTCTAGAAACAGTCACGTTCTGCATTATATTTCCGTGTGAACTAACTCCCAAAAAGCCGCCGCCTTTTTGGGCACGATTATCAGTTATTGAGACATTTACCAGATTGTAAGTTGCGGATTCAGCATAAATCCCTCCGCCATTTCGAATTGCTTCATTATTTCTGATAATCACATCGTGCAGAAAAGCTTCAGGAGCATCTCCTGAGGCGATTCCTCCACCATAGGAGGCTCGGTTATCGGAGACTATGGAACGTCGTAGATACAGAACACTATGAATGGCAAAATACACTCCCCCGCCAAAATGAGTTGCAGCATTTTCTGTTATGTAAAGGTCTAAAAGTAAGGGGCTTGTACCTGCCTGACAATCAATTCCTCCACCAAAAAGCTGATAGCCATTCCGGATGGTGAATCCTTTTAGAACGGAGCTGGAGTCTTCATCAGTGTCAAAGGAAACGACACACTCTTCGCCGTTGCCATCAATGATGGTCGAGTAAATGTATGCAGGATTGTCAGTAGTGTGGATGAGACTGGCTACAATAATAGCTCTGCCGATGAAGTCGATATTTTCAACGTATACACCGGGTTCAACGAGGACAACATCCCCATCTTCTGAAGCCTCAATTCCAGCTTGAATGGTTTCGAAGTCTTCAGGGATATTGATGATTTCGGCAAACGTCATTGTTGTAATTGCAAAAACTAAACATGTATAAAGCAGGTTCCGGATCATGATTATGCTCTCTTTTGAAAACATCATTCGATATGTGTATATATAATTTACAAAATAAATTTCGTATATTCAAATATTAGATCAACATCATTGAAGCTCAGTTTTAACAAGTCTTAAAATGAGTATTAGGTTACAAATGCAAAAAGCTCTCTAATCCCAAGAAATCTGGCAATGCTTCTCAAAATCATTTTTTCACGAGATAATCCAATTAAACCTCGAGTGTTTGTCGAAATTTCAGATAAGCATTACGAGATTAAACGCGAACGCTGGATACAATTTGTAACATTCCTGAGTTACCGAAGGTTAACCGGTCTTGAAGAAGGTTGGGTTAACCTTAAGGAGTTATCCGGACTATCCGCCTTTAACCATGCAAAATCAGATACAATAGGCAAGTACTTAGTTTCAAGTTTATATGACCTTCAACTTGAGATAACAAAATTCATCAACACTGCTATAGATGTTAACACGAAGGGTCCCTTCATCTTTAAGGTAGCACCTAAACAAATAATTACTGACCTCCCAAGGTTAGAGAGATATATCACTATAATAAATTTGAGCCCCTTTCCCGAACAACAGGATTGCCAGTCCTTGTGGCAGGCGGCGCGTTTAACCCTTGACAAATATGAACTTCGCAGCAGTACTCAAATTACACAGACATTTCTCAATGTCGCTGATAGTCGTGTGCCAAACTATCAACCACCGTTAGCCCACATTCATATCGCGTGGATGGAGTATTTGAAGTTTGACCAGACCTTAGATTATGTTGAGGCCCTTGGTGTGGCGGAAAAACTTGTTTCAGACATCAAATCAATTTATGAGCGTAGGGTTTTGGGCGCATATATAAATTACATCAAAGCACTGCATCTGGAATCAGTTGACAGTTCATATGAGTTGATCAAGGAGTTGCATCGGAGTTCATTAGAGGATTTAAGTAAAATTAAAAAGAACACTCCGGATAAGCTCTGTTTATCCGGGCATATCCATTATCACGGATACATTACTGATATACTGCACCACCCGGATGATATCAACTCACCTCGAGCGGATGATTGGGACACGAAATTGAAACTTTCCTTTGACTTATACCGTCAATTTTTCAAGAAGGGAATTCCGCAGCTAATTGAATGGGACAAGGGGCTTATCGAAGGTAAGAAATTACATTCAGATGTTGTGCGTCGGTTTTTGTCCGGGGATGATATCGGTGAGAATGAAATTGAACGCTATCATAAACTCATAAATGGAAAGATCACATCACGCCTTTTGACACTGAACATCGCCGCTTGGATTCGACGCTATTTCACTGATATTGCACAATATCAAGAAGCACATAAATTTTGTCAGGAATGTCTGATTGATCATGTTGATTTGCATGAAACTCGCCTGTACCATGAACTCGCAGATGATCAGAAACGTTTGAAAGGTTATTTGTGATAAGAGTGATTTTTTTGTTTCAATAATTTCTCTCGAGAGAGTAGTTGACATTTTGATATTTGAAGTGTATGTTTATGTAAACTGGTTTGTGCGACAAACAAGTTTACATAAACAACTAAGTTTGAGGCCGTAAAAATGAATTCCGATTTAAACCTGCAGAGTATTGAGCGCAAAGCTCAAAACACAACCTTCATAGATGGGCTCTGGGATATGTATGTTGGGGGAGTATTCTTATCGATGGGTTTGTACTCTTTGCTGGACAACGATGTGTGGGCAGGAGTATTAATGATGCTTCCCCTTGTTTTTCCATTTTTCGGAAAAAAGATCTTCACATCAAAACGTCTGGGATATGCAAATTTTGGAGAGAAGCGGATCGTGCAGAAAAGAAAAGCAATGTTGATTTTATCAGTTTCTTTTATTCTTGGCATTATTGCATCTATTTTCTTTTTTTATACAGGTACAAGTAATAATCCCGTTGTAGAGTTTGTTCAACAACACTTTTACATTGTCCCCGCCATTGTATGGGGTGGTGTTTTAGCGTTAACGGGGGTTGTTTTCAAATATAATCGGTTTATTATCTTTGGAGTTTTTATTGCCGTTGCGATTATATTGTTTCAACATTATGGCTACCCACTATCAGCTTCAACGAGAGCTGCGGGAGGTGCGATTATGACAATGGGATTAATCAGATTTATCGGTTTTCTAAACAAGTACCCACCTCTTCCGGTCGAAGAGGGTGTGTGATGGGAAACAAAAAGCAAGAAACAGACAACACAAAACCGATAGATAGCTTCAACAGAACAATTCACGAGCCGGCAAGGTTGTTAATCCTGGCATATCTTCATGCGGTAGAGAGTGCTGACTTCCTATTTCTAATGAGTCAGACGGGATTGACTAAAGGTAATTTATCATCTCACTTAACCCGGCTTGAAACCATCGGATATGTTGAAATCAGCAAAGAGTTTGTTAAGAAGATCCCTCGTACTTTACTAAGACTAACCGAAACAGGCAGGATTGAGTTTCGGGCGTACAGAGACCGCATTCAGCAGGTTCTGAATACTCCTCAGGATTGAAAACTTTTGTAACTGACAACCTGACTATTACTCTCGTTAGAAGTATAGTGATACGGGCATCATCAAAAAAGAAAGAAAACAACTTGACCATTAAAGACATTTTTAGTCATGCCATAAAATGCTTCCAGGAAAGAACTTCCGTGGTTTGCGGGGAACATTGCATGTCGTATGAAGAAACGGGTAGAAGAGTTCATGGTCTGAGTAAATTTTTAGCACATTTGCAAATATCTTCCGGTGACAGGGTCTCTATCCTCGATTTCAATTCTATGGAGTATCTTGAAACCTACTTTGCGGCATCAGTGGTTGGCGCGGTTCTTAATCCACTCAACTACAGGCTCTCTGTTGAAGAATTATGTTACATAATCAGTGATGCAGGTTCACGGGTGCTGATCGTTAATTCTCATTTCAATGAAAATGTAAATCAACTACTTAAAAAGGTGAATTCAATAGAGCGGGTTATCTGGATAGGTGAGGAACCAGAAATAGAAACATCTGTTGATTGCTACAGTTACGACGATGCGGTTAAGTTTTCAGGAAGTGAGATAAATGTTGATGTCAAACCGGAAGATTATGTCCATCTATATTACACCAGTGGTACAACCGGAAAACCAAAAGGTGTAATACTGACACATCGAAATGTATGCCAGCACGCTCTTGGTGCCATAACTGAACTAAAGCTGACTAATGCCGACCGTTGGGGGCATATTGCACCAATGTTTCATCTGGCGGATGCATGGGCGGTTTTTGCAATCACTCAAGTTGGTGGACAGCATGTCATACAGCCGCAATTCGATGCAGAAGCAACTCTCAATCTGATAGAAACAAGTGACATTACCATCAGTAACCTGATCCCGACTATGTTGAACCTGATGGTTAAACACCCTGAGGTGACAAAACATGACTATTCAAGTCTCAGGGTTATTCTCAGTGGTGGTGCTCCAATCGCGCCTGCGGTTGTTCGCAGTATTATGGAAATCTTCAAATGTGATTATATTCAAACATATGGGATGACAGAGACCTCCCCATACCTGACCTTTAGCATTCTCAAAGACCACTTGAAGAACTTGTCACCAGAAAAACAGTTTCATTACAAGGCTAAGACCGGGAAACCATTTATCACAGTGGAGCTGCAAGTTGTCCGAGTCGATGGCTCACACATTGAAACGGACGATAAAGAAGTAGGAGAGATAATTGTCAAAGGAGAAACAGTAACTCCAGGGTATTGGAATCTTCCAAATGAAACTGACGAAGCTTTTCAGAATGGTTGGCTGAAAACCGGTGATCTGGCGACAATGGATAGTGAGGGGTATGTAAATATAGTAGATCGCCTCAAAGATATGATTATCTGCGGAGGTGAGAATATCTACTGCGTCGAGGTTGAAAATGTTCTATACCAACATCCGGATGTGCTGGAAGCTGCGGTCTTCGGCAAACCAGATGAACTCTGGGGAGAGATTGTTGCAGCTGCGGTGGTGTTGAAACCAGGTAGTGAAATATGCAGGTGTGAATTAGTCGGATTTTGCAGGGAGCATCTGACCGGTTTTAAAACTCCCAGGGCAATTACATTTTTAGATGAATTACCCAAAACCGGTTCAGGGAAGATTTACAAGAAGGGATTAAAATCTTAACCACTAAGGCACAAAGTATGTCCTTGGTGCCTTGTGGTTAACCAATCTTGACTTGTTTCCAAATGGATTTTTTGGTATATTTTGACAGTGATATATACCATTTGACTTAAGGCGTGTTATTATGAAATCCCCTGATTGTAGAGCCAGAAGAATTCTGTTTGCAATTTATCTTTCAATGGTTATGTTGATTTCCTCAACTGATTTGTTAGTTGCAAGTCCCGATGCTCCCCGCGAAGCCACGTTGGGATTCCTGAGATTCTCTCCATCTACTCAGGCGAACGCAATGGGGAAGACCTACGCAAGTACTTTCCATAATTCACCAATGGCATCCATTTTACATCCGGCAAGTCTCGGGTTATTTGCACGAGAAAATCAATTCGGATATTCTTTTTATGAAGAGAATATTGATTGGTTGCCCGTCTTCAATATGGATGAAATATGGTTTGATGCGAGTAGCGTTGCTTTCGGAATCAATCTGAAAGATAATTTCGACATTCCGGTGTCGGTTGGTCTGGGATTTCATGAGGTCTATCTTAATCTGGGTGAGATCGAGGGTAGTGATGAGTTTGATAATCCCACTGGCGTGTTTTCGAGCTGGGAGAAAAACAATGGAACTACCATATCTGTCGCACTCGACTACTTTCTAAGAGTTAGCTACGGCTACACCCTTAAAAAGGTCGAATCTCATCGCAGTGTGGACCTTGGAGGTTGGCCTGAAATGGGAGTAGGTGATGCAAAAGTCAATGCATATGATTATGGCTTCATTGTAGAAATGCCTGTTGTATCGTTATTGGAGAAAGTTGACCTGAAAATTCCTCGAGTCCTCCCCAACACAAAGTTTTATTTTGATCCGGGCTTATTCTATAGCAAAACCAACGTTGGGAGAAGAGTCTATTTCGTTGATCCTACCAAAGCTAATCCCATCCCACGCACAGTATCTCTGGGGATCAACCTGAAAACAGGCCTGACATACAGAACAAAATTTGGTGAAATTAACCTACTCGCTTTTAACTGGTCACGCGAGTTGGATGAGCTGCTTGTAAAGAGGGACAAGAACGGATACACACAATACACCTCAGGACTTAATGACCTCCAGTTTTGGAAAAACCTGATAAATGGCAAAGCCAATGGTAAAATTGATGCTTCTAAAAAGGGTTGGGAAATCAATTTTGCGGATTGTTACTTCCTGCGTCGAGGCAGGTTCGAAGATATTGAGGGTAAAATATTCTTGAACTCTAAAGGATGGGGAGTGAATTATATCCAAATAATAAAAACCTCCCTAATGGCATATAGTGACGAAATTGATTGGCTACTGTTTTGGTTAAATCGCGTTGATTTTGAGCAGCATTATGCAGAATATGAGGCTGGGCCAGGACACCCACTTGATGATACGAAATTCAGTTCATTTGTAATTCGATTCAGGCTTAACTAAAGAAACTTATAATGCCCAAACCCCCAAACAAATCAATAACCCGAGGAATAGAGATGAGTAGCAACAGGGTTTATTTGCTGATTATTGCCGGATTTATCAGTATAGCAGTGTTTTTCACGGGTTGTATCATAAACGAAGAAGCCTATCCAACGACATATTCAGACAATGCAAAAGCCTATGCCGACGAACATTTCAACGAAGATGTTTATAGATGGCATGAATTCAGGGTTGCGTGTGATCCGAGGTTCGGAGCATATGGTTCTTATCCTCAGGATGATGACCACGACTTTAACACTTGGACAGAAGAAGATTTTCGCAAAAAGCATGATTATTTGCCGAATCGTGGATTTACCCATGAGCTTCCAACAAAAGCTGAAAGAGATTCAAGCCTGAGATACGAAAATGAGTATTACCGGATAATTGGGGAACATATAAATCAATTCGGGTTTGGTTGGGATGATGTATATCAAAAAATCTCTGACGATTCAACCCACTACATTTTCCTCGGAGATGAAGAAGATACCGGGCACTATGATAATTTAGATGACACTGCCCTGCGGTATATCGAGTATATGGATATGCTCTGGTAGATTCTCAGAGATGTCTAAACACAAAGACACAATGCTTGTCCTTAGTGGTTATGCAGGTCGGACTTGTTCCCGGCTAATTTAAGAAGTACATTTAAGAGAAATAACAACAATTGAATTTGGCTCCCGATCATGAAAACCCAAAGTATGAACACCACACATATTGTAATAGTTATTATTCTTTCAATAGCATTAATATTGTTTTCAACAGAGCCGCTACGTGCAGAGCCTGACGCAATAAATGCCTCTATAATGTTTTTCCTGAGGACATCTCCCTCGACTCAGGCAAACGCGATGGGGCAAACCTACGGAAATACCTTCCATAACTCACCAATGGCATCGATTTTCCACCCGGCAAGTCTCGGGTTGTTTGCTCGAGGAAACAATTTCGGACATTCCTTTTATATAGGCAAGGTTGATCGTGCACCTGAATTTATGATTGATCATTGGTACGATGCAAGCTGCACCGCGCTGGGATTTAACCTGAAGGACTATTCAGATATTCCAGTATCAATTGGATTGGGTTTTCATGAGGTTTACCAGAATCAGGGATTGATTTTTTCCAGGCGAGAAGATCGTTGGGAACGTAATACTCAATCAGGAGAGAGGTCATCAAACTATGACCGGAGTAAGGGAACAACTATTTCAGTAGCTTTCGACTACATCGCACGAGTTAGTTTTGGCCATACCTGGAAAAAGGCTGAACTCCACCGTTGGTTGTTAGATGTTGAAAATCCTGCAACTGAATTGCTTGTAAAAACGGATGCGACAGATTTTGGTTTTATTGTAGAAATTCCTTTAGTGCCACTGCTCAAAAACATCGTCACTGAGATTGAAGAACCTCTTCCCAATACTAAATTTTATTTCGATCCGGGTTTCTTTTATTCCAAAACCAACATCGCAGAAAAGGTATCAACTACTGAGGGCAATCGTCAATATCCCCTTCCGCGCATGGTATCTCTGGGAATTAATCTGAAAACCGGCCTGTCCTACCTTATCGGATCTGATGAGATTAAGCTACTTGGATTCAATTGGTCACAGGAATTAGATGAAACGCTCATCAAAAGTTCTGAGGATCACAGCACAGCCCACACCAGAGGGCTTCAGGATATCAGGTTATTTGAAAACCTGATATTAGGCATAGCCAATGATAAGGTGGATGCTTTCAAGCAGGGATTTGAAATCAACTTTGCAGACTGCTTCTATTTGCGCCACGGTCGGTATGAGAATAATGAGGAAGGAATCAAATTCACTTCCAAAGGATGGGGAATCAACTACACAGAAATTGTTAGACTACCTCTAAAGCTCTTCAGCAAGAAAGAGAACTGGCTATTTCACGTGATAAAAAACCTCAGTTTAGAACAACATCACTCAGAATACGAAACCAAACCGATGTTTATGTTTGATGGCTCGGAATTCCCTAACCCGTTTGAAGGCATTAAATACAATAGTTATGTGATTCGATTTAGGATTGTTGAAAACAAGAGTTAACTACCAAGGCACAAAGACCCAAAGTTTGTCCTTAGATTCTTCGTGCCTTAGTGGTTGGAAAGAGCTTTTCAGGGTTTCACCGCTTCAATGTTTGCAGAAATGACATAATCCTCAAACCTGCTGCCTGAAGGTTGATCCGTTCCCCAGTCGCTGATAATCTCTTTGCTCTCATCTTTTGAGGTCACACAAATCTCAGTAAATCCTGCTTCCGCAAGCCCGGATTCAACCTCTGATATCAGTGAAGACCCTGAGATGCAACTACTGTACATTGCCATATTATCCTTAAACTCAGTCGGCAATTCCCTGAAAGCGACAACGTCGGATATAGCTAGTCTTCCACCGGAGTTAAGCACACGGAATGATTCGTTATATACATCCTGCTTTGCCGGTGAGAGGTTGATGACGCAGTTCGACATGATTACATCCACGGTGTTATCAGCAACCGGGATGTGTTCAATTTCACCGAGACGAAATTCTACATTCCCATAGCCTCCATCAACAGCATTCTTCCTGGATTTCGTGATCATTTCAGGCGTCATATCCACACCGATCACATGACCGCTCTCGCCCACTGCCCGAGCTGCAAGAAAGCAGTCGAAACCACCACCACTGCCGAGGTCAAGTACCGTCTCGCCCGGTTTAAGCGCAGCTATGGTCTGCGGATTGCCGCATCCAAGCCCCATATTCGCTCCTTCCGGAACGCCTGAAACATCGGAATCGGAGTATCCCAGTTTCACCGATACCTCACCAGCCGATTGACCACTACCGATGGGGCAGCAGGAAGATTCACTACAACCGCATCCGTCCGTTTCCGCTATAACAACGTCGGCGTAACTCTTTCGGACGTTTTGGCGTATCTTATCTTCATTTAGGTTTTGCATTTATTTCTCCATTGGGTGGTGTCAGGTGTCCTCACCTGACACTTGCTTAACGTTTTGTGAACTTTCAATTACTAAGACGGGGGAAGTTTGGAAAAGACGCGGGCTTTTTTGTGGTTTTTTGAGGAGAGGATGTTTAACTGATGGATTTGAGAATTATTGTGACAAAAAGAAAGTCAAAGCGAAGAGTGAAAATGTTGATCATACACATTAGTATGTTATAAGGGCTTAATAAACTTGTTCTCGACCCCGATCTGTGATCAGCCCCTTTGCAGGATGATTTTTATTTGTGATATTCGCGATAAATTGAATCAGTCTGGCGACTGATGGTCGGATTGGAATGTCCAACCTACTGTTATTAGCATAAATGATAAATCATTATCTTTTCAACACCCATCCCCACAACTTCCTCCCTTTTCTTCAAAATCAATAACCCGTCCCCGGTTATCAAACTCAAACTGACAGCAATCCACAAGGATCTTTTTAACCATCTTTCTGCCGCGCTGGATGCGGGATTTTGTTCCGGACAGGGAGATACCTAACTCTTCAGCGACTTTGCTTTGTGATTTGCCTTCGATTTCAGTTTTGTAGACTGCTTCGCGGTAATTATCGGGAAGTTGACGGATAATTGGTATAATCCAGCTTGCAATTTGCTGTCTCGTCAGGTCGTTATTATCGGGTTCCTGAATTGCGAATTTCTCATCAAATGCTTCATTTTTTTTCGTTCCCACGTGCGAACGGTAGTAATCGATGATGCAATTGCGAGAAATCTGGTAAATCCAGCTCTGGACGCGGTCTGCGTCTTTGAGTCCATCGATGCTGTTGTGGATGCGGAGGAATACATTCTGGAGGATGTCATCAACGTCAGCGCTGTTACTGACGCGACTTTGCACGTAGCCTTGCAGTGCATGGTGATAATCCTTCCAAATATGTTCTGTCGTTGCAACCATTTCTTTCCTATGTTTATTGATGAACGCAACCTCTGTGTCCACCACTACTTGTATGGGGACTAAACGTGGCGCGTGAAAACGATGTGTAGTGAGATCTGGAATTGGATCAGGTGAAACTGAAATTGAACATCATGATTTTGGATATTCATCAGCTATTTCAGGGTAAAACTCCTTGAAGCAATCCGAACAAATAGTATGTGTAAACTGAGCTCCTGCATGATCTGCAAAATAGTCTTCCACGGAATTCCAGAAACCTTCGTCATCACGAATTTTTTTACAGTTTGCGCATATTGGAATTAGACGACGCAATTTTTCAATCTCCCCAGTGTAATCGCTAAGGTTCTTGTAGTTCTCTCCAAGCACCTGATTTGAGTGAAACAACTCAAGTTGGGAATGAATAATATCTCGGAAATTCAAGATCAATTTTTCGTAAGTATCGTTATAGGAATTCTCATTAGAATCAAGAACGCAAATCGTTCCGAACGGTACTCCGTTGGCCAGAGTAATGGGGAATCCGAGGTAAGAAATCATGTTTAACTTCACATCAGGATTGTCCTTCCAATCTTCATCGGTTAAGGCATTTGGAATCAGTAATTTTCCTTGTGTACTAATTACCTTTTCGCAATAAAGTCCCGACCCAATCAGGTGTTCTGAGTCTCCCGGTTTGTATGGATTTCCCTCACTATGACTGGAAATGAATACTTTGATGTCCTCATCGACAATCCTCATAATCAGACCTGCTGGAACGCCTATTAACTCAGCGGCAATGTCCATGATTGATTGCCATTTCTCGATGAATTCATCAGGAATTTCCAAATCGAATTCATGTTTGTGGGTATGTTTCACATATCTCCCAATTAAAAAAAATGTCTTGTTGAGTTTAAATGGTTTTGTGAAGAAGGAATCTCAGAAAAGATGTTGCCAGACATGTTATCCTCAAAAAGAAAGCGACTTAAGAGTCAGGTGTGATAGCTGACTCTTAAGTCGTGGCTGATTAACGACAAATCAATCCTTCTTCACAGCTCTATATCGATGGATTGAAGGAATTATTTAACCAACACAACTTTCCTTATGCCGCTGAAGTTACCTGTATGCATTTGTATCAGATATGTTCCAGATCCCATCCCCTCAGCATTCCAGCTGATAGAGTGATGACCTGCTTGGATTGTTTGATTTAGTATTGTACTTACCAATCTTCCATTTAGATCAAAAACGCTAATCGAAATTTCACTGGTTTCCGGTAATCCGTAGCTGATTTTACTGCTATTATTGAACGGATTTGGGAAACTCTCAGACAGATAATAATTTTGCGGAACACTTGACACGTAGGCTATTTGCAGGGCTGTGAATGCATCCGTCTCATAGACCAATCCATTCCCGCTTAGAATTTCAGAGGAATGAATATCTGCCTGGTTTTCAAACCGAATTTCAAATGACTCGCCATTTAGCAAACCATCTTTTTTGGGAGTGGTCGAATCATCACCCCAAATTGCAAGTC
Organism: Calditrichota bacterium; assembly: GCA_018644935.1. Taxonomy (GTDB): domain Bacteria; phylum Electryoneota; class AABM5-125-24; order Hatepunaeales; family Hatepunaeaceae; genus JABGPL01. The sequence continues at coordinate 12,666 of JABGPL010000003.1, read as the reverse complement.
CACCAATTCCGTTTACCACATCACCTTTGCCGACTAACAATTCACCATTATATGCGCTCATGCTACCTGAATTGGATTCATCGCAGAATACTAATACACTCATGTTTGAGTCTGTTGGTCGGAAGTGTCGCCCGGTTGATTCCATAATTAATTCATCATTTAACTGGAGTTGATATACTAATTCGATAGCTTCCCGAACCTTAATTTGGTATCCAAATCCCTCTAACATGTCTCCCATATTGCTGAAATTGAATTGAGGGTTATAGAACCTGCCATCACCATCCTTCGCAATTGTAAGTTGATCCACAATTCCTGACAAAGCTGCAACAGCATCTACCGGTCTGCGAGGATAATATGCGATCATATTCCAATTTTCGGCAAGTACAATCGGCTCATCTGCCATAACAGGCATACCAATCATTCCGAGCGCTCCGGCATCATCCATTTTCATCTGATAACCTGCGGATACATCCCAGCCCGGAATGTTATTAAAACCAAATGCAGGGCTGTAAAATCTTCCGGCTCCGTCTTTCATGAGAAGTAGTAAATCAGCATCTACTAAATTGCTCATGATTCCGATTATATCATTATCCTCTGACACAACATTTGTAGAAACCAGATTCCAGCCTTCTTCGAGGTCAATAACTCGTTCCTGAACTCCACCAGCTTCAACGGAGAGCATGACCGGAAGAATCACTTGACCTCCAGCGTTATCCAAAGTGACCACAAATTGAGCTTCAAATACACCCTCTGGAAGCCCTTCGGTATTTAAGGTGACTGTAAGGTCTTGCGAATCGCCTGCATCAAGAGCTGCATTATCCGGTTCAATTGTAAACCAGTCGAGGTTTGAGTCGAGCTGCCACACTGCTACGCGGTCCGGAGTCTGAATAAGAGCCACCAATACCCAGCTAAGCGCGTCAAATCTATTGGTGATGGCTATACCACTTGCACGTGTGCTTCCGCAGGATAATTCGGTGACTATCTCAAAGTCTCCGTTTTCCGTGTTAATTTTTCGCACCGTGATGTCCTGTTCAATACCTGGAGTAAAAGCATAGAGACAATATCCATCAGGATCATCCCCCCAGAAAGCCAAACCATATGCCCGTAAATCACGATGTCTTTCTACAGTTCGGATTAGATTACCCTCAAGGTCAACTGCGAAAAAGTCATTGGTTATATTGCCCAGCCAGAATATCGAGTTATCAGGATCATATGCGAGGCACCTGACACTCAGGTTATCAGGTATATCAATAGTTGTCTCTAATTCACCGGCTGTTGTAAACCCGTACAAAACACCTGCATCCAGTCCCCAGATCAGATTTCCGTCATATTCTAAGTCACGCATCCCATATCGGGAATTGACAAACTGATCGAATTCATTTACAATTTCACCCTCAGGTGTTAACTGGTAGATTTTACCTCTCTCGCCGTTTCCATTTGAGCTGGCTACAAAAAAGAATCCTTCAGCAAATGCCACCGACTGCAAGCCATTATCTTCCAGTTGCTCTTCGTAATTCACATTATATCTTTCATCCCACGGAACAGCATTTTGATCGCCCACTAGTTTCCGCGCAATATTAAATGCCAACCCCTCATCACCTGTGTTTGTTACCTCAACTATAACATCAGCATTCGAGTCCATACCCATATGTTCATCAATATCTACAGGATCTACCGTCAGGGCCGGATCGAAACCGACACTAAACTGTACTGCAATTTCAAGCAATTCCTGTTCAGGATCGTTAGAGTGGATGAGTATACTGGTTAGATACTCTCCCTGAATTGGAACAAAATCTGTGGATGATACTGTCAGTTCCATTCTGCCATCCGGCTCAACCACGTCCTGCATCGGTTCCACACTAAGCCAGCCTGCATCTTCATCCAATTCTATCTGAAACTCCAAGTCTGCGAGACCACCATTTGATATTGACATCAACTCTTCTGCCCGTTCTCCAGGAGCTCCCAGTGCCAATTCAATATCCAATGGATCAACTCTCATCTCAGGGAAACCGGCAAAGCCCTCCCCGCTAATCGCATATTGAATCCTTTCAATACCAAAATCTATAGCAACCATTACACTCGTGTTTACACGCACTACTCCCGCCTCTTCAGGCTCGAAAGTAAAAGTTACCTGAGTCTGTTGCCCCGGCTCAAGATTATTTTGCATCGGATCAATTCTAAAAGCCTGGTTTCCGGGTGCGTCAAAATTTACTCTTGCCGCCCAACGGTCATCATTATGTCTAACCGTCACTACAATTTCACTGACTTCACCAACTCGAGTTACCGGAAACTCAAGACCCCGTCTTATATCCGGATCAAAATCAACCGCGTATACTGAAGATGCTGTGATAGCAATTATCACAACAAAAAATAAAGTTCTTTTTAACATGAATTCCTCACCACAAATTAGAGCTTAAAAACACTTAACTTAATCAATATAATTCTAAAAGAATTATATGTCCAGAGAATGTTAGAATAAAGATATTTTTAAACAATTACGGAGAATATGGCAATTATTTTGAATTACTGAATTTGAAACATATAATTTGACAATTCTTGTAAATGTGTTATATTGGAATAATATTAGCTGTCAAACCTGTCCACGATGGGTGATTTAAAAGATCCTCCTTCCCGAGAAAACGGGAACCCAGAGACTTTGCTGGTTCTACAACCTATATTCTGATTCCTTTGAAACAAATTCACATCAAAATGTGTCTCTCACATTGAATATAACTAATAAAACTTAAACTAGATGCGCTTCACAGGTGAGGCAGTTTGCCCAATTAAGTTGAAAATTATTTTGATTGCAGTGATTAGCTGAGAAGTTCAGGTCCACTTTCAGTGGAGAAACTGGTTAAATGGTTTGATTTTTTGGAGGTACTGTGAAATACTCTGATATCGAAGTCAAAAAGGGTAGTCAAGAACAGATTGATATCTGGAAATATGGTTTTGTCTTTTTATTTGTATGGACAGTGATAGTGGTAGCTTCAATTATATGGAATCTGGATCTTAAAAAATCTGAAGTTGAGAATAGTGCTCGAATACAAGCCGTTGCAGCTTGGCAGAAGGATCTTGTTTACAGGAGCTGGATGGCATCCCATGGAGGAGCATATGTACCTGTAAGTGAAAGTACTCCACCAAATCCCTATTTAGATGTTTCCCATCGGGAAATCACAACTCCAGATAGTATTGAATTTACTTTAGTTAATCCAGCATACATGACGAGACAGGTAAATGAACTACTCCTTTCAAGATTTAATATTAGGGGACATATAACCAGCCTCAACCCAATCCGACCCGAGAACAAGGCTGATGAGTGGGAAACTAATGCTCTGAAGGAATTTGAAAAAGGCTTAAGCGAGGTGAGCGAGATTGTCATGCTGAAGGATGAAAAACTCTTTCGGTTAATGAAGCCATTTAAGGTCGAAAAATCATGCCTTAAATGTCACGCAAAGCAGGGGTATAAACTTGGCGATATCCGGGGTGGCATAAGCGTAGCTGTTCCAATGACACCGCTCGAAGAAAATGCAAATAAAGCGGCAAAAGCTATGCTGCTAGGGCATTCCTTGCTGTGGTTCATCGGATTAGTTGGTATATTCTTCACTTCAGATCGTTTGAATATGCAGGTTAAAGAAAGGGCTAAAATGTTTGTGGAGCGGGAGAAATTAATCGATGACCTGAAGGATGCGATAGATAATGTTAAGACCCTTCATGGTCTAATACCAATTTGCTCAGGTTGCAAGAAGATAAGAGATGACAAAGGGTATTGGAATCAAATGGAGTCGTATGTCAAGGATCACACAGAGGCAAACTTTAGCCACGGGGTATGTCCGGATTGCATGAAAGAACTTTATCCGGATTATTATAAATCCTTACAAGACAAAAAGAAAAATGAGTCAGGAGATGCAACTTAATTTAGAATGGGCTCAAAAATCTGGGTAATATGAATGCTATGTGATCAATCAGGATCGGGATGAACTAAAAAAATCACGCCTGAACTTTTTTGTATTCAGGATACAATCTAACCATACAATCAGGGCATAAGCCGTGAGTGAATGTGGCTTCTGAATGCTCCATGATGTATTGCTCAATCTGGATATAATATCCCTGGTCATTGCGAATGTTCTTACATCCCGAACAGATTGGCAGCATACCGCTCAATTGTTTGATTTTTGAAAGGGCATCTTCAAGCTCTATATTTTTTAGTCGGTAGATCTCTGTTTCCTGATCTTTTTTCTCGGTTTCAAATCTTGTCTGCATTTCAGCGACTGCTCTGGTTTTTTCATCATTCAGAAGCTCTTCCCTGATTTCACAATGCAGTTTCTGGAATTTATAAGCATTCTCAAAATCTTTTAAGGCACCATAAACATCAGCCTTTGTATTATAAGCAAGATTAATATATTTTTTCTTACCAATCACTTTAGCTTTATCTATGGACTCGTCCAAGGCTTCTAATGACTGTTTATATTCTCCAAGTTCATAATATAAGCGACCAACAGTTACGCAAGCACCCGCGATTGATTGTTTGGATTTTGTATTACGGGCATATTCCAGGCCCTGCTTGGCATGTTTAAGAGCTTCATCAGGCTGATTGAGGTTTTGGTAGGCGTTAGATACATTGTTTACGGCAACAACAAGAAGATCATTCATACTGAGTTTTTCGGCTATGGATAATGATTGTCTGGCAATTTCGAGCTGTTTCTCAAAATTACCCAGTAGCCCATGAACTCCGCTAATATTCGCCAGAAGCGCTGACACACTTTGCAGGTGTCCAACTTCTTTGAAATATTCAAGACCTTTATTATAGAATTCCAGAGCCTTTTTGATTTCTCCGCTACTTTTATAAAAGTTCGCAATACTGTTGTGACATTCACCAATTCTGTCTTTAATCTGATATTTTTCAAAGACACCTAATGCCTTCAGATGATATTCGAGAGCTTTATCTATGTGCCCAAGGTGTGAATAATTAATGCCCATGAACATGTATGTTCCACCCAGGCCTTTCTCGTTGCCAAGTTCAATATTGATTTTTTCCGATTTCCGAGCAAACTCCATAGATTCTTTGAATTCGCCTTTCATCATAAACAAAGAGGAAAAATGTTCGTACATGCCGGCAATTGCCTCTTTATCACCGAGCTCTTCAGTCATTTTTAGACTTTTTCTGAAATATATCTCTGACTTATCATAATCATTCAACTTCCTCATGTAAATCTGACCGATAATTATCAGATTATGTATCATTTGCTTCGAGTTGTTCATTTCCTCTGCAATAGAGAGGGCTTCAATAGAATACTCAAGGCTCTTGCCGGCGTTTTCATCAATGTTCGCCATGCATAGCTGACCTAATATTTTGATTTTATCTTCCCCGACGGCATCAATCAGGGCTGTTTCGAGTTGTTCAAGCTTCTTCATTTACTTCTCCCGAGTAAATTTTTTTTAGAACAATTTATGTTGATTATTCTAAACAGAAAGGTTCGCTAAAATACGTAAAAAAATAGGATAAACTCAAGCGAAAAAGAAAAAAACAATAAGTTTCAACCAGTCTTTTTAGGAAATCCAAGTTTGTTACGATTATTGTAGCAAAATCTCAGAATTTCAGGATGCTACCATTCTTTCTTCCTTTGATTTGCTGAATACTAAAAAACGGGTTATATTGAAGATTCAAAATCCTTTACACCTCACTAAGCATCTTGCCGGAGGGGGTTTATCCGCTGTGCTTTCCAGTAGTGTCGTTTAAAATCTTCAAACAGGCAAAACCATGGATGACCCCATAAACAGCAGTAGTAACGCTCCACTCAATGCTTGGAAGCATGGAGTGATAGTTGCTTTCTTCTGGACATTATTTGTGACTATATCTGTTGTCTGGAATCTTAGTACACAAAAATCTGAAGTAGTTAACTCAGCACGAATTCAGGCAGAAGCAGCCTGGCAGAAAGATGTCCTCTACAGGCGCTGGAGCGCATCTCATGGAGGTGTTTATGCTCCGGTTACAGAGAGTACACTTCCTAATCCCTTTCTGGATGTTACGCATCGGGACATTACCACACCCGATGGACGTGAGTTAACGCTGATTAATCCCGCCTACATGACCAGGCAGGTGAACGAGATTGGCATAGTGGCATTTGACATTTGGGGACATATCACAAGTCTAAATCCAATCAGACCTGAAAATGCTCCAGATCCATGGGAAACCAACGCCTTAAAGGATTTTGAAAAAGGCTTTTCAGAGGTCAGTTCGATTGTTATTCTGAACAACAAAAAACGACTGCGTTTCATGAAACCCCTCTTCACTGAACAGGGCTGTCTTAAGTGTCATGCAAAGCAGGGGTATGAACTTGGAGACATTCGAGGAGGAATAAGTGTTTCTATTCCGATGACTCCATTAGAGGAAAATTCCAGACTGGCAGTAAATTCAATGCTGGTAGGACATTCATTCTTATGGCTACTTGGTTTAGGCGGGATTCTATTCAGCACCAATTATTTAAACATTCGAATTCGAGAGCGCACAAAACTACTGGCAGATCGTGAGAAAATGATCCTTGAGCTAAAAGATGCCATGGATAGTGTAAAAGTCCTTGGTGGGCTTATCCCAATTTGTGCCAATTGCAAAGATATTCGCGATGACAAAGGATACTGGAAGCAGATTGAAGAATATATAGCCAAACGCTCAGAAGCTGCGTTTACCCACAGTATTTGCCCAAAATGCACCAAGGAGCTTTATCCCGATTTTGACAAAGCCGATTACTCGAGTTAGCTCGGGAACAACCTCGTCCCGGAACAGTGGTAGAAAAATTTCGGGATGAGGTTGTTTCCAGCCTGCAAGGTTTGTCTCCTCCAACGCAGTTGCTGACTACTCCACACCATCAACTTTCCTGGCAATAATCCTGTTAATGGCATGCTGGTGTGGAACTCCTCCCGAGTTGCAATCAAAAATACCCTCATTTATAAACTCGATTTTCCATTCATGATAATACTTCAGTATTTCGCCTGAAACCCACTTATATGCTGATTTCTCTGCGTCCGAAGCTCTCGGGATGAAGGGTTTCCTGACTATGATGGAGTGAACGTTGAAACCTCCGAAGACTGTCTGTTCCTGATAATGAACAAACATACTGTGTCGCTGGTCAGGCGGGATATACTGCAGGGATCCGGTGCTGAAGATTATGTCGTATTTTCCAGTCAACCTTACTGTGTTAATGTCACCTTCAAAAAGATCTATCTTCACTCCCGCTTCATCAGCCAGACGAGACGCTTTCATCAGCCCGACCGGAGATGTATCGAAGGCTGTAACACTATATCCGTTGCGTGCGAAAAACACAGCATTGCGACCTTCACCGCACCCGATATCAATGAGCTTTAAGTTCCGTTCGGGAGGCATCAGTTGCAGTACCCGGTAACAAATCGGTGAAGGCTTCAGACCCCAGTAGTAGCCATCCCTGGCATACCGCCTGTCATATTTCTCATTTTCCATGATTTCTCCTCTTTAATTCCTTCCCTGATATTGCAGGGGGGCAGGTGGGGGTATTCTTTACAACCAAATCCCCTCTATATACACCCAACATCATCCACAAACGAGATTTCACACGTGCACCGTGCTCGTAGAAAACTATCCCTCATATCGAGTTAGCCGACACCACCCCAACAATCTCATTGTAACATAATATCCAACAAACCTCAAGTAAATTAATCATAAGTCACAAGTAATTCAATATCCACCAGCGACCCATTGACAAATTTAGATCAACAGAATATCTTTGTAGTATAAGTTGAGATTTTTTAAAGGTTGTTGTCGGAGGATCAGCAATTTTTTAGCGGCTTTAGATATCTGACCGCACACGAACCCCTGTAATGGAATGAAAATGAGCACTATCGAACACATTAAGGTAATATCTTTCGACGGAGACATGACCTTGTGGGATTTCAACAGAGTCATGCGAAATTCGCTGTCAGTAGCCCTGAGAGAAATACAGCGTCGAGTTACTAATCCAGCTTCGACAGATTTGACCATAGACACAATGATAGAGATTCGTAACTCTGTCGCTGCCGAATTGAAGGGTAAGATCACAAACCTAGAAGAGATAAGATTTCATGCATTTTGCCGTACATTGGAGCAGGTGGGAGTTAATGACAATGATCTTGCGACAGAGCTAAACACCTTATACCTGAAACACAGATTCGAGGACGTCGAGCTCTATCCCGACGTAATTCCATGTCTTGAAACACTTCGTGAAAATTATACAATTGGGCTGTTGTCCAACGGAAATAGTTATCCAGAGCGGTGTGGACTATCCGGGTACTTCAATTTTGCAATCTTTTCTCAGGATGTCGGAGTGGATAAGCCGGATGCAAGGATGTTCAATGAGGCTTGCAAAGAGGCCGGTTGTGCCACTTCTGAGCTAATGCATGTGGGGGATTCGCAACGTAATGATGTTGCAGGTGCTAATGGAGTTGGTGCCGTGTCTGTGTGGCTCAACCGCAGTGGGAGGCGGAATGGTTCGGGTATTGAAGCTAATTTTGAGATTAAATCGCTAATAGAAATTGCAAAAATAGTGAATATTCCGTAAGCTCTTAGTAATAATTCCTAAAAAGACTGATAAATAAAGAATTGTCATCAGCAATATCAATAACTATTGACAAAATTCTGATATAAAGTTACCTTCCACGGATGTTGTACAAACAGCACGCGAAATCCAGTTAGTTTGGGGAGTGCAGCTGAACTGAAGGATCACCAATTTCATTACCGGGCAACTCGATTGTTTGATGTTCGGTATTAATAAGAATTATTTTGGAAAGAAGAAATGATGAATGGAATTAAAGTTTTTTTAATTAGCTTGTTGATTATGGCGTTCGCAGGATCAATCGCTTTTGCGTCCGACACCCGTATTACGACAATGGGTGGAGTCGAATCAATTCTTCATGATAACAGTAATATCTGGGTTTTGCCCCAGACAATCACAAAGTACTCCAACCTGCTGACTGGTGAAATCGACTCAAGGTCAGGACTTTATTCGGTGGGTGGTAATTACGCCATTGGATCGGGTGTATTGGGTCTTTATCTCAATAATACTGACCTGGAGAGTTTTTTCGCACCAGAAGTGGACGATTCTATTGACACTTACGATCAAAAGATTGATCTTTTCTATGGCTGGGATATGAACGGCACCGTGTTGGGAGGCCACCTGAGCTATTATGGGAATTCTCATGAAATGGATGCTAACAACGACAAGTCAATTCAATCTGTGACGGGATTTGGAATTGATCTGGGAGCTACATTTGCTGAAAATCTGGAACTCGCCTTTAACTACAAGATGGTAACATGGACTTACGAAAACGCCAACGCAGATATGATCACTGAACCAAAAGGAAACAGTGAATTCGGACTCGGTGGTCGTTACTGGATTGAGATGTCGAGCAGTTACACCATTGTTCCCTACGCCGGTTTTACGAAATTTGGTGAAGGAATCAAACGGGCAAACCATGACGAATGGACTGTTTCCGGACTTGCCATCAATCTCGGAATCGGCAACAATATGAACATTGATGACAACATCCTGGCAGTGACCGATATCGGTTTTGCCTACGAAAAGGCTACATTCAAGCATGATCGCGATGAGCGTTCGGATGAAGAAAATGCATCTGGGGTGAAATATCCATATTTCAAGCTTGGCTTAGAGGCCGAGCTAACATCCTGGATGGACTTCCGAATGGGAGTCAGCAAAAGCTGGATCAGAGAATTTGATGAAGACAACAATGGTAAGGACACCGAAATGTGGGGATATGCTGATACCGATCTATTTCTTGGTACAGCATTCCACTTTGGTAATTTGGACATCGACGCTCAAATTGATCCGAAATTCCTGACTCGTGGTCCGAATTTCATTTCCGGTCAGAGTGGCAATCTGGCATCACGGATTTCGCTAAAGTATATCTGGGATTAATGATTCTGAGTAGTAACTTGGTCATTGAAAGATAAACAGAGCCCTTGCAATTTTGTGAGGGCTCTGTTATTATTCCAACCATTCGAAACAACAACACGGAGAGAACACATGCCAATGCAAAACCTCAAACTAATAAAACCCACTGAATACTTCGCAAATGCTGCATACGAGATGATGCTCGAGATCAGCAGCTATGAAAATGGTTTCCAGGGTTTCACCAAAGAGACGACCAGCGAAGATTTTCCCGCCTATATAGATCAGCTCATTGAGATGGAACAAGGACACAACCTCCCTGACCATTTAGTTCCAATGACAACTTTCTGGCTTATCCGAAACGAGAGCGAGCTCATTGGAATTGGCAGACTGCGCCATCGCTTAAACGACCGCCTCCGCGAGCACGGCGGTCACATTGGCTGCATGATCCGCCCTCACCTCCGTAGTAAAGGCCTCGGCACAGCACTCGTATCAATGCTGTGCGACGAGGCCGCAAAACTAGAAATTGACCGCGTCCTCCTAACCTGTCTGACTACCAACATAGCTTCAAAAAAAATCATCGAGAAAAACGGAGGGAAACTTGAGCGAGAAGGGGTTGAAGAGGGCGGGAGAGCGATTTGCCTGTATTGGATTGATTTGGGGGAAGAGGATTTGGGGATTATACCCTAACACAATTCAGTCCAATAAAGGTGTGGATCTCACGTTCCTTATTTATAACTTGATTGGGCAAACTCAAAATGTCAATTTTGGACCAGGTGTGATCAAAAATGAGAATTCTGCCTGAATCAAATTTCTCATGACCCTATTTCCAAATCTACTCTGATTAAAATCTTCCTATTGTTAGATGAAAGCATACCACAAAGTTTAACGAAACATTCCGTTTTTAACGACTGAGGTCATTTTTCTTCAGGTATTGAATTTTCACATTTCTATTTCTGCAAGTACATTTGAAGAATTGATTAATTTTAGTTGTTTCTGTATTAGCAAGCGCAGTAATAACAAAGAGTAGTCTATTTCACATTCATTTTAGACCAAAAGCATGCTATGACGATCACAATGTAAAGCAATAAAAAGGTTACTTTAAATACATGAAGACTTGGATATTATATGTAGATTCACTATATTTTATGCAGAGGAATCTACAGATCAAATCTGTTTTTTCCTGGGGTCAGTCTAAATCCTTTTTTTTCGCGCGTTGCTATTGCTTGCCCCGTTCCCGAAAAAAAAGATCTCGCTCAACTCTCCATTCCCCATCTTTCGTTTGAATACAGATTTAGTTGCAATCACTTGTGGCTAAATGCGTTACATTTCTAAAAAAAACTAATATTAAGGGATTGATAGGACAGCTTAACAACAGTAACTTCCACAGAAACAACATCTTTTGCACGTACTCACGGAGCGGTTAACCGTAGAACACCAAGCCTATTAATAGTCGACTCAAGACTTTATCCCCATTTTTCACGGATATAACTCGATTGTAAGGACATACTTTTTCTTGTTTTCCAGAGATTCTCTTTCTTCCAAGGTCTCTCTCGCCTCTCTGGTGAACTCGTCATGTCTTGAATCCGTTTTTCCGGTATGACCAACTAACTGAAAGGAAAATTTATGATGCGGATTAGAATTTTTTCCTTGTTGCTCTGTATTTTGCTGTTTATTCCGATCCTTTCGGATAAGACATTTGCGGCAAATGCATCAACAGGAACACCGGGAGTGGGCTCAGATGAGCTGATTTCCGAAAATCCAGCTTTTAGTAATGCTCAAGCATTAGAAGACAATCGATTGCCTGATCCAAATCGTGATCAGCCAACGATAGAAGTTCAACCGAACGCTATCGAGCTCGAATTGTTCACTGGAGACATAGAAGAGGTTCCAATAACGATCGGTAACACGGGCGATGAAGTTCTCGCGTTTACCGCTGGAGCAAACGTTATTGGTGAGCCTGATCGCGGTCCACGCCGTGATGAGCCCGGTGATGTATTAGCTGAATACGACGGTGGGTTGGCCACAATCGGTGGTATGACATCGACGTTGGACGGCAGAATATGGGCGTGTTCATACAGTGGCAACGAGATCAGATCCATGGATGTTGAGAATGGTGAAGTTCTCAGCCAGTGGGCAGGACCCGGTAGTCCTTTGTCTATTGTTTGGCAGGGTGAAGAGCTTTGGGTTGCCTCATGGTCTGGAGTTGTCATAACCCGTTACAACCTCGATGGTGAAGCTTTAGGAACTTTCAACATGGAATTCAATCAGATCTGTGGTATGGGTACGGATCTGGATGGTCATGTGTTTATGAATTCTAAATCTGACAATGTTGTTCATGTGATCAATATTGAAGATCACCAGCAGATCGCAACGATAGACTACAGAGCATCCGCAGGCAATGCAGATATCTGGGGTATTGAGTGGGTTCAAGATCACCCCAACGGTCAACTCTGGTGTAATACCAGTCGGATGATGTATCAGGTTTCAGTCAATGATGACTGGGAATGTGAAGCAGTGCAGAATTTTCAAACAGTCGGTGACCAACCATATGTAGGTCCTGGTCATGATGGTGAAAACATCTGGCACGGTATGTGGGGAAACAACACATGGTACAAACTTGATGATGGTGTAGCCGAAGTCCGCTGGATTGCGGTTGAACCTGTTGAAGGTCAAGTTGATGCTGGCGGTGATATGGACATTTTTGTCCTTCTCAATGCTACAGGCATTGTACCCGGTGACTATGCTGCTGAAG
>JABGPL010000029.1 GCA_018644935.1 Calditrichota bacterium | reverse complement strand
TTGCCCCTGTCATCGAGGCTCAATGCCGGAAATTCTTCACCAGCTTTCTTCCTCTCAATCCTCTCCGGTCGAGTGGCTTCAACTCTTTTAATAAGTTGTTTTAAACTATCTGGATAAGGCATATTGTCCTCTTATTTCAACAGAGCAAAGTCACTCTGGGGTTTCCATGATTCTTCGGCTGTATGCGGCTCACCTTCACGCGCGTTGTATAGCTGCTTCAACTTGTCGATATCGGCAGTAATTGTCGAATCATCAAAAGGATCGATGGTGCCAAGTGCCATCACTTCCTTCATATTGTCATCATAATGGCCCGATTTGATCGCTTCAACCTGCTTGTCACAATGTTCACTTGGGATCGCAATAAAGCGACCACGAAGCCTGCGCACCATCTGGGCGATGTGATATTGCGCCATCTCACCCATGCAGCGGGTGGCACAGAGACCACACTGAATGCAATCAAATGATAACTCGGCTGCTTTATCTAAATCGCCACGTTTTATAGTTGCAATATAATCCATTACCGGGATGTCCATTGGACATACCTTTGAACATGCATTGCAAGCCAGGCAGCGGAACAGCTCGGGATAAGCCTGATAGACTTCCTCAGCCTCACCCTTCATTTCGTCCCATTTGTAAGTCGCGCGATTTGCAGGATAAAAAGGTATCTGGGTCAGATACATATCTGGAAGGACTACTGTCTGACAGGCTAGTCCTACGCGAATGTGATAATCACCGGGAAGACGATAAATTGTTGCACAAGCTCCGCAGATTCCTCCGCGGCAACCGGCACCACGTATGTATTTATAACCCGCATATTCCATCGCCTTCATGATGGTCAACGAATTCGGTACATCATACTTTTTCCCCATTATGTACACAGGGATTAGTTCCGCCTCTACCTTCGGTGTTACCATTTCTTCTGTTAAAGTTTCGGTATCACACATTTAAACCTCGTCGGTTTTCCGTCTGTTTATTTTAAAGAATAACTATTTTCTGTTTGTTGCGAAAGGGCGAAAAATTATTCGCTCTAACATTCAGTGTGTCATCAGGTTTCTTCACCTGACACCACTCACTTTTCATTAGGTCGAACATTCCTGTTCGAATATCCGTCTGCAGACGGATTCCAGTAATTCAAAAGTGACATGCAATCACATGCTTTGTTTGAGTGACAAGCACGAATGCTTGTCCTACCTATACTCGGTAATCTTTACCAAGCTGGAGTGCTTGTGCTACCGGGTTTGCTCAACGATCCTGATAAACTCCCACTAATCCTTTACTTCAATGTCTGGCTTCATCTTGTCCGCTACTTCTTCTCGCGCATTGTACCACACCGCCGTCACACCCACCCCTGTAGCTCCGGCAATATCAAATTCAAGCTTATCTCCAACATACCATGTCTCTTCAGCACTCGTTCCGGATTTCGCAAGTGCTGTTTTGAAAATCTGTGGATTAGGTTTTCTGAATCCATAATCTGAGCTTGCAATTACGAAATTGAAATACTCCCGAATCCCATTGCGTTCGAGGACATCTTCCAGTGATTTGCCACTCAGAACACAGTTGCTCACCATACCGATCTCAATTCCGCTCTCTTTGAGTTTTTCCAGCATTTCAACGGTATGCGGCTGAAGACCCTTTCTGTATGACACTTTCGCAAGCTCAATATCAAGTTCGACAGAGGTGATGTTAAAGCTGACACCCAACCGTTCGCATAGATTCAAATCAAATTGTGTACGTCGGAACTCGGAATGCACTGTCATTCTTGCGGGATTGTTGTCAATTAGCTCATCGGCAGCATCCCAGACCATCTGAAATGTCACATTGCGGGGATTATCCGCGAGCTCCAACCATTTGTCAACCCAGCGTCGCCGGTCGAATCCGGCGAGCATAATCGTCTCACCGAAATCAAACAGGATGCATTTGGGCTTAATCATCATCGCCAAAATCGATTGGTGTCAGGTGAGGACATCTGACGACACTCTTCTATCTTCCGATCAAACATGAAGCCGTTCCGGAATTTCCAATAAACTCTTAATCTCAATATCAGGAACAATATCTTCTGCTGGAGCTTCGTTCGGGTTATACCAGACACCCGTCATTCCGGCACCCTGAGCTCCAACTATGTCATGTCTAATCCAGTCACCAACAAACCAGATTTCGTCAGGATTATGTCCAGCTTTCGCAATCGCAGTCTTAAATATCTGCGGATGAGGTTTGCGGAAACCATAATCCGCACTTGTCATTACAAAGTCAGCATACTTCAGCATATCATACTTTGCCATAATCGACGAAATTGCATCACCACAGAGAACAGAGTTACTCACAACCCCAACTTTAAAACCAGAATCGTGCAGTGCTTTGAATGTTTTGACAGCTCCGGGCTCAATTTCTGGAGTTAGCACGTTCTTAATAAAACTGCGATCAAGCTCTTCGTCTGTCAAATCAACGATCAAACCCGTCCGATCAAAAAGGTTCCGGTCAAACTGCCGTTGCGTGAACTCCATGAGGACAGCTCTGATAGGCTTCGTAACTAAAATCAGTTCGTCAGCCACCTCTCGAATCTGATCAACAGTTACCTCTCGCGGATTTTCTGCAATCTCCAACAATCCCCTGATACCCTTGTTGCGATCCGTTCCTGTTCGCATCAAGGTGTTCCAAAAATCGAATAGTACGGCTTTGGGTGTTTTCATGGGGATTATCAGCCTTTAGTTAAGCAGGGACTGCATTAAGTAAGCCTTTCTCTACCAACCATGCATGGGTACCTTTCGGATTGTACTCAAACTTGCATACATCTTCCGGCAACCCGAGCGCTAAGGCGAGCAGTTGCGTAAAATAGAGAACAGGCAGAGAACCGATGTTCTCTTCCTCGGCAATCATATCTTCCTGTTTACGCCCGAGGTTGTACTCACACAGAGGGCAACTCAAGATCATCGCATCAGCACCTCTATCTCCGGCAGATCCTATGATCTTTTGGGCAGCTGTTTTTGCGGCTTCAGGATTTGCAATTATCTGATATGTACCACAGCATTCCGTTGATGCACTATATTCAACCGACTCGGCACCCAATGCCGTGATGAAATCTTTGAAAACTTCAGGATATGATGCATTGTCATCAATAGAAACGACTGCCGGGCGAGTTAGGGTGCAACCGTAGTAAGGAGCAAGTTTAATACCGGTTAATGGATTTTTGACTGCACCGGCTAATTTATCAAACCCAACCTCATCTCTCAGGAAACCAAGGAGATGTACAACTTCAACATCGCCTACGTAATCACTCTCTTCCTCGAGGAAGGTATTGATAGTCTTCCGTTTTTCTTCATCGTCACGCATTACCAAATTGGCGCGAGCTAATGTGTTATAGCACATGCTACAAATGGTTACAACTTTATCAAAGCCCTGATCCTTCGCCCGAATCAGGTCTCGAACAGGTGCGAGCAGGTGAATGAGATCATCGTCTGCCAGTGAATAAACAGCACCACAGCAGTTCCATTTTTCGAGCTCAACCATTTCGTACCCGAGAGATTCCATTGCGTGGATCGCAGATTCTTCGAGATTCTTGGCTTTATTTTTAAGCGTACAGCCTGGATAGTATCCGATTTTCATGATTTATTTCTAAAAATTGAATTGTTGAAAACTTGAATCAAGCCGTATGCTTTCTAAAAGCAGCGACCATCGCAATTGGGGGTAAATCCCGGATTTCTTCTTTTTTGATCTCAAACGGGACAACATAATCCTCGTTTTCCCTGAGTGTAAGAAGGCGGATTGCTTCCATTACCTTTGGCAAATCCAGACCACGTGGACAACGTGACTCACACGTATGGCAAGATGCACAAAGCCAAACAGTGTTTGAGGCCTTAACCTGGTTCATCAAACCGAAATGAATCAGATGAATTGCACGGGTAGGACTGATTTCCATCATGTCCCGCATGGGGCAGGCAGCAGCACAGGTTCCACACTGCATACATTTGTAGATATCCTCTCCGCTGATCTCTTTGATCTTGCGAATAAATTCCTGGTTGACTGCACGACCTTTAATCATAATCGGCATATGTAAACCTCTTTGTAAACGTAAAAGACTGTATATGCCTGAGTGACACTACTCTACTAACTGGTCGAATATTATCGCACATCCAAATTGCGCGATTTTTTTACAAATCACGCCGGATTTCGATTCTATTCTGAGGCATAGAATTATAATTAACACTATAATTGATAGACTTACAATAATTCTCGACATTAGTATCTGGATTTGAAAAATATTTTGGGAAAAATTTCCCAAAGAGTGCATATTTATTCAAATATTATTCGAGACTCTCTTCTACTTCCGAATCGGCAAAAATAAACAATCCGAAATGAAAACCACATATTTTGTACTTATTTGCGATTTTTCATTTCGGATTGCCAATGTAGCGCACCTGATTTATCAGAATGCTAAATCTTGTTAGTCGCTTTTTGCAACCTTTTTCTTTCCTGAGCTCTCAGCTGGAACAGGTGGTTTTGCCTCAGTTAAACTGAAAACTACCTTTCCATCCTGTAGTTCTGCGTCCATAGACACTCCTGGCTCAAGGTTCCCACGCAACATCTCGTCAGAAAGCGGATCCTCAATTTGTCTTTCAACAGTTCGCTGGATCAATCTTGCTCCTGTTTCCTTGCTGAATCCAGCATTGACTAAATGATCCTTTACATCTTGTGAAATGTTGAGCTTTACTTCAAGTTCCATTAACCGATCGCGTACTTCATTCAGATATAAATCAAGAATCATATGAATGTTGTCACGCGTCAGTTGTCTGAAAACGACGATATCATCAACGCGGTTTAAAAACTCGGGTCTAAAAAGTCCTTTCATGATTTCTGTCATCTTTGCAGACATCTGCTTGAAGTCAGCATCTTCCTGATCATCATTATCGGTGAATCCAAATCCGTGGGATTTAGTTCCCTCGCGCGTTCCCGCGTTTGATGTCATAATCAGAATGGTGTTTCTGAAATCGACAATTCTCCCAGATCCATCGGTCAATGTTCCTTCATCGAGAACTTGCAGAAGAATATTAAATACGTCAGGATGAGCTTTCTCTACCTCGTCAAGAAGTACAATCGAATATGGTTTACGTCTCACTCTTTCGGATAGCTGTCCACCTTCGTCGTAACCTACATATCCAGGAGGGGCACCAATAAGTCTAGAAACATTAAACTTTTCCATATATTCGGACATATCTACCCGAATCAGAGCCTTGGAGTCTTCAAAAAGGAAACTTGAAAGAGCATGAGCTGTTTCGGTCTTACCAACTCCAGATGGTCCTAAAAAGATGAATGATCCGATAGGTCTGTTTCTTCGGTGTAAACCGGTTCGATTCCTTCTGATCGCTCGTGCAATCGAGGATAGTGCTTTCTTCTGCCCTATAATGTTCGTTCCGAGCTCACGCTCAATATTCAGTAGTCTTTCAGATTCTGATACAACTACCTTAGTCACGGGAATTCCAGTCATCATAGAGACGACTTCAGCAACTTGATTGGCTGTAATCTCAACCGGCTTGGCTCTTGTTGCCTTTTCCCATTCTTTTCGTTCGACTTTTAGAGTCTCATCGAGTTTGCGTTTCAAGTCGCGAATTTGAGCTGCTTTTTCATATTCCTGCGCACGGACAAGATCTTCCTTCAACTTTCGCATTCGTTCGGATTCTCGCTCCAGACCGACAATTGTCTCCGGAACGGTGACATTATTCAGCCTTGCTCGCGATCCAGTTTCGTCTAATACATCAAGAGCTTTATCAGGTAAAAATCTGTCCGTTATATAACGTTCTGATAATTTGACTGCAGCCAGAATAGCATCTTTTGAATATCGAACACAATGATGTTCTTCATAGCTCTCTTTAAGTCCATTTAGAATAGCAATAGTTTCTTTAACGGAGGGAGGTTCAACCATGATTTTTTGGAAACGACGCTCTAAAGCACCGTCTTTCTCAATATACTGTCTGTATTCATTTAGGGTTGTTGCACCGATACATTGCAGTTCTCCGCGTGCCAATCCAGGTTTGAACATATTGGATGCATCCATTGATCCCGAGGCAGATCCGGCACCAACGATGTTATGAAGCTCATCGAGGAATATAATCACATCCCGATTCTTCTCAAGCTCAGATATTATTGACTTGATCCTCTCCTCGAACTGACCTCGATATTTCGTGCCAGCTACAATAGCTCCAAGATCTAACATTACCACGCGTTTATTATGGAGAATCGGGGATACGCGCTGTTCTATTATGCGGAGCGCCAATCCCTCAACGATAGCAGTCTTTCCGACTCCGGGATCTCCGATCAAAACTGGATTGTTTTTCTTGCGGCGTGAGAGTATCTGAGCAACTCGTTCGATTTCCTTGTCACGACCTATAATAGGATCGAGTGCTTTGCTTCTGGCTAATTGAGTTAGATCGCGGCTGTAATGATCGAGAACTGGGGTTTTACTCTTTTCTTTTATATTTATTTCGGGGATGGTCTGGTTATTACCGTCCTGTATTATCTTTTCAAGCACGCTCTTAATGTTTTCATAGTTGACATTAAAACCAACCAAAATCTGGGAAGCAAGTCCTTCCTGAACTTTTGCGATTGCCAGTAAGAGGTGTTCGGTGCCAATAATCTCGCTCGAGTAATTCTTTGCTTCAATATATGAGAGTCTTCGAGCCCGATCTCCCCTCTTTGAAAAGGGAATATTGCCAATCTTTAAAATTGCTGCTCCCTGCCCCGCAGCTTCCTCTAAAGATTCTCGCAACTCATCTGTATTACATCTCAAATTGATGAGTAATCGTATTGCCATTCCTTCGCCAAGTCGAAGGATGGCAAGCAGCATATGTTCTGTACCGATTTCATCGTGCCCCAGCCGCATTGCCTCTTCGCGAGAAAATTGCATAACTTGTTGCACTCTAAATGAGAATTTATTGGTCATGTTCAGTCCTCATATCTATTTATCCCAGTAAAATATACAAAAATTAAATTGAGGTTTCAAGTTATTCTGGGGTTGCTAAAGATAATCAATTGCACCTCAAACACTCAACAACTATATTTATTTTGATCGAAAAACCACCATTGGACCCGGTGTTATGTAGCAAATCCTGAGTTCCCAGATCAAAAAATTATTTTTTTGTATGTCCCCTGTAAGGGCTTATTATCCCGGCTTGTTACTACACGAAAACACCGTCATTCATCTGCAGAATCAAATCGGCCTCACTCACTAATGTTTCATTATGAGTTACAATGACCAACGATGTCCCGCGGTCTCTACAAATATCCCACAACAAGTCTCTCAGCATCGACGATGCATTCTTATCGAGGTTACCTGTAGGTTCATCAGCAAGGATTAATGTTGGATTATTCATCAATGCTCTTGCAAGAGCAACTCTCTGTTGTTCGCCTCCGGATAGTTCACCAGGTTTGTGTTTAAAACGGTTTTGAAGTTGTACCTGGCTTAACAGAGATTGCGCTTTCTCTATACATTTATCACGACTCATTCCAATTATTAACCCTGGAAGCATAACGTTTTCTACTGCGTCAAACTCCGGAAGTAAATGATGAAATTGAAACACAAATCCAATCTCCGACAGACGAAGTTGTGCACGTTTCTTTTCAATTAAAGTCGTTGTTTCTATGCCTTTAAATAGAACTTGACCCACCGTTGGTAATTCTAACAATCCCAACTGATGCAGTAGAGTCGATTTCCCAGTTCCCGATGGTCCAATAATGGCAACTTTTTCCCCACGGTGCACAGTCAAATCAACTCCTTTCAGCACCTCAATGTCAGTACCATCAAGTTGATAACTCTTATAAAGAGCAAATGCCTCGATAGTTATGTCATTCATTGCAATGATCGGAAATGATTTTTTCGGTAAATATTACCTTACACATGATTAATCTACAATATGAGTAATGAAAGGAAGGCATCTTCCCCGCTCATTGTGATCCAATCCATAGCCAACTACAAAATAATCCGGAATCTCAAATCCAATATAGTCTGGCACAAAGTCGGTTGTTCTTCTTGAAGGTTTATCGAGAAGTACACAAGTACTTACATTCGCAGCCCCTTTCCCATGTAGATACTCACAAACCTGCTTTAAGGTGTTCCCGGAATCCACAATATCATCAACAAGAAGAACGCAGGTGTTTTTTAAATCCGCAGAAACATCAAGATCTATCTTGACATTACCCGACGATTCCTTCCCTGAACCGTAACTTCGTGCTCTGATAAAATCAATCTCTATCTTTGCATCAAGTTTTGAAATTCGACGAACGAGATCCGCTGTAAACATGAATGCACCTTTCAATACGCCAACTATTAGTATCTCTTTGTCTTTGAAATCGTTTACTATCTGGTGTGCAAGCTGAGAAGTTCGATGTTGGATCTCATGTTCTGAGATCAGCGTCTTTCCAAGTTTCATATGAGACTAAACCCTATGTGTGTTCTGTCCGTCAAAAATTTGATTTTGAGCAACTAAAAATTACACTACTGAGGAGCTTTGTGCAGAATTTTTACTATTAAAATCTTGTGGAAAAATTTCGTTAGCAAGTAGAACAGCTTTTACCTGAGCAATGTGAGCATGCGGCATTTGATTTTGCCATACTCATCTTACTGGTTTCGGAACCATTGTTTGAGTTTTTTGTTGCGAAACCTCCAATCAGTGATACAAACCGTTCAAGCTCCTTCGATTTGCAGTTCGGACATTCAATCCCTGACGAACGCCAATCAAATGAGGTGAGTTTTTCAAATTTCTCGCTGCAACCCGCGCAGACGAATTCATATATTGGCATAAAAAACCTTAGGATTTTCGGTGTAAAAACAAAATGCTTTTCCTATCAGACCAATCGGTATTTAAAAAGTACGTTGGTTTTTAGAGAAAAGCAACTCGGTTTGCTGTCGAAGAAGAACTGTGGTAATGTTTATCGATGGTAAAAAAATATTTTTTGGGGATATAAAAAATATGGAGTGTTTTGTGAAACTGCACAGGAACCATCGATTTTAAAAATGCTCATGTTGGTGATGTTGTGAAGAAAATTCACACATACTGCTAATTCTATTCACAGCCTGATTGAAAGTGTTAGCATTTTATACCCTGTTGGGTTGTTTCCAATACTTAGGGAGGTAGGCGGTATCTCTGAGAAAAAATCTATTTGTGCGGCTATATATGTCACTGCGGCAGCTAGACCAAATCCCCAGGTCAAATTGTAATAAAGGTTATACTCATCATACTCGGATTGCACTCGTTTAACGTCAGTCTCTTTCATATAGTCGTCTCGCTCCTCAACCGTTTTTATGCCCGACCAAAAAAGACCAATAACCGACAATGCCTCAACACTACAATACACCAGACCGGACTTCCTTCCTTCGCTCAAATGCCCCCAGCCCGGATAGCTAAACGATTTCAGAATTGTTTTCCGTTCCCGGATGATTGGTATATAAACCTTAACGGTATCCGGTTCCCTGAAAACTTCATCCGAAACAATAGGATCTGAAACCCCCATTTCTGATGCCTTTTCTAAAACGATCCGTTCCTGAATAGGGTAAAAAAGTTCCCATACTGGTGGAGGCAAATCGACAGATTTCTTCCGTAATGCTGGATCAAGATCGAGTGCTTTTTCAAATGCTGAAGTGGCAGATATTTCACGTCCCTGCATTGCATCGCTACAACCTATTGTGAAATATAACATAGCACGATCTGAATCAGGCAGGTCAATTACTTTGAGGGCGGCACTGACAATCTTTTCAACTTTGTCAAAATCACCTATCAGATAGGCGTTCCAGGCATCTTCAACAGGTTCGCACCCAGCGGGATAAGCAAGTAGAGTAAGCAGCAGAAAAGTAATAACCGATTTCATTTTAAAACCGTGATACGGTTGATCACCTTTGGTGTGTATTTATCGAATTCTAAGACATAAAAATACAGTCCGGCAGGCACCGGTTCAGTATTCCAAACCCAGAATGTGCTTTGATTGTGTAACCTTCTGTGCTCTATCAAATGCCCGTGTATATCAACAATTTGCAAAGAGGTCGCATTTTCGGGAAAACTGAATTTAACTCGACCATTCGTCGGATTGGGCGAAGCTGAAGTAAGTTCTTGGGCAACAGGCAGATTATTTTCGGGTGTGGAAAGCGCTGAGCTTAATCTCTCAACGGAATCATTGAAAAGTTCACGCTCTCCCCTCATATCACTTGCCCCACCAACTGCATAAATATAGCCATTGAGTTCTGTCATTGTGAAGTCCGCTCGTGGATCGAGCATGTCGGGCAATCGCTCCCAATGTGGTTGTCTTCCATCATCAATGAACAACTCGACACTCGACACTGACCTCCATCGTTGATGTTGGCCCAATCCTCCTGCGATAATCACTCTGTTTCCAAGAGATACCGCTGATAAATGTCCGCGTGGCTGGGGCATTCTTGATATTAGTTCCCAGCCATCACGCCGGAGTTTCTCAACAGAATCCAATATTCTCTGGTCAATCCCACCAAACAGCAGAGTAGATTCTCCTCTCACCATGCAAAAATTTGATCTTCCGTGGTTCATCCGGTATTCGCTCTCAGACCACTGTTGACTTCTGATGCTAAACTCAAATCCCGAGTTTCTGGACTCCCGCACGAAGGTGTTTTCTTTTCCACCCATTACGAGGATTTTACCATTCCCATAAATGGTTGACATACCTGTTAGAGTCATCGGCATTTCTTGACCTGTTATAATCTGATCACCAGGTTTGTACTTGAACATCAAATTTGAAGGTCGAAAATTCCTCGATGTTCCCCCAAAGATATAAATAGTGTCATTGACAACAATAGCAGCATGATGGTAAAGAGGTACTGGGAGATCCGGTCCACTTGTCCATTCATTGGAATCTGGATCATAAATTTCTATTGAACTGAGTACGGTTGCTTGTCTCGTGATTCCACCTATAACGTATATGCATCCACTGTATTCGACTGCAGTATGTGCCGATCGCGCTGTTTGAAGCGGAGCAACATACTCCCACGCTAATTCAGCCCGGGCGTTGATATTAATAATCAACAGAAACAGCAGTATTATTTTTACATGAAAACGCATTTACTTCAAGGGTTCTTTTTGTTAAATAGCTAATTTCTTAATGTACTATCCAAATAATTACTTTGCAACCATTGTGCCACTTTTCAAATCAATCTTGAATCCATAACTTTCACCAGAATAAACATTAATCGAATCGCGCCAACTTGAAAAAGCGGGGTGTGTAATTCGCAGATCATGCATGCCCGGATTTATCCAGACGGGATCCGTTCGTGGCAAAAGACCTATTGAATCACTATCAATCCAAAGATAACCCCAGGGAACAGCAGAAACCTCCAGTCGACTGAATTCTTGGGTCAGGTCAATCTCTATTGTATCTACTTCACCAGCATCAACCTTCAATGATCTTGAGTATGGGGGAAAACTCCCATTCTCGAGTATCATATCATGTACTCCAGGCGATAGCTCAACCCTGCCGAGAGGAGTTATTCCTAATTCCTTATCTTCCAGAAATACTCGCGCCCAGGGACGAACTATGAACGCAATATATCCGTTTTGTACAATTTTGCTTACCTGCTTATCAGGAACTGACGGTTCGGGTTTGATATCATTCTTTGCAGCGAACTGTATTGCAGAGTCACTGACATCTGGTATGATAGATGTATCGATTGGTGACACAATCTCAGTTGAATCCTTGACGGGAATTAATCCAGACACATCAGCTGAATCTATGAACATTCCATTTTGTGCTTCATCTTGCACCACATTATTCTCTTCTGGAGTGTTCTTTCTTAAAATCCAGGGGATAAATATCAAGGCTATTCCGGTAATTGCTATCAAGACATACAATAGGTAAGGTGACCGGATACGTTTGTCAGGCAAATGTTCATGTGATCCAATTTGAGGAGATTTATCTGCACAGGATAAAGACTCTTCACCGGCCAAAATGCTGAGTGCATTATCCGCTGATTGAAGACGTCTTTCTGCCGGTCTGGTCAGAAGAGCATCAACAAGATTCGCCAGATGAACATTAATGTTCTTTCGTCCGGATAGGATGGGGGGATCAATCCTTCTTATCAGCCCGAGACTAATCATCGGATCGAATGATTGATATGGATTTGAACCGGTTAAAGCTTCTAACAGTATTATTCCAACACTGTATAGGTCACTTGATGGTGAAGCAGGTTCGGAATCTAAAAGCTCTGGTGCCATATACGCAGGTGAGCCGAGAACCGCTCCGTGTTCGGTCATTTTCGATCTTCCACTGAAACCTGCAAGTGAAAAATCTGCGAGCCTTACATGCCCATCTGTTCCAATTAGAATATTATCAGGTTTGAGATCGCGATGCACCATGCCGGTTTCGTGCACGGCTTTAAGTCCGGTGAGAATTTCTTTGGCGATTTTATGCAGGCTGTTCTGTGGTAAGGGTCCATCTGTCAATCGGTCGGCGAGTGTTCCACCTTCAACCCATTCCAACGCCATATAAGGAACATCGTCAACCCTGCCAAACTCCAGGACTTTAACTACATTGGGATGTCGGATGCTCGCAATTGTCTCACCCTCTCGCTCAAATCGCTCTACCAGCTCTTCGTCCTGTGCCCACTGCGGATGGATAACCTTCAGTAATACTTTGATATTTTCACCAATTATCATGGCAGGATATGCTGATGCAACCTGCCCGATGTGAATCGGTGATTCTATTTCAAAGCGGTCTTCTAGGGACACGATATCAGACTCTCAATATAGTGATCGTTAGTCCTTATACGTTCCCAGTGATTCTTTTTCCTTTTCCATTTCATCAATTCTTATCTCAGACCACATTATCGCCTCATCAGCCCATGCTTTCGCTTCTTCAGCCTTGTCTCTGGCCAGGTTAATATCTCTGACTCGAGCCAGATCCATGGCTTCCACAAAAGCATTCTGTGCTTTTGTGTACTCTTTCTCGGCCCAAAACTCAGCGTTCAGCTTATCTGCTTTCATCAGCGCTTTCTCAGCTCGTTTCAAATCCCATCGTGCCGAC
Source organism: Calditrichota bacterium (assembly GCA_018644935.1). GTDB lineage: Bacteria > Electryoneota > AABM5-125-24 > Hatepunaeales > Hatepunaeaceae > JABGPL01. The sequence continues at coordinate 32,510 of JABGPL010000029.1, read as the reverse complement.
CAGTCACACCCATTAAATGCGATCAGAAAAGTAAAAAAAGCAAAGAAAATGTATATATATTTATTTGGAAAGTATCTGTTTTTCATTGTTACCTCTGCGTCGTTTAGTCCCTCTTAATGCCAGTTTTCAAAATTATCACTCACTGCTTCTATCGTAAGCGATTCTTGGATCGACAACCGAATAGAGAATATCTGCCACCAAAATTCCAAATAGCGTCAGGAAGGTCACTATGGTTAACTCACCCATAATAATGGGATAGTCACGAGCCAGTATCGCTTCAAAAACTAATTGCCCCATGCCGGGAATTGTGAAAATCGTTTCAATGATAATCGATCCGCCAAGTGTCGCAGGGAGCAATGAAGCAAGAAGGGTTATTATCGGAATAAGTGAATTCCGAAGCGCATGTTTATAAATCACCACATTTTCAGAGAGCCCTTTCGCTCTGGCTGTGGTTATGTAATCCTGTCTTATTACCTCGAGCATCGCCGTTCGCATGTATCTCGAAAGCACTGCAAGAGAGGCATAGGTCATGCAGAACACGGGCAGTACAAGATGCCATGCCGTATCCCAGAATCTCGCCCAAAACGACAGCTTTTCCGCACCGATAGAAGCCAATCCAAACACGGGAAATATATCTAAAAAATCTCCCCCACCAAGAAATACAATCAGCATGGTCGCTACCCAGAAAGAGGGCAAGGAGTAGAGGATAAACAGAAGGAGTGTTACAAAAGTATCAACCCGGGAGTACTGGTGGGTCGCGGAATATATCCCGATTGGAATTGATATCAAATAAGCAAGGAAGAGTGAAGTCAACGCTAATCTGAGTGACACAGGAATCCGTTCCATTATCACATCCCAGACAGGACGCTTAAACTTTATCGATTCACCTAGGTCAAGTGTTGCTATCCTTTTCAACCAGAGGTAGTATTGAATGTGCAACGGTTTGTCCAGTCCATACAGTTCACGCGTTTTCTGGATTGCCTCTTCCGTCACACCCTCTACCATTCCCTCGCCTGCTCTTGCTTTCATAGCCGCTGGATCACCCGGAGCAAGATGGATGATCAAAAATGCAACAATTGTGATTCCGAAAATCGTTGGAATCATAAAAAGAATACGTTTCAGGATGTATGCTGCCATAAACCTACCGGTTAATTTACAGTTAAAACGGAGCTGCTAAAGATTACCGTAAACTAACAATATACGGCTTTCTGAGCAAAAAGCTACCTTCTTTCAAGTGCCAGACACAACGCTGTTGTCAATTTTAGCACATCCTGGTTTCCACGTCGAACATCAGAGGCGAGTTTTAACCCGATATTATAAAATAATCTGTAACCAAAATCAGGATTAATCTCCGCAGCTCTCGCACTTGAGATTCGGTTGATATACCGAGCTCAACATCCGTCTTAGCAATTAGAGTTGCGGATCGTTCTTTGTTACCAAGCAGACTCATTTCACCGAAAAAGACATCATCAGACTCGCTGAGCTGGATAAGACTTTTGTCCCGCTGGTCTGTTCCTTCCATATTGTGTAGAGTTAAACTCTTACTGATCGAAATGATACCGGGAAAAAAAACAAATTCTTCATCTCCAATATCACCTACACGAATAATAATTTTGTCTTTTGTATACCGACGATTCGTCATTGCATCCGCAACATGTCTAATTTGCGATTCATGCATATGACGGAACAAACTGAATCTAGTCAATTGTTCAGATCAAATTGAACGTGCCAAGATTAGCCTCCACGCTTCCGGATAATAACAGCTCTATCTCGTTTATCTATGATTGCATCCGGCGGTGGGTTGAGCCGTGAGCGGGTCCTGGTAGAATCTTCTGAACCCATACCTGCTTCTTTAAATTTGCGTTGAATAAACTCATCAAGAGCTGATTGGTCTGCGGAGAGAACATCCATAGCCTCCAGTGGTGTTTCTTCACGTATAAGACCAGTTAATAGTGAACCTTTGCTGTGAAAGTAGTTTGAAAGCTCCAGAAAAGTCTTTCCAGCAAATTCATTCGGGATGTTAATTCCATTTAGAATATTCTCCCCTTCCAGTGACAGCATCTCTCTGACCATTTGCGAAACCCCGGTCGAGATAGCATTTGAAGCTAATAGAAAACCAGAGTATTCATCCGAGACAAGGATTTCATCAGCATTAACTCTCTGGAGGAATACACGGTTTTCACGCTTCATTATATGCGCCAACAATCGACCTTCCGGGTGAAGTGCTTTGACAGTAATAGTCGCCAGGATTGTTTTCGCATCCATTTTCCCTGGATCAATTAAGGATTCATCGGGCAGGATTATTACTCGTTTTGCATCTAAAACCCCAGCTCGTTTCAGTACCTCCTCATGTGTCCAGTTCCCTCGAACATGCTTAAGGTTAAGCTCGGGATATTGCTCGATAATTCCTTCTGCTGCATCTGGTGCAATATCGCCAATAAATACAACCCGTGGAGGAGATTGTTGATTCAATCCTACAATAGACTTGAATGTCTGTCAAGCAATATCTCCCCGCTCTGCAAACGATAATGTGATCTTTGTATTTTATCGTTTGCAATCCCTTTCCTTCCTTTATTTTCTCCGCTACGAAATTTGATGAGACTGCTGCAGTAAAGGTTGATATTAAAATTACTCCAGATAGTATGAGCCCGGACCCAATCAGCTTTCCCACCGGAGTTTGAGGAATCATATCTCCATATCCAACTGTGGTAATTGTCACCAGTACCCACCAGACGGAGGAAAAAATTCTTGAATGAGTCTTGTCCTTGCTCGAAGTACATAATCGCAGCTCCCCCGCCGATCAGAGTTATACTCATTAACAATCCGACTTTAGGGAGATTTGTTCCGATTAGCATTTTCAAATACACACCAATCGACCCGACTACTTCTTTGACAGTTCTTTTATCCGGGTAATTGCCATTTAATTTATTGAGGCCTGTAAGTTACTTTCGCGAATTAATTATCGCACCCAATCCTACCAGAATTAGGATTGCCGGCCAAAAGGGGATATCAAGGCTATACCAAGCAAGACTTTTTCCGAGAAAATAAATTCCAACAATAATCAGCATCGATCCCATAATGAGCTCATTACGGGGGCGAGTTTTACATGTTGTTTCAGATATTTCAGAGGTCTGATAACTTTTTAATCTGACATCCTCAATTTCTCGGTCAAGGTTGTCTATACGCGCTTCAAGTTCATCTAAACGTTCTTTTTCATTTAACATGTTTCACCTGTTTTACTTAAGTAAAAAACTCTACATGCACGAGTACACTTGTTCTAATACTGAACGTCCCTTTTCTTTCGACTAATGAGCTCGGACGCGAGAGCTAAATAGTCACGAGCACCCTGAGAACTTGCTGCAAAATTCATTACTGGTTTACCAAAGCTCGGAGCTTCTGCCAGACGAACATTTCGCTTGATGATGGTCTCAAAAATATGGGCAGGGAAAAATTTATGTAATTCATCCTTAACCTGATTTGCAAGATTCAATCGATGATCAAACATTGTAAGCACGACCCCATCCATCTTCAAGTCGGTATTTAACCTCTTTTGAACCGTGCGAACTGTCTGGAGCAATTGAGTAAGTCCTTCCAATGCGAAATATTCCGCCTGCATCGGTACTAAAAATCCATCTGCAGAAGTTAACCCATTCACAGTCAGCAGTCCTAAAGATGGAGGACAATCTATTACAATAAAATCGAACCTGTCCCGAACTGTGTCAATACATTTTCGCAGGACACTCTCTCTGTCTTCGGTATCTATCAATTCAATTTCTGCCCCAACGAGCCGGATGTGAGATGGCAAAACTGATAGAAACGGAAACTCTGTTTTCTGTATAATATCATCAGCTTCGACAGCGCCGGTTAAAAGCTCATAAATACACGGCTCGTTATCCGAAACCCGAACGCCGAGTGAAGAACTTGAATTTGCTTGAGGGTCAAGGTCAACTAACAGCGTTGACTGCTCAGCTAATCCAAGAGCTGCAGACAGGTTCACGGCTGTTGTTGTTTTCCCGACTCCACCCTTCTGGTTTGCAATTACAATTGTATGTGACACTAAATGCTTTATCTAATTTTTGTTTCTTTTGGTTTCACAGGAGAATATAGGATTGAATTACGGCAATTGATCTCGGCATCAGAAACTAATTCGACTTCCGACCACCAGATCGCAGTTGCTTCTATATTACTCTCCTCAATGCATATCGCCATGTTTTTAATGGCGGTAATCCTTAATAATCCCGGTGCAACAATAAACATAAAAACAACCACCATTGCAACAGCAAACAGTAACGAACCCCAACCTTTATGTTGTTGATCATTTAATTTTGGTGCTTTAGTAATGTTTTTCCTGTTCATATTCGTGAACTATATCCCCGCAGTTATTTCTGGGAAAATAATGTAGAACGATATGTATGCCATAATCAGAGTCAATATCAGGTTTAATGATTGCCCAAAAACATAAAGAATTAGTGGCTTCCCTCCCGCGAAGTAGCCCCTTAATTCGCGAAAATTGGTCGCAAGCCCTATACTTGCAAATGCCAGACAGAATAACCAGCCTCTTATGGTTTTTGACAATCCGCGGATGACCCCATTATCAACTATAGCAGACCCAACATCAGCACCTAAAATGGCATAAATTGAAGAGAAAACAATTGATGCTGTTATAAATCCAAGAACAAATTTTGGGAAGCGATGCCAAATTTCCCATGCTCCAACAGTTTCCCCTGTCTTCTTATCTACCTTCATACACCAGTATAAAGCGACACAGAACGCAATAACTCCTATTAGCACATTCTGGATCATCTTAATCGTTGCAGCAACATAGAGAGCCTTTTCTCCGAGGAAGGCTCCGGCAGCTGCAACTGCCCCTGTTGCATCAATTGTCCCCCCCAGCCAAGCCCCACCAAGAATCTGGGTCATACCAACCGCTTTTATAAAAAGCGGCATGATAATCATCATAACCGAAGTAAATACTAAAGACAGTCCGACCGCAAGTGTAAGTTCTTCCTTCTTTACTCTACAGGCTGTCGCGGTTGCAATTGCAGCAGATACTCCACAAACTGACATATCTGCTGAAATCGTTATATTTAGTGTTTTAGAGGGGATTTTCACAATCTTCTGACCAAACCAATAAGTTGTAACTAAAACTATCGGGGTAACAATCCATGCGACGAATATACCCGGAATTCCAATTTGAATAATCTTACTGAAAAGGATCTCCGCACCGAGTAACACTAAACCAGTTTTGATGTAATATTCGACCTGAACAGCTGGCAGAACCCATTTTGGAGTACCAATGGTATTACTTATTATTAACCCAAACAGAATTGCCCATGCAGCATAACCAATTCCAAGATCCTTCATTGCCGATTGCTGTGAGGCAAGATAGGCTAGAACGCCAATTCCAAACACAAAAGTGAATCCGACACAGAACCTGAAAAGAGAATGCCCCATAAACCTTCTGCCTATGCCGAAAAAAATTGCTAAACCAAGGCATAAAATGATTAGATGAACAGGCAGATTGTAAGGTTTTGTTTTTGTCTTCTTCCTTGCATTAGAGGTTTTCCAGTGTGCATCTCGCCAGGTTGTTATATCCTGCCTGGCATTTGTATTGAGCGTTTCGTCTTTGTATTGGCTTAATGATGCGTTTTTCTGGGATGCTCGAGCGATAGCGATTGCTTCACGTTCGAACGCGAGTGCTTTTTTATATTTATCCTGCGCTTTATAATTTCGCGTATCCGCTGCCTCAATGGAAAGAAAGAAAGAGCCTATCGGATTATATGTCCATTTATGCGGTTTGTCTAACCAGGTGGCTATTGACCGTGCAAAACTCTGATTTGTTCCCTTTATTTTCATTTTGCTGTCTATTGCCTGAAACCACTCAACTGTCTTGAAGGGGGCTCTCTCTGACTCGATGGTCAGGATATTATTAGCCTTTTCAATATTTTCCTTCATTGCCGGAGGTGGTGATGGCAAATAGATGAGCAGGCCAATCGCCAGAATAAAAAATCCAGACCAGATCGCCCAATAATCCTCAAGTTTCCACAGATCAGACCAACTTGAAGATGTTTTATCCGACACAATCTCAGAGATTGTTCTATCTCCCAATTATGTGACAATGCAAATTTAAAGCAAAATCCCCCGACAATCCATATGGCAACGGACATGAGGGGGGATTTACTAAACCGTGAAGTTGACCTGACTACATATTCAAAGGGAGTTTAACCCCTCATTTTCCTTTATCTATCCTCGGACGCCATTCCAGATGGGGAATACGCTTATCCGCCACCCTAGACCACCGAAACTGGCGTTTTCTCCGGATGTGGGAATAAAAGCAGAATAGGAAATTGATGTTTCCAGCAGGAAGTTTTTACCTGACCAATAGGATAAATCGAGACCTGCTCGTGCAACATATAATTCCTTTGAATCAGTAACTCCTATTGCCTCCCGCCCCTGTCCAGCTTCATAGTCAATAACTCGCCATGCATACCCACCAGAAACTTTTAGGCTGGATCTAAGCCAATCCCATACATCAGGTATATTCAAAATTAAGCTCATTGTGGAGAGGGATGTTTGTTTTCTTTCAACCAGCACCTGCCGACGAACAGTATAACCCTGCTGTTCATATCTGACCGGATATTCTAAATGAACTTTGTCGTGGATAGTGCTCAGCGAGAGCTCTGCATGTAATAAATCAAGAGGCATATAACGATAAGAAATCCCTAATTCTGGTATGGTCACATTTCTTTCAGAAGAGCCATTTCGTTCAACATAAAAAGAATCAATTGAGTTGCCAACACGTTCAAAATATGTGGTAGAGTAAGTATAACCAACCTCTTCACCATCAAGGGTTTGGTAGCCAATGAAGGGGATAATAAGATGGCGTGCTTGTTTAGGGCTTGTTATCTCAGCGTTTGCATCGGTGTTTTCAGCAGCAATCGCACACATAGCAAACGAGAACATAAATACCAGTATAAGAAATACAAACTTGGTTCTCACAGGGGGCTTCCTTTTCAGATAATAACTAATGGAAACTTTGAAGGTTAATGACTGTCTGAAAATAAGGACTCGAATTCAGACTTTCGTATAAGATAACAAAAGAAGTCACAATCAGCAACACTTCCCGTGTTAAAGGAAAACTCCTGACAGGATTTTACTTCTCTTAGATTCAATCTGGAATAGTTTGCAATTACTCGACATAAAAAATATGTTACAGATCAACAATCGTTTCCTGAAGCCGACAACTAACCTAATGTTTACAGGCTGCCTGAAATAGCATGACATATTGAGTAGCTCTTTCAAACAGCCTGCAATAACACTTACTTAAATTCTAATCACATTCTCTTAAACTCAGTTTACCTGTAACTTTGAAGTTCCTTCAAATATAGTGCTCTTTCGAATGCGGCTGGATTCGGTACAGCCTTCTGACTAAGAGAACCTATCATCTCATCAAGGGAATTATATTCTCTTTCTTCCATCCAGGCATTGAGATCCTTAAGAATTGTCTTCAGATGTCCAATGCCATTCTGAAGCAACGTACTTGCAACCATTACAATATCTGCTCCAGCCATCAGATATTTAATTGCATCTTCTGCTGAGTGAACTCCCGAACTCGCTGCAATTGAAGTAGTAATTCTGCTGTGAAGTATCGCAATCCATCTCATTGCAAGTCTCGTATCATTGGAATTACTCAAAATGATATTTGGCTTCACCTCTAAGTTTTCAATGTCAAAATCTGGTTGATAAAACCGGTTGAACAATGTGAAACCGTTGGCACCAGCCTTTGTAAGTTCATTAATGACGTATGGCAGAGATGTGAAAAATGGACTCAGCTTAACTGAAAGTGGAATTGTTAACTCAGCCTTAATATCTCGTACAACCTCAGAGTAGATTCCAATTAGTGTGGTATCGTCTAATTCAGAATCAGTTGGCAAATAATATAGATTGAGCTCCAGGGCATCCGCGCCAGCATCCTGAATGAGCTTTGCATAATTCAGCCACCCACCGGTTGAAATGCCGTTAAGACTTCCTATTACCGGGATTTGAACAGCATTTTTTGCTTTTCGTATATGTTCGAGATATTGTTCACCACCAAAACTGTACTCACTAACATCAGGAAAATATGACAAAGATTCAGCAAAGCTCTCCGATCCCTGAGTAGTGTGATAATGTAATTGCAGAGCTTCATCCGTAATCTGCTCTTCAAACAGAGAATGTAGAACCGCAGCTGCAGCTCCAGAATCTTCCAATTCTCGAATATTGTCAACCGATTTCATCAATGGAGATGATGACGGCACTATTGGATTTTTTAATTTCAGTCCAAGATAATTTGTAGATAAATCCACTTCTCCTCCTTTTTGGGATATCTTTATTTGCGTAAGTTAATAGTGCTACGTCTTCAAAAGTTGATTCGTTTTAAATAATGATCACTTCAGAGGGCATATTTAAATTTTTAATGCTAATCGGAATTATTACTGATAAAAGGACGCATAAAAAAAGGACATGATCTTCGACCATGTCCTTTTCAAATACTTCTATGTAGACTCTGGGTCTATAAACCTCTTTGAATTGCCATTCCAAGCTTAAAGATCGGTAGGTAAATAGTTACAATAATTGTAACAACAACTGCACCAATCGAAACAATCATCATCGGTTCGATCAAGGATGTAAGCCTTTCAACGATAGCATCAACCTGCTTGGCGTAGAAATATGCAGCTTTATCAAGTAGTCTATCCATTTCACCGGTTTCTTCACCTGTTGCAATAAGCTGAATCAAAGTTGGAGGAAATGCGTCAGTCTTCTTAAGTGCAACTGATATTGCAAATCCATCCTTAATCAGCATTTTGGTTGTTTCAAGTGCCTTTACAGCTACTCTATTCTGTACAACCTGTTGTACCAGGGTTAAACTCTCAAGTACGGGAACACCACTACCTAGAAGGATACCAAAGGTTTTTGCAAACCTGTTCATCATCGAGTTACTGACAAGTACACCAAAGACAGGTATATGCAAGAGGAATGTATCGAATATCATCCCCCCCTTCTCAGTCATGGACAAGAACCAGATGGCGAAAGCTCCTCCAACAGACAAGATTGCGAAAGGAATGAAATTTTCACTCAAAATTCCGGACAATGTTACCAATGCTCTTGTTGGTCCGGGAAGTCTCGCACCAAACTTCGCGTAAATTTCAGCGAACTGTGGAACAACAAACAACAACAATCCAGCAACAATCGCAGCCATGAAAATCGCAACAAATCCTGGATAAGAAAGAGCTGAAATTACTTTTCGTCTTGTCTCAGCCATAACCTCAAGATAATCTGATAATTCTTCAAGAATTACATGAAGAGAACCAGAAATCTCACCAGCATGCACCAGAGCAGTATACAGTCCATCAAATACTCCGGGATTTTCTCCCAATGCTTCAGATAATCCCATACCTTTCTTTAGATCATTTGCAACTTTTGCAAGAACTTTTCTAAATCTAGGATTCTTTTCCTCAAGCATCAGATTACTGATTGACTTTTCAATTGTTAAACCAGCAGAAAACATCGTAGAGAGCTGCCGAGTGAAAAAGACCAGCGTGTTTAGAGGAATATGATTCTTAATTCTCTCAAGTCTGATCTGAACCTGCCGATGGACAGGAGGCAGTGCTCCTTCACCCATTGCAGAGCGAATTTCTCGCAACGATACTACCTTGAAACCTTTTTTTGTAAGGTTTTGCATTGCAGAATCGAGATTTGAGGCTCTAAGTTGATCCTCTCTTCTAATTCCTTTTCCGTCTGTTACGACGTAGCGAAACTGTGGCATATCTTATCCTTGGTTGTTACTTCTAATCAACTTAGTCCGAAGATTCCTGGACAGTCACACGTAGTACTTCACGCAGGGTAGTGACACCAGCTGAGATTTTACGCAATGCAGCTTCACGCAATGTCACCATTCCGCGCTCCATAGCTCTATCACGAATATCTTCCTGATTTGCATTATCGTAAATCATTTTTCGAATTTCACCTTTGACTTCAAGCAATTCGAAAATACCTGTTCTGTCAAAGTACCCAGTATCACGACAGTGGATACATCCCTTCCCACGGTAGAACTTAATTCCAACATAACGTTCTTTTTCATCGGTAGTCATGTTCAATGCAGAAAGTTCTGTTTCGTCTGGTGAGTATTCTTCTTTGCAATGAACACAAATTTTTCTTACAAGCCTTTGTGCCATAACCAGAAGAATGGAACTACCTGCAAGGAACGGGGGAACCCCAATATCGATCAAACGAGTAATTGTTGCAGGAGCGTCATTTGCATGCAAAGTGGTAAAAACAATATGACCTGTTAAACTAAACTTAATCGCAATATCAGCCGTCTCACCATCTCGAATTTCACCAATCAGCAGTTTATCAGGGTCCTGACGAAGAATAGATCTCAACGCTGCCGAGAACGTTAAGCCTATCTTTGCTTTAACCTGAACTTGATTGATGCCCTTTGAGTGATACTCAACGGGGTCTTCAACGGTAATGATGTTATCTTCTTTGGATTGAATCTCATTTAGAGAAGCATAAAGTGTCGTTGACTTACCCGAACCAGTTGGCCCTGAAACGATAACCATCCCATAAGGTTGGATGATACATCGTTTAAATGTTCGGAACATATCCGTGTCAAAGCCGAGCTGTGTCAGTGATTTACTGAATGCTGATTTATCGAGAAGTCGCATTACAATTTTTTCACCATTCACTGTGGGAAGAATTGAAACACGAACATCAACTTCCTTTTCTGCGGTTTTGATGCCAAATCTACCATCCTGAGGCAGCCGCTTCTCAGCAATGTTTAACTTAGAAATAATCTTAATACGAGAAACAATTCCGGGGTGCGATGATGAAGGAGGTGTCATTACTTCCTGAAGAACACCGTCAATTCTATATCTCACAGAGATATTTTCACCCTGCACTTCAACGTGGATATCTGTAGCACGTTCCTTCATCGCATCTGCGATGATAAGGTTTACCAATTTTACAACAGGCGCATCATCGAGATCCGTTCCGGTCTTGGTCATATCGACCATACCTTCTTCGTCATCATCGGATTCTGCGAAAATCTGCAATGTGCCGATTACATCATCAACTTCATCTGTTTTCCTGACTCTTACATAGAGTTGTTCAATGGCGGTTTTAATGCCCGAAGGAGTCGCCATTGCTCCGATAACTGTAAGATCTGTAAGCTTCTGAAGATTATCTATAGCAATGATGTCTTCCGGGTCTTCCATCGCAACAACAATACCACCGTTTTGTGCGGCATTTGCTACCAGTGTGTTTTCTCTGGCAAAGGCTTCCGGAACTATCTTTACAACTTCTTCTTTTGCTTCTAGTAATTTCTCGTTAGAGATAAAGGGTATGTCAGCCTGATGTGCCAGGGCAGCATATACCTGTTCCTCAACAGCATAGCCAAGTTTAATGAGCAGTGTACCTATTCGCTCGTTAGAATAATCTTGCTCGCTAAGAGTCTTTTTTAGTTGATCCTCACTTATAACCTTTTCATGTAAAAGGATTTCGCCAATCTTGGCGAATGGAGGAAGTGTGTTCGATGCTTCCATCAGTTCCTGTTTGTATTCAATTAGCTGCAGTGGAGCACTTTGCAATCTTGCCAAAATGCGAAATTATGATTAAACAAACATCAATCTTTTGTGATAATCCAAAACCGTTAGTAATTAACATTCGGGGTGCGGAAAACCGCACCCCGAATGTAGTCATGACAATATTTCTTACTCGGCAGGACTCGTAAAGAATATGAAACCTGGGTCAGCCTGTACATCGTTGTAACCCTCAACAGAGCCATTAATCTGAACCGTTACTTCAAGTGTGAACGGGTCGAGGAAAATGTCGCCAACTTCGGCACGAAGGTAGACTGTTGCTACACCAGGTGCTTCATTGTTCTGACGATCAACGATACCAGTGTACTTCCGTGATGCGTCCGGGAAGAACATGATAAATCTGTCGTTTGAGAAATCTTTCCACCAGAACCTTGCACGGTTAGAGGTGAATAGAATCGGAGCATTATTAATCCTGATCTGATGACCATCTGTTAATACCGCCCAGACTCTGATATCTGCTTGATCAGTTTCGGGTGTGAACATCCAGTTACCTGGATCAACGTTTAACTCAAGCACGCCTTCCTGTAATGGAAGGGTGTGTTCACGCGAGCCCTGAATCTGACCACGTTCAGTCTGTACTTCTGCTGAAATTTCAATTGCATCAAAGGTATTCACACTATTGTAAACAAGTGCAGCATATGCCAAACCTTGAACCGCTGTTCCAGCAGCACCAAGGTTTCCTGTCCATGCAGCTTCAATGTTTGCAATTTCTGGTTCTACTGTGAACACTACAGGAATTCTATCAGCAACGGGGTTGCGATGGATATCCCAAACACGAGCTGAAACCTCTATCTGCCAAGCACCACCACCAGCGTCTTCACCTTCGTCGTTAACATCTATATCAAGCTGGAAAGGAGGACCAGACACAACAGCAACTGTTGACAAAGTAACAGTAACTCTATCATCCGGACGCGCTGCTGAATCACGCCATGTATAAGCTCGGATTAGTTTACCACCAATTTGCTCACCTGAGTTGAGTGTAGCAACGGCAATACCACCAGAAGTCATTGAAGCAAAACTCTGATCAAATTCATTACCAATCGTGCAGCCAGCTGGAATGTTCGGTTCGTTAATCAGCTCAAAGACTACTGGAGTTGGCACCATAATAAGGTTACCATTGGCATCCCGAACTGTCGCACGAAGCGTCGAAGTCTGGACACCACCGGTTCCTCTAACCTGAATCTGAAGTGGATCAGCATCTAATTCAATAGAGTTGGGAGTACCAGCGATGAAATTAACAGTTGCCTGGGCTGTGATTGGACCACCACCACCGTCGACGGAAGCTGTGATCACTGCGAGTCCAGATTGAACACCTGGATTTAGCAGCACAACCGCGTCACCGTTAATATCTGTTACCGCTGATTGACCAATAGTTCCAAGAGTCGTTGAATAAGTTACAAACGTCCCCTGTCTTACAGGATTACTCGATGTATCCATAACAGTTGCTGTAATTGTACATGCAGCTGCCGGATCATTTGTAAGCAATTCATTTGGTGAAGCATGAACAACGATTATGCTTGGAGGTCCAGAAACCAAATCTATTAATTGTTCATTACTATAAGCTGTATCCTGTGGTGTCTGAACGTAGGCAATCAATGTATCGGTTCTCACCTGATTACCTGCAATATAGTATGTCTCAGCAGCACCGGCACTTCCACTAACAGGAACAACCGCCTCTGAATATGAACCATAAATTTGATCGAAGAACACAATTGTTCCAGCAGGTGCTGGTGAACCGTTGCTGAGATAACAAGTTGCACGAACAGCCGTTGAATCGCCACTGTTTGCTGTTAACTGTCTAGCACTGGCATTTAAGTCAATGCGAGTAACAGGGTTACGTTCACGAATCATAATTCTAACAACCGTGGTCAAACCCATTGGATTGTACTTAGCAGTAACGGTAACAGAATCAGGCATTCCTCTTTCGTCAACGGAAGGACGTCCATTATCATCAAATACAGTTTTTGCTCTTCCTATGGTGTCAGTGAAGACGGGAGATTGCACAACACTGAAGTTAAAAGATGACGTAAATACAATCTCTTCTCCAGTAAGAATCTGACCATCAGCATCTTGGAGTACAGCAGTAAGATTAGCAAATGATAGGCCATCTCCATCAGCCCAGATGAAACTTCTATCAGTTGTCAATGTTAAGGAACCTACGCCATGAGCTGCAGGAATTATCTCGATATCAACATCTTTTTCCCAATTTGTTCCTGGGATTGTAGCAGTTATCTTTGCAAAATCAGCTTCGTTTGGCGGGTCCATGTCAGTAGCAGGTCTGATGAAGTACTGTGCAGTTGCAATACCGGCACTATCAGTAATAGTGGGTTGTGCAATTGTTCCAATACTTGATCTGAAATCAACCTGAAGGTTTGGAATTCCGTTGTTGTTCTCATCACGGATTGTAGCCCGGATTATGGATTGACCTGTGGTATCAACTGGAATGTTGAAGTATGCAGGTGTCGCTGAAAGGCTAAGGAACCGAGGTTGATCTTCAATTGGTTCGATCGTCAGAAGAACACGCGCCTGAAGTTCTTCGTCAAATCCGGCAACAACATCATCACCAATCTTGAGGTTTAGTTTGCCTCTGGATGATTGATCTGCGCCAGCTTCTCCATCAAGGCCGCTGGGGACGACTTTGGCAACAATCCATTGCGAGCCGTAGCCACCTCTGGAGTTGAATGTCGTGTGAATCTCGCCATCGGAGTTGGTGATTGATGAATCTGAAGATGTTAAAGACCCGAAAATTGGGGCTGCACCATCAGATTGAATCTCAAATAAGACGGTAGTCAACGGAACACCAACACCTGTTGAGTCCGTAACGACTGCCCAAACATCTGATTGAGCATTTCCGCCATTGCCAACTTTAATCCGTTCAGGTTCTGCATGAGCAGTAATCTTACTTGGACCGGCAACTGGGCGAACTTCAATTTTGGTGCGAGCTGAATTATCATTGTTTACTGAAACGATAACATCACATTGACCATATTGATTTACAATTGATGTGAATGTACGTACAGCTCTACCTGAATTATCAGTCATCGCAGTATCGCTATCAACATAACCTAATGTTGGAGGATCTGTTCTGAAATAGAGTTGGACACCAGGTAGTGCAAGACCATTTTCATCAACCAAAGTTGCTGTGATCTGAGTATTTCTAGTTTGACCAGGTGGTACCGTAAGTACAGGCTTCAATACTTCAACAGACGGTGTTCCAACATCAGTGCGAACGCGAAGTTGAATGGTTTTTTCACCTCTTACCTGACCTGTTGTAGCAGTGATTTTAACATCAGCATCCTGTGCTAAAACTACCGAGTATGTCGCTGCAAGTTGTCCGTTTTGGTTAGTTACCGAATCCACCAATGCGACTGAAATATTACCCTTGTATGATTGAGGGTTTTCTATTCCAAATTGGATCTGGACTCCAGGTACACCAACGCCAGCTGCGTTTACAGCTATAGCGGTTATTTGTTCAGTGCGCTGCTCATCTATAAGCCCACTGATAAGAATGTGTGTTGCTCTGATTTCAACACCAGTTACGATATTAGGATCTACGCCGCCTATATTGGCGACTTTTTCTCCCTCATCACAACCAGTAAACATGCCGACTAAAAGGACGACACTGAGCAGAGCGATAAACGTAAATCTGCTTCTCATTACTTCTTCCTCCATGAAAACACTTTTTCCCTTAACATGCTGTCATCACCTTGCTGCTTCAAAGGTAGCAGACTATCATAAGGTGCATTACCTGACTGTTTGTACCACAATAACAACTGTTGCAATTTGTGACACAACCAGCATCAAGTCTTTCCACAATTGCCAATAATTCAATTCTTGTTTTTCCGGCACAAATATCGTGTCGCCAATTTCAACCGGTGTATTCTTTTTTGGTTTTATCCAGGTACCTGTTTGAGCGCGAATCAGTCTCATTTTGCTAATTCTTGCGTTCCACGAATACCCACCGGTCTTTTCGACGTAATAATCTGTTGTCTTTCCAGGAATCCAACTAACCAAACCGGGTCTGTTTACGTTTCCAGTTACATTGACAGTCGGAAGCTGGACAGGAATCACGATTTCATCCTGATCCTGTAAAAAAATATTTTGTGATTTTTCATTGTCTACGAACAACTTCTTGAAATCTACAACAACTGCCGGTGCTTCTTCACGAGAACGAGTTTTGAAATATTCGTATTCCATCTCGTTCATGTCAGCAATCGACATCTTTTTAAGCCGTTCGTATTCGGGATCTTCATATTCCAGTGCAGACCACCTAATTACTCTTGCTCTTTGCAAGTCTGCCTGATTTGTGAGTCCACCGCAAGTCTTTACAATTTCTTCTAAAGTGGTTTTATATTGTACTATCGGATATACACCGGGAAAGTTAACTTCCCCTTCTACAGTAACACCATGCTTCAATCGGAATTCAGTCTGTTCTCTTACAAAAATCCTGTCATCCGCTTTCAATTCGATTTTTTGCCCGTAAGTCTTGATGAAATCGACAGCAATTTCTCTGGTGCTATCATGATCCGACTCAAATCGAATTATCTTTATTTCAGAAAGGAGAGCGTTTTCAGTTAATCCCCCGCAAATTCTTATAACATCAGCGAGGCAGTCCCCCTGAATATATTCAAATTCAGCAGGATCTTTTACAGAACCAAATACGCTTATTCTCCCGCCTTCTTTATCAATAATTGGCACATGGACCTGATCTCCATCGGATAGAATTGGATTATAATTTGAATCACCAGTTCTAATAAACCTCAGGTAATCAACTCTCCGTTCCGAACCGTCAAGCTTCATTATAGAAACGTTTCTTTTCGATGGGAATGGTTCACCTGCCAACCATTCCTCATAATCGAAATTGCTTCTACTTGATCTTCTTTTATCCACAGTTCGATTCATGACGGGCAGGTCTTTTACCTGCTCAGGTTCATAAAAGCCCTGCGCCAATTTAATTAGCTCAGATAGTCTATCAACCGCAGAAATCACATAAGTACCCGGCTCTCGAACAGCTCCACTGATAAGAACCTTCATCAACCTTACCTTGATTAGCCTCAGACTAACCTCCGAATGAGGATAAATACGGCTGATCATTGATTGAAGCGTACTGTTGACTTCGTTAACGGTCTTTCCAGCAGCGTTGATCTCTCCAACTGTCGGAATTGCAGCATAACCATCCGGACCAATGGTGACAACTTGCTGCATTTCCAGCCTTCCCCAAGCCCTAAACTCCAAGACATCTCCAGTACCAAGAACGTAAAACTCCGGGTTAATGGGTTTTTCGAGCACGGCTGGACCGGGATATCCTGTGGGTTTCTGGTTTCCAGAAAGCTGTTCATTGACTTGAGTATTCAAATCAATACCAGCTGGTTGACAGATTGCCAAAGAGCTAACTGACAGCAACAGCATTACTGTTGCTGTCAGTCTGTAAATAACTTTTAAGAGAGAATGGTTCGACAATTTCGGCAACTATGTTGCAAAGAGGTTATCTATCATTCCTCTTCAGGTTCGATGTGCTTCTTATACAGATCCTCTGCATGCTGAACATCTTTTGATTTGACAATATAAGTATACTCATCTTCAAGAATATGAGGTGTAACTTCGATAATCAAATCAGTTTTTGTGGTCTGAACAGCATTATAGCGAAACAGTCCGCCAACAAACGGTATATCACCAAAGAAGGGTACTTTGTGCACTGTTTTATGTGCAACAAGACCCATCAACCCACCGACAATAATGGATTGGTGATTCTTAACTCTTACTGTCATTGTTGATGACCTGCGCAGAGTACGTGGGATCGTCAAGTCTGGACCGATAAATTCAAATATTGAACTTACTTCGGGGTTGATCGAAACTGTGATGTAACCGTCAGAATTAACCTGAGGTGTGATCGACAGTTTTATTCCCACTTCTTCACGTTGAACAGATACCTGACCGCCGACACCACCTGAACTTGTGACATACGGAACCGTATCGACTAATTCGATTTCGGCAGTACGGGCATTCATTGTAACAACACTTGTGTTTGCAAGAACTTCACCGGCACTATTCTTAAGCAACCAATCTAATGCAACTTCATAAACTGGTTGGCTTCGCCACATTGTACCAACTCGATTCAGATCTGAAAACTCATCGAACGGGTTGAACTGACGTGATCGATCTGAAAGAGCATCAACAGCTGTTGCTGATTCAGCACCAGGAATTGTTGGACCTTCATAAAACCACTGCTTGGTTGAACCAGACAATTTTGCCCAGTTGATTCCAAGTCGCTCTTCATCCTCGACCGATACTTCGATCAGTCTGGCTGAAAGTGTGATTTGTAAAGCTGGAACATCTATTGCTTCAATAACATCGCGAATATCACTAATGATTTTCGGTGTTGTAAGAACTAAAAGCTTGTTTCCACTCATGTCGACCTGAATTGATGCCTGAAAATCATTTAAGAGATTCATTACATCTGCAGCTACGGCATATTGTAAGTCGATAACATAGGAGCTTTCACCCACTTGCCTGCCAAGTTTGTCGGCCTTGGCAATTAAAAAAGATTTTCCAACAACATCGTATGATAAACCGGCTGCACGCACCACGAGGTTCATTGCCTCTTCTATTGGTGTGTCGGATAAATGTATTGAAATACGTTCTTCCTTGGATACACCAGGACCAGTTACAATGTTATAGCCGCTTTTTGCAGCTAATATTGAAAGGACGCTTGGTAAATATGCATCCTCGGCGTCAATGCTGACGACTGTCTGCAGTCCAGAATCCGAAGGCTCTTCTTGTTGAACCTCACCGGATATTCCAGAACAAGGAACAACAATTATCGCCAGTAATAGAACTATAGAAAGAAACTTTGAACCCAGTATCATTCCGCCCATTCTTTCTCCTCACCCAAAGATGATGGTTAAATTATTTTCGATTTTCTAAAATTTTGTTTTGCTTGAAAAGCAAAGGCTTAAAGGTCTTCAGCCGGTATTTCTTTAACAGTGACTTTTGGTTTATTCTCACCGTAAGGGCCGAACAACCTTTCCAATTCAGCTATAGAGTCAGGTGCTTTTTCGGTTGTAAGTGTCAATGTCTCATTCCCGCGAACAATTGTAACTTTATTCTTACCTATGTAAGAAACTCGATAACCACCAAGTTTTTCTCCGACTGAGACCATCTGGCTGCGACCACGGTATTTTACAACCGCTTGTGTGCCACTTTTGCCAACGATAGTTGCGGAAAGCCTCATTTTATTCTCAGTTTCAGCAGTTTCCATACCGATTTTCTTGAGAAATTTTTTCGTTCTGATGACTCTTGTAAGATCGAGTGGATCACCAGCGACCGCGAACTGTTCAGACAACCTTGCTCGTAAATCTGCTTCGAGCTTGTCAACTGTCTCTTTCAGTTGTGGATCATGGTAGCCACGTTCTTGCCGTCTTACAATGTCGGCCTGCCAACGCTTAATCTGTTTATCGGCTTCATTAGTCTTTACACCGACTAATATTACGACAACCAGAATAAGGAATGTAAGCAGGTTGAAAAAAAGTTTATCACGACCTTTCATTCGTATCGCCTCCTTCCTTAGCGCTGTTTAATTAGGGTTAATGTGGAGATTTTAACCGTCATAACCTTCGAGCTTAGATCTCCTCCTGCTCTTTCCATCTGCGAGGATGATTTTCTCACAGCATTATCAATCTCAAATTGCTCCACAGTAATCAACCGTTCAGACTTTTCAAGCTGGTTAATGAATTTCCCAAGCTTGTCGTATGAACTTTCTA
Organism: Calditrichota bacterium; assembly: GCA_018644935.1. GTDB lineage: Bacteria > Electryoneota > AABM5-125-24 > Hatepunaeales > Hatepunaeaceae > JABGPL01. The sequence goes on along the minus strand of JABGPL010000029.1, from coordinate 13,111 downwards.
CTGTCAATGTATATGGAGTTCTAACATAGTCAAGACGTGCCGATCTTTTACCTGGCTCAAGTTTAACCAGCTTTATCTCAAGCTCGTTCATGATTGCCGTTGTATATTCCATAAATGGAAGGGATGCATCTTCGGCAAGTGAATCACTTTTTGAATAAGCTAGATTCTTCTCGATGAGATTTGCGACAAGATCCAGTTGTTGATGAATGATTTGTGCACTTATGAGCTTTTCATCACGAAGTTGGATAGTTCGGTCTAACTGCCTGATCTCCGAAGGATAATTTGAATATATCCAATTCTGATAGCCCCATGCGGCACCACCAAACAGGACCAAGAGTGCAAGCATAATTAGATTGCGCTTCATTTAAATTCTCGTTTTGCGGTGTTGATGTGAATTAGCCTCTCGAGGACCTTCGACCTCGCCGTCCTTTAGTTCCCTTTCCTTTCCTCTCGATCTCGCATAAAACTGAGAAAGACAGGATTGTTTGTTCGTCAATGTCGGTTTGATGCTGCTCTTTTAGCCTCATCTCTGCGAAATCTCGGAAAAACAATGGGGATGCACGAAGTTTGTCGATGATCTCTTTTACTCTATCGAATTCTTTCTCGTCCTTCTTGATAATAGAAATCATGCGAAGTAAAAGAAGCTGATTTTTGTACTCTAGGTAGGTGATCGCCATTTCATCAGGAAGTAATTCACCAAGAGAAAGCAATTTCTTCGTCCACAGAACTCTTTCCTTTTCAAGCTTTGCTAAAGCAAGAACGTCTTGCTTGGAAATGTTCTTACCTGTTTTCTTCAGAGAATCTAATCTGCGGTCTATTTCCCTGATTGTACTTTGTTTTGTGGCGAGGATTCCCTCAATCATCTGATATTGCTGTACGTTCAACATTGTAAGAACAGCTACGATAATTACCAGAAATGTTAATGTGATAATTTCTCGTCGCTTGCGCCAACGTGCTTCTCGTTCAGCGAGGTCCTCACCTTTATTAAGGTTTATGGTAAATTGGGTAACCATCTATAGATCCCCTCGCATTGCCAGCCCGATTGCCGTAGCCATCTGGTACGGGTTATCTGCCTGAATCGGGGTACGGCTCTCTAATTGGTTGAATGGATTAAAAAGTTCTATCGGCAGGTTAAACTTGTTATTCAAATACGTGTCAAGTCCGGGTAGCAGAACTCCTCCGCCTGTAAGGACGATATGAGTAAATACGGATTGTCCGGATTCTTTAACATAGTATCTCAGCGAACGATTTATTTCATCGCCCAATTTTTCCATTGATGTCTTCTCTGAGATAGCAAGAACCGAACTGTCACCTGATGCGATTTTTGGAAGATCAGGTTCCATTCCCTGCTCTCGTTTTACTTTCTCAGCTTCTTCATAACTAAGACCGTAATTGTCCATCAATTCCTTGGTGAAATTGTATCCACCAGTACCCAAATCACGTGTGAAGAATGTATCACGGCGTCCGAAAACAGATAAGCCAGTTTTCTTAGCACCTACATTCAGGAATATGACCACACCATTATCTGGCAATTGAGAACCGATCATGTAAGAGTTGAGCAAGGCAAGTGAATCAATGTCAACAATGCCAGGTTTCAAATCAATTTCTCGAAGATAGTCCTGGTGACCTTCATATAGCTTCCTTGTGGTTGCAATAAGAAGTACCCGAACCTTGTCTGAGTCGGTAACATCATCACCAAGAATCTGATAGTCTACAACTGTATCACTACCGTCAAGAGGGATGTGTTTACGAGCTTCCAAAAGAATACTGGATGCCATCTCGGCTTCGGTCTGAACGATACTGCTAATTTCCTTAACAGCAACCTGTTGACCACCGACGCTTGATGCCAGATGTTTAATCTTCTTCGGTACTATTCCAAGCTCATTCATTAATTTCATCAGTGCAGGAACAGCCACTGATTTCTTTGGACCTTCGGGGTCGAAACTTCGACCACCAGTGTACAATTCGTGAACCTTCCACTTTGCAAGACGAAAACGTGGTCCAACTTTTTCGATTGCAACCAACTTGATGCTATGCGTACCAATATCTAAACCAATACGCAATTTACTTTTTAAACCTAACATAGTGTTACCGATGTTGTGTTAAAGAGGTCAGCCCTCTCGGAAAAACTCCTCGCTCTCCCGACTCGTATAGCCAACACCATTGTTATTGTTATTGAATAACTTACCTTCATACCACCCCTGAATTTCCGGGGCAGTTACTTTCTTCCCCGACATTTTAATATCGGGGAAGAAAGTTAACAGGTGTTTCTAGTATTAAACCAAAGTCATTGACACTTTTACACCGCGGCGACCAGTTGGTTTAACCGCGATAGTGTCCTATTGTTCACCCCAGGATACTACATCAAACAAACCATGACCGTTTTCGTCAGTTGCTTCAAGATAGTATGGTGGTGGACGTCTGTCAAACCGAAAGTCGTAATTATACGCCTTTCCGTATCCAGTTCCCTGATGGTTTGAACGATGCACATAACCACGTCGCCACTGTGTGACTGCACCCTTCAAATTTATATAGCCTCTTTCATCAGGCTCTGGACCCTGATAAAGTTCCCAATCGTCATTCATGTGCTCGAAAGTAAACGATTCACCTAGAGCAACCATACCGGCATTGATATTAATCGAATGGCGATTATTCGCACCACCACCGTTACCCCAGCCATTTTGCTTACCGTTCACGATATTATCTTTGACGATAATATTACCTTCTGAAACAAGTCCGAGCATATGAGGGAATCCCTCATGGTTAAAGTAGCCATTGCGAGCATCCGAGCCGGTATATTGGATATTATCAATCAACCACATATTTCCAGAACAACCGACTGTCACCTGGCCAGTAACCTGACCTTGAACTTCGCAATCACCATCAACAAATATTGCTTGCCATGCCGGCACTGCTAAATGTTGAAATAGGGAATCCGCTCGAGGTGTTCCCATAGGATACTGGTAAATATCTATTCCCTGATCGCCCCGGAAATAAATCCAAGTCATTTTCGAGCCATTTTGGCTTGGTACCCACGGTGTTGCATTGTTCCTTACAGAATTCGCCGTAGAGGGGAAATAAACTGGTGGAACATTGAACTGTGGTTCGTATTCAAAATACGGATTAGCCTGAAATTCCAGAAACCTGTCTTGAGAACTTGATATAGGTCCGTAGAATTGCGGAGAATATTTCAAACCGATAAAGTCATTTGAGTGTGTCCGACCATAAAGTGTATCTGGTGTCCAGAACCAGATAACTTCGTTAAATCTAGTTTTCTCAAAGTTGGTCAAATACATATAATTCGCAAACGATCTCAATCGGGCACGCATTGTTGCCGTGCGTTTAACATAGTTCTTTTCGCCGTAGCTTCTATTGCCAAGGGCATGATTATCAAATGAAGCCTCACCAGTACTGTAAATATCATAGGTGTCACTTCTTTGAAAAACACTTCCCTGACCAAGTGAAACTACTCTTACAATTTTTGTGTCAAGATATCTGCCAACATCAGGAATAACTCTACCGCCTAAAATGGTAGTTCCCGACGGCAAATCTCCAGGCTCTCTTCCACGTAAAAACTTAAGTCCTTGTTCAATAATACCTTGTTGCGCAAGAAAGTAAGCCTGCACAGTTGCTTCTTCGTAAGCAGAATCCCATCCCTCATCGGAAGCCCATTTCATATATCCCATGCCAGTTGCAAGCAGTAAGCTCATGATCACTACTGACATGATCAATATATTGCCCTCATCTTTATGAATTTCAAATTTCCATTTCATGTTATCCTCCAAGTGTTCAAATCTTCTTTACATTATCACTAAGTGCCGCTTTGGGCTTAATCTGTTATCCCTTCACTGACTGCCAAATTCATGTTTCGCATGTAGACCCGGTTATAGTACTCCTTGACATAGGACCACTTTCTTTCACCAGGATTAACAGCATTACGTGTGTAAATCAGCTGAAAACGAATATCCCATGTTGCTGCCATGAATTTTTCGTTTCGCTGAAAGCTGTCTTGATGCTCACGATTATTCGGAGTCAATTTTCCGTAAGGAGTCAAAGTAAATTGACCTATTTCAAAGTATTCACCTCGTCCGGGGGACGTAGGTGGAAATGTTCTATCAATGGGATCGTTGTTTATAGTTACTTTGGCACTTCGGACATCAGCACGCCAAGAATTGGTAAATTTTACGTCGTGTCTATAAGGGTCCAGATAGGTAATATCAATCTTATGTGTATTACCAATACCATTTCGAACGTTTACATCAACTGCATTTCGAAGTTCGTGGGTTAACCTTTCGACAACATCGTTACCGTACTGATCCATGACACGTATCGACCAGCTTCGATCAAGTTGTTCTCTGAAAGCCATCAGAACAACCGTCAATCCTAAGACCATGATAGACATTATCACGATCGAAAGGATAGCTTCGACAAGCGTCCATCCTTTATCGTTTCCGATTTTAAGTTTTTTTCCTCTCATGAAATCACCTCGCGTTTCTTATGCTCATAATTTGCGATCATTAGACTCGTTCCGTATGTCCTGTTTAATAGGGACATTACATTGCGGATTGTACCATCGCTGCCTGGAACGTTATCAGATGCGGAACTGCTCTAGTTAAATCGTTAGGCTCGTACCATGAAACAAAAACCTCGAAGAGGTAGTATTCTGAGATACCTTCATCTCCACCACCAGCGTCAAGAGCTTCATAACTGTGCGGAACAATTTGACTATATGCAACTTCACAAATGACATCGTCAAGATCAGTGCTCGGATCACGTTCATCAAGAAGATGCACTTCCGGATCACCTAAGTTACCAACCATCATTCGTCGGTTTGCCGTATCGAAATCAGTATGAATACGACCTTGCCAATACTCTGCGTAAGAACGTGCCACCGAGATGGCTTTACGGTACCTCATCTGGTAATCCATCTGTTCGTATCCGTAAAAGAGCGCTTGAAAAGTACCGACTGCTGCGATCGAAATAATTAGCAACCCTGCAAAGAGTTGAATTAGATCGATACTACCTTCGTCCTGTTGCCATTTTTTCTTGAATGCATTCATGTGTTTACCTCCTTAATCATGTTAGCTGAACCAAACTACAATTGATTCTTTTCCATAGTGAGTCTGCATGACAACTGTTCTTGCGTCATTCCTATTGATTCAGATCAACCTCGAACAGTTTCGGGTTTTCTGCAACGATGTGCGCAGTTTCCCGATCTATCAATCCTTTGTGCATAAGTCTCTGGAGATCCTGATCCAAAGACTGCATGCCTGACTTACCACCGGACTGAATTACCGATGGAATTTGATAAATTTTATCCTCACGGATAAGATTTCTAACAGCTACTGTAGCCACCATCACCTCAGCTGCAAGGATTCGTCCTACTCCGCCTTTCTTCCGCAACAATTTCTGTGCGATGACAGCTTCAAGCGATTCTGCAAGCATTGATCTTACCTGCGTCTTCTGTGACGCAGGGAAGATATCAATGATACGGTCGATTGTTTTTGCTGCCGAAGAGGTATGCAATGTTGCAAAGACTAAGTGACCTGTCTCCGCTGCTGTTAGTGCCAAAGAAATGGTTTCAAGGTCGCGCATCTCACCAACGAGAATCACATCAGGATCCTCGCGAAGTGCGGAACGAAGTGCATTTGCAAATGAATGCGTATTTGCGCCAAGTTCCCTTTGATTAAGGAGACAATTCCGACTGTGATGATAATACTCAATCGGGTCCTCAATCGTGATGATGTGCAATTCTTTGTATTCATTAATGTAATCAAGGCAAGCGGCTAGAGAGGTAGATTTACCACAGCCAGTAGGTCCGGTGAAAAGCACCAGACCTCTATCCTTCATCACAAGATCTTTAAGGACTTCGGGCAAGCCGAGGTCTTCAAAGCCCAGAATCTCGGATGGAATTGTCCTAAAGGCAACACCATATCCGTTAATCTGTGAATACACATTAACCCTGAACCGTGCAAGATCTTCAAGCTTACGAGACAGATCAATTTCCTTCATCTCCTCAAGGCGTTCTAACTGTTCATCTGAGAGGATGCGGTGGAGCTCTTGTTCAATCTCTTCAGCGGTTGGAATCGGAATGTTTAGTTTCTTCATCCGACCGTGAACACGTATCATTGGAACAGATCCAGTTGATAAGTGGAGGTCTGAAGCGTTTTGTTCTACGGCGAATTTGAGAAGTTCGTCGAAAGTATTCAATGTTCAAATCGACCAGGTTAAATAAACAAATGTACTAAAAAAATTACGATTATAAATCGTCGTCCGTCGGTAAACCGTAACCGGTAAAGCGACCTGTCTGAACGTCGAATAATACCACATGTCCGGCACCACCCTTCATTTCCGCAGTTGAAATACCTTCAATCTGGGTTACTGGGTTCGACCCGATAAGTGAGAAAGTCCATTGACGTTCGGAACCTTCGTCTATTTCGAGATACTCGAGTTCTTGAAGTTCTTCAACTGAGCTGGGATCTTCACTGTAGTCCTGCCTATACATCTTTACAGAGTTGTAAATTGCGCCAATAGTTGCCTGTGCATCTGAAGCACGCGCACCCTGAACGTATTGAATGTAAATCGGCACTGAAATCGCGGCTAGAATAGCCACAATCACGACCACAACTAGAACCTCGATCAGCGTAAAACCACTGTCCTGTTGCTTAAACTTGGGGAGCATTTCCAATTACCTCCTGATATTGAGTTTGCATGTTGCTGTCCCGCTACCTACACACGTGACAAGATATCAATATAATAATTTCTGTTGGGATTGCAAGGCTTTTTAATTTTCTTAGGCTTCAGAAAAAAAAAGACAACCTACAACAACACAAATTGTCCGCTTAAAACAGATCCACGGAGTTTAATAAAGATAGAACTGCAATAAATATACCACAGAATCCTGCAACATATGTTTAATATTCATATGCTTCTTATTATTCAGGCTTTAGCATATATATATTGTGTGAAATAATAATTAATGAGGGCTGTCTACAATTTTCGAATGCAAATTTTTCCAAACCTGTGTAAGAATTGCACACATCCCAACCAAACGTGTTAATTCATATTAAAAATTCAACTTATTATCTGTGAAAATAAGCGGTCTTGCTCTATCTTGAGTTGATCTTTGAATGCAATAAAGCACTTAATTCAATCACCGGTGGAAGGGATGGGAATTCTTTTAATAATGACCCTAATTCATTTGAAATTCCAACCGTATCACCCATGTGAAACCTCGATTCTAACAATAATACCCTATATATAGGATCAGCAGGCTCCAAATCATTTGCTCGTTTCGCATTTTTGTACACATGGGTCCAATCTTCCATTTCCGAAGCAGCAATGCCTTTATAAGCATAGATACGCGCAGCATTTCGAGCAGCTTCCTTTAGTCCCGGTTGCACAGAAACCGCTCTTTCAAAACACTGTAGAGCTTTGTCTTGATTTCCCCGGTCAATTTGGACTACACCAAGCTCATTCCAGCCTTTCCCAAATTGAGGTTGGATTTCAAGTTCCTGCTGAAAGTAGTTGACAGCACCATTCAAGTTCCCCCTGGCTCGCATTAGCTCACCAAGGTGATAGTTTACATAGGGTGCCCTTGGATTATGTTCGAGGGCAAGGATATAATTCTGTTCCGCTTCAGCTGTTCTGCCTGATCTTTCTAAAGCCTTACCCTCTGTGAAGAGACCATAATCCCAGCGTTCAGGATCAATCCCACTGCTCGTCGAAAAGGGCAATATTGTACCTATGAAAAATGCAATAATTATGACGATTAGATTCTTCGGATATTCTCTTTTACCGAATTGTTTAATCAAATATTGTATCGCACCCATCGAACCTACTATAAGGAAAGGAGTCAGGGGATGCCTGAATCTTGCATTAACAAAGAACGGTAACGTTGACAAATAGTACACAACTAAAAGATAGACTATTAGCTTAGTATTTCTTGATTTAAGATTAGCAAAAAACCCGACCAACGCAAAAGGCAGGAAAAGAACAAAACTCAATTTCATCAAAAAACCAATTATCGGGAAAGACCTGCCGTGATAATATAGATCCCGATTGCTGGATATTTCGTACCTATTCCAAAACAGTCCTGCCTTACGGATTGTACGATTCAGAAAGCCTCCAACATCGGATTGAATTTCAGAAAATCCCAATCCCCAGAAGACCTTGTCAACTGCAGCCGGAGTTAAGGGTTTACCTTTGTAAGCTTCCGCCCAGCTTTCGATTGTATCCCAACTCCAACCCGCGCCAAATCCTGGCAATCTGGCGGTCATACCGTCTGATTCTACATTGTTGCCAATAAAGAAATTGACTCCGCCCTGAGAAGAAACTATCACAGGTCCACTCTTAATGGCAATATGTGATACCGTTGAGAAGAGAAGAAATGCCAGAACTGCAATCCCAAACATTCCAGTTTTTTTCTTCCCTGTCCCGCCATTCCAGAGCCACAGTACAGCAATTGGGAAAAAGGTGAGCAGAGTTGGGCGACAGAGGCACCCTAGACTAAACCAAATCCCGGCTTTGAGTGCGGATCCCGTTCCGGATTCAATCTTCAACATCTCATTTATCATTAGCAGCATGAGGAAAATGTAAAGGGAGGTAGGCAGCAGTTCAAGATCAAAATATACAATTAAGCCTGTGATAGAGGCTATTATTCCAGCAAAGAAACCGCAAACATTGCCGAATAGCCGACTACCGATTCGTTGAACCAGAACACAGGATATGACACCGATAAATATTTGTAGCAACCTTGGGATCAATGCACCATCGCCAAATAGCATATAGATCACCCCCAGTAAAAGCGGATAGAGGGGAGGACGATAGGCAAGATAATCTGGTATAGATCCCTTTGAAATGACACGAGCCATCTGATGATATTCCTGAGCATCCCACATTGGGATTTGATAGAATGGCGAATCCATATATGACAAAAGATAAACCAGCCGAACAATTGCAGCGGCTGCGACAATGATCCAATGGGATTTAGGACCTGAGATTAGTCTTATGAACTGGTCTTTTATTTAGAACTCCGCCTGTGGAATATCAAAGTATTTTTGGGTTTTCGCGAATCGTTTCGCTCTGGGTAATCTGTGGTATGATGTAAACCTCTACTCTCCTTTCTCCTGATAGCAGAACGAATAATCAAGCTGGCAACGAGAGCAATATTTCTGAGCTCAATTAATCCGATATTCATCGGAGAACGTTGATACAAATCATCAACCTCTCGACGTACCAAGTCAACTCGGCGCCGAGCTCTTTCGAGCCGTAGATTGGAACGGACAATCCCCACATAATCCCACATCAATTTCCGGATCTGGAAGAGATCGTGTGAAACCAATACCCATTCCTCCTCATCATACTGTCCGGAAGCCTTTTGGTGATTTTTTAAATGTAATTTTGGGATCGGTTTCTGAGGCAAATTTTTCAATTCCGAGCAGGCACTCTTAGCTGCACGATACGAAAAGACAACTGCTTCGAGCAATGAATTTGAAGCCAGGCGATTTGCTCCGTGAACCCCGCTGGACGCGACCTCACCCGCAGCATATAAACCCGGTAGGGAAGAATGACCATCGAGATCTGTTACCACACCGCCACACATATAATGAGCGGCGGGGACCACGGGTATCCAATCACGAGTAATATCAAGGTTCTTTGAAAGGCAATGCTTGTAAATCGAAGGGAATCTCTCTCTGACCTCTCTGGGTAATCTTCCCGTAACATCGAGGTAAACATGATCATCACCACTGGTTTTCATTTCATGATCAATGGCTCTTGCAACGATATCGCGTGGGGCAAGATCCCTCATTTCATGATAATTATCCATGAACTGATTTCCGGCTTTGGTGCGAAGGACACCCCCGAATCCTCTAACCGCTTCACTGATGAGGAATGCCTGTTTATCTCTCGGGTATAAAGCAGTTGGATGAAACTGCATGAATTCGAGATTGTTAACTCGTGCACCTGCACGATATGCCATTGCCAATCCATCTCCGGTGGCTATAGCTGGATTAGTTGTGTGGAGGTACACCTGTCCACTGCCTCCAGATGTGAGCATTGTAATCTTGGCTGCGATCTGCTCGACCTCACCTCCCGGAGTGAGCATAAATGCACCAACACAACGGTGGTTTCCATTTGAAACATCAACAGCAAGATCAACCGCTATGGAGTGTTCCTCAATACGTACGGCACCCGTTTCTTTGCAACGTTCGATAAGTGTTTTCTCCACTTCTCGTCCGGTGTGGTCCGCTTTGTGAACAATCCTTGATACCGAATGACCTCCCTCTCGCCCAAGTGCGAGAACTTTTTTGTTCTCTTTCCAGAAAAAAGAAAACTCAACACCATAGTTCATCAGGTCTTCAATTCTCTTCGGACCTTCACTCACCATTGTTTCAACGGCAAGTCTGTTTGATAGACCAGCACCGGTTTTCAACGTATCTTCTATATGCTGTTCAAAACTGTCCATTGAATCACGAACGGCTGCAATGCCACCCTGAGCGTAATTTGTGTTGGATTCGGTGTCTTCTTTTTTGGTGATCATTAGCACCGAGCCATGTTTAGCTGCTTCAAGTGCGAATGACAATCCTGCAATACCAGATCCGATTACTAAAAAGTCAGTTTTTTCCAATAGTCTTTTCTTCCGGATAGTTTAACTGAAATCGGGATGCTTCTCAACTAACTGATATTAATTAGAAACCATCTCAAAGGCAACTTTGAAAACAGTAATCTCACTGAAAGAACAAACTGTTCAAGAATAACTTCAAAATTAGGATGAACATCCGTTGCTGGTAAATGCTCAACAAACTGTCCAAATTTGTAAAACAGGCCATGTCATCCATACCTATTGAGCTAAGATGCTTTTCGGAATGTGTTCACGCTTGTGAATTTTAACTCGGATGTGTATATTTTTATTTTAGAAATTTGGGTTCAGCGGTTGGGATAGCAACGAACCACAAAACACATATAAATGTTTAAGCATTGATTTATCACGGAGTTGAGATGAAGTTTCGCATTATAAAGATACTGCTTCTTTGTTGTTTAACATTAACGATTGGCTTTCTCGGATGCGAGGAGGAAAGTAAAAATATTACCCGCCCGAATGGTGGTACTCAGTCGGACACACTGGCAACAGTGCAAGGAGTTGTGGCCGAGACAGATACTGAAAACCCAATTGTCGGTGCTACAGTTGAATCCGACAACGGTGAATCAACGACATCTTCTGATGACGGAAGTTACACGTTTGAAGTACTTGAAGGTGAAAGAACCATTTCGGTCACCGCTGATGATTATGAGATTTCAAACAATACAATTACCGTTGATGGTGATTCTACATACAATCTGAATTTCAGCATGATGGCTTTACATGCGACCATTTCGGGTCAGGTGATCGATTCTGCCTCATCTGCAGGTATTGAAGATGCCGTTGTCGCGTACGGTGCAGGAGAGACCGCAACTGATCGAAATGGAAACTACAGTTTTGAAGTTCCCGCAGGAACCTATACTATTTCCATAACGGCGGCTGATTTCAATCCCAAAGAAGAAACGGTTGCCGTCACACCCGGACAGTCACGCACTGTAAACTTCACGCTGGCACTAACAAATCCAGAAGCCGGATTTGGTCGAGTATCCGGTCGGGTCACAAATCGTAACACTCGTGCCCCGATAGAAGGTGCTCGAGTTGTCCCCGCAAGAGGCGATGAAGAGGCAATGACTGACGCTGATGGTGAATACGTGATTTTACTCGAACCAGGCTCAAGAAAGTTGCTCGCAAATGCCGATGATTATGATCTCGAGTCAACCGACTTTTTTGATATCGCAGCAGGTGAAGAACTGTCTATTGACATGACATTGAGACCTGAAAATTCCTCCAATATGGGAGTAGTTGCTGGTGTTATAATTGATGCAGTATCGCGCGCTGGATTGCCCGAGGTCAGGATACAGGTAGGTTCCGAGACATTTTATTCACGTTCTAACGGAACTTATGAAAGAGCACTTTTAGCTGGTCCTTATAATGTATCGGTATCGAAGGATGGATACGAACCGGCATCTACAGTTGTACAAATAGAGATAGATCAAAGAGTGACAGCCAACTTCACTCTCAATCCAGGCGGTGGTGGTGGTGAAGACGCTGGAACCCTGACAGGCAACATATCCAACGCGAGCAACAGCAGACCGCTATCAGGTGCGCGGATCTCATGTGGTGGGGCATCCGCAGTCTCTAACGGAGCCGGAAACTACACTATGCAGGTAGATCCGGGTAATTACTCTGCAAGTGTCACGGCCAACGGTTACAATGGTGCTCAAAGAAATGTAGCTATCGCAACCGATCAAACAACAACCGCTAATTTTGCGCTTATTCCAGGTGGTGGCGGTGGTGAAACCGGAACAATTAGCGGAGTTGTCAGGGAAGCTGGTGGCAATGGAATATATTTAGCTTCGCTAAACTGTGCAGGTGTGAGTACTTTCACCGGCTTTGGTGGTGAGTACACTCTGCAGAATGTCCCAACTGGAAATCAAAATGTGACGGCCTCTGCCGAAGGTTATACTTCTGCAAATGCACCTGCTATGGTCAATGCAAATCAAAACACTCCAAACATTAATTTCAGCCTTACACCCACAGGTGGTGGCGGACAATGCCGAGTTTCTGGCACTGTTAAGGACTCTGGTGGGCAGGGAATCATTGGCGCAACTGTCAGTGCTGATTCAGGTGAACGCACCTCTACTGGCGGAGGCGGATCTTTCCAATTTGATATCACAGCCGGAAACCGCACAATCACCGCAAGTGCAGGTGGTTTCAGACCTCAGTCGCAACAGAGATTCTGTGATACGAACAGATCTGAAGTGTTTAACTTTGTGCTTCAACGGTAACGACTTTTCCGAGTAGCAAGGGCGAGTAATCATTCGCCCTTGCATGGCTCACAAGACGATGAATGATTTTTGCCTTTGTATGTTTTGGGTACTATAGAAAAACGCTGTCGTCTCGGTCGTCATTTTATAGTTCCACTGAAGGGCGAATGATTATTCGCCCCTACATTCTAAAATTCTGACTAAGATTTAATAATTCAGGAGTTCATCAATGTCCCCCAAATCTTTAAACGACCAATCTGTG